>CBFHPF010000183.1:0-1174 GCA_965657665.1 Alphaproteobacteria bacterium | reverse complement strand
ATCCAGCACCGCACAGCCCGACAACACCAAATCGGCACGTTGCTTGCCAATGCACGGATTTTCGGCCAATTCATCGCGGCTCATTTGGCGCAATTTGCCGATAACATCGCTAATGTCACCGGCCGAAATCGTACAGCCATCCACCACATTGCGGTCATAGCGCGCCAAGCCCAATTGCACGGCAGCCAATGTCGTCACTGTGCCGGATGTGCCAATAATTTGCACCCTGCTCATATCGGTCATATCGCTTTGCCGTTCCATAAAATCGCGCAAGCGGTCTTCGCTCTCAGCCAGCATGCCGTCATAACCATGCTCACGCGGCCCCGCCCCTGCATGACGCTCTGATAAACGCACCACGCCAAGCGGCACGCTATCGCTATCAATCTGGCGAAAAAAGCCGTGCTCTTGCCGCGACATGCGGCTGATTTCGGTGCTACCGCCGCCAATATCAAATAAAATAATATCGTCAACATGGCGGTCGAATAGCGAACCACAGCCAATCGCGGCCAATTCGGCCTCGGCCTGTCCGTCGATAATTTCCAAGTTAAGACCGGTCTCTTTTTTCACCCGCTTGATAAACTCTTCGCCGTTTTCGGCTCCGCGACACGCTTCTGTCGCAACGCATCGCATACGCGCCACATCGGCTTTGCGAATTTTGCTGGCGCAAATGCGCAGCGCGGCAATCGTGCGGTCCATCGCTTCATCAGACAGGCGGCCCGAGCCTTCAAGCCCCTCACCCAATCGCACAATGCGCGTGAAGCTATCGCGGACCCGGAAGTTTTCTTCGCCGGAACGCTCAACAATCAACAGGCGACAATTATTTGTGCCCAAATCAACCGCTGCATAAAGCCGCGAACGGCGACGGCGAAAGTTGCCCCAACGGCGCGATTTATGACCGCGACGCGGCTTTCTCTCGCCATCATTGCGGGCTTCGTCAGCCTGCGTTTTAGGGGCATCTTTATCTAGCATTTATCTTTCCCAGCCGACCCTTACGAGCCGGAGCGGTTTCATACGTTGCGTTCAATCTATCAGCCGACCGGCAAATCGCCTAGGCAGATTTACAAAATTTTTCGGGAATTTTTTTTAAGAGACGACCCATTGCCGGTTTGATATTATCCTGCACACGCTTGTTAATTAAGCATAGGAACGAGAGGCACACATGCCATCACGCGAC
>CBFHPF010000182.1:0-1202 GCA_965657665.1 Alphaproteobacteria bacterium | reverse complement strand
GGACAATTTCGCCCATGTGGAAACGCTGGGTTTTGACTATGGGCAAACCCATAAAGTCGAGCTTGAATGCCGCGCCACTTTGCGCGCTGAAATGAGCAAGCTGCATAATTGGGGCAACAAGCTCGGCGATGACCACACACTGGCCCTGCCCGCTTTGGCCGAGATTGGCGGCACTGCCTTAATCGGAGACGGTGAGATTAAGATGATGGAAAATAATCTGCCATCAACTTTTGTGCCCGGGCGCAATCTCTTGTTTCTCACCTATGGCGCGGCTTTGGCTTATCGGCGCGGGCTTGGTGTGCTGGTTGGCGGCATGTGCGAGACCGATTATTCCGGCTATCCCGATTGCCGCCGCGACACGCTGGATGCCCTCGAAGCCTCCATCAATAAAGGCATGGAAAGCGATATCCACATTGATACGCCGCTCATGCATATCGACAAGGCCGAGACTTGGGCGCTGGCGCATAGGCTGGGCGGCGATGCGCTGGTTGACGTGACCATTGAGCATAGCCATACCTGCTATCGCGGCGACCGCAGCGCACGCCATGCTTGGGGTTATGGATGTAATGATTGTCCGGCATGCGAATTGCGCGCTGCCGGTTTTGAAAAATGGAATTCTCAATGACTTACAGCGTCAAAGAAATGTTTTTCACCCTGCAAGGCGAAGGCGCACAAGCCGGTCGTCCGGCAGTGTTTTGTCGCTTTAGCGGCTGCAATTTATGGTCCGGCCGCGAAGAAGACCGCGCCACTGCGCAATGCAGTTTTTGCGATACGGATTTCGTCGGCACAGACGGTCAGAACGGCGGCAAATTTGCCGATGCCGAGGCATTGGCCGATGCGATTGCTGCCTTTTGGCCGGAAGACCCTATCGGGCCGGATGCCTATGTGGTGTTTACCGGCGGCGAGCCGTGCCTGCAACTCGACACGGCATTGCTGACCGCTTTGCATGCGCGCAATTTTGAGTGTGCGGTTGAGACCAATGGCACGCTGGATGTGCCCAAAGGCGTCGATTGGATTTGCGTATCGCCAAAGCCGCAATCAGAGCTGACGCAAACGCGCGGCCACGAATTGAAATTCGTTTATCCGCAAGATGAATTATCGCCCGACCAATTTGCCGAGCTGGATTTCGAACATTTTTATTTGCAGCCAATGGATACAGGCGAGGCGGAAACAAGCTGGCATAATGTGCAAGCCGCCATCGC
>CBFHPF010000181.1:0-1305 GCA_965657665.1 Alphaproteobacteria bacterium | reverse complement strand
ACAATTTCATGCGCCCCGACAATGTCGCCCGCCTCGTTTTCGCGCGTCGCCGCCACCCATGCCGAGTTGAGCGGCAGCGCCGGTGCCATGGTGTAATCGCTATGCACGGCGAAGGGGATATTGTGCCGCTTCAACGTGCCAAGCCGCGCCATATTATGCGCCCGCTCTGCGCCAATGCCATCTCGCGCATAAATCGCGCTCAGCTCATGCAGATAATACACATTGGCTGAGGCAATCGCGCCAAGGTCAGCCATACGGCGCACTTGTTCAGGCGTCGACAGGCCGAAATGCTCAATGGTAAAGCGGTGATTGAAGCGCGGCTTCTCGTTCTGCAGTTTCTCCAGCACATCCAGCGCCAGTTCCAGCCCCATATCGCCGGTGCAATGCACGTGAATTTTAAAGCCGTCGTGCCACAGCATGCGCGCCGCTTCCTCAAACCGCTCCGGCACCATCAGCCATTCGCCCTCATGCCCGTCGAGATAGCCCGGCGCGCCGACCATCATCAGCTGCGAGAAAAACGCGCCATCGGTGAACAGCTTGGCGTGGTCCGAGAAAAACAGCTTGTCAGTATTGCGCTCGGGATATTGCTTAATCTCAGAAATGACGCGGGCATAATCGCCATCGGCAGCCAGTGCCAGCACATTGGGTGTGTAGTGCACGCGAAACGGCGTGTCATCTGTGTCGAAAAAGCCGAGCGCGGCCTGCCATTCCATATCGAAATTGAAAATGCCGATGCCCATATCGCCCAAAGTGGTGTGACCGCCAAAATGCGCCACTTGCTTCAGGCGTTGCATGCCCAGGCCAAATTTTTCCGGTGACATGATAATCGGGTTGAGCGCATTAATCGCGATGCGCAAGCCGTTTTCATAAAACAGCCCTTCATCGAGTTTAACTTGCGGATGCCCGCCAACCTCATTGGTGTCGAGATTGAAATGCTCAATCGCCGCGCTGTTCATAATCACTTCATGAAACGAGCGATGCCAGACAATCACCGGCCGCTCTGCACAAGCGGCATCCAATTCTTTGCGGGTCACATTGCCGTGCCAATTGCGATGATAGCCCCAAGTAAAAAACGGCTCGCTATCGCCATTATTGGCAAGCTCTTTCAGGCGGGCCAAATAATCATCATGGGTTTTGGTGGCAGGTACTTTTTCCCACGGCAAATCCCATTCCAGCGCGGTGATGAATTGCATCGGCAAAATCACCGCCGCCATAGATGGGTGCAAATGCGGGTCGATAAAACCCGGCATGAGAATTTTGTCGGCGAATTGAGTGTCAAATTTATGCGGGTGACGGTCGAGCCAC
>CBFHPF010000180.1:0-1314 GCA_965657665.1 Alphaproteobacteria bacterium | reverse complement strand
CCGGCAAGCCGGGCATTGCGCAAAATATCCAGTTGGATTTGCAAGCTAATCCGGAAGATAAGTAAACGGCTCTGGCCATTATATGAGTTTGAAGATGAATAAATTGAAAGCGATATCGGCCTGTGCAGCTTGCGTGATGATGGCGCTGCCTTTTCACGCCAACGCAGATGAATTGACTGAACCGCTTTGGGAGGCCGGTATTGGCGGCGGCGGTTTTAGCGGCCCGACTTATCCCGGGGCGGATGATCAAACAACCCAAGGCTTGTTTGTGCCGTTTTTGATTTATCGCGGCGAGGTGTTTTCCATCGGCGAGGAAAGCGGCGCGCGTGCTTTGGCTTTTTCCAATGAAAAAATTGAATTGGATATGTCGATTGGTGCGTCGCTGGCGGCGGATGCGTCAGAAGATGCCGACCGCGAAGGCATGCCGGATTTAGATTTTCTGTTCGAAATTGGTCCGCAAATTATTTATCACGCGGCGCAATATGATTTCGCCCGCTGGACCGGCCACTTTGATATTAAAATGCGTGCACGCTCAGTAATTGCTACAGATTTCGGCAGCTTTGACGAGCAGGGTTATTTGTTAGAACCGGCTTTTGTTTATGAGCTGAAGTCGAAGCGCAATCGGCTTTTTGAGTTTCAATTTGATGTCGAGATTTTATATGGCAGCGAACGGCTGAATGAATATTTTTATAATGTCGGTGAGCAATATGTCGATGCTGATATCGGTCGCACGGCATATGAGGCCGAGGCCGGATATATCGGCACCGAACTGGGCATTGGCATGTCCATTCCGGTGAATGATCAATTGCGTATTTTCGCCGGTATGGATGCCGAGTTTTATGATGGCGCGGCGAATGAAGACAGCCCGCTATTCAAACAAAACACGGCTATCTCGGGCGGCATTGGTTTGGTGTATACGTTTTTCGAAAGTCGCGAGCGCAAGGCGCGCCGCTAATTCTCAACTTTTCTCTTCGTCCTATTGCCCGATAGTGCGCAGGGTGAAGGTGAAATTAATGCTGGTTTCCGGCTCGATATTACTGTTTGTCACGCGGCTGTAATCACGCGCCAATTCGACGCTCAGTAAGGTGCAATCATCTTCATAGGCCAGTATGGCATCGGCGCGCACTGTTTCGCTTTCCTCAAGATTTTCACGCATGGAACCGGTGAAGCGCCAATGCTTGCCGATTTGCCAGTCGAGCGCAGCGGCGGCTTCGTCCAGCACTTTGCTTGGGTTTGATTGGCCTTTTTCATAAAAACTATGGCTGGCTGATAGTGACAGGCGCGAAAAGCCGAGACGGGCGGCGGTTTCGCTGC
>CBFHPF010000179.1:0-1328 GCA_965657665.1 Alphaproteobacteria bacterium | reverse complement strand
TCTGCCAAACCGGAAACACCTTGGCGGCGTTTTAACTCATCAATCACTTGCGCGAGCGACACATTGCGCGCCGCCATGACAACCAGCAAATGATACATTACATCTGCCGCTTCGCCGATGAACCCGTTATCATCTTCGCTCAAAGCGGCAATAGCGGCCTCAACACCTTCTTCGCCCAGCTTGCGCGCCGCGCGCGGCAAATCCGCCAGCAATTGTGCGGAATAGCTGTCTTGCGTATCGGCTGTCTTGCGTTTTTCAATTTCCGCAAACAGCGTGTCCAAAAAAGCCGTATCACTCATCGCGCGCATCCTTTTTGCGGGGCCGCCTTAATGATTGCGCCCTGATTGCACATCATGCGCCAGCGGTAACTGTTTTTCGAGACAAAATCAATCATCGCGCACGCCCCGAATATTAAGACCGGCCGCCGCCATGGCCGCTTTCGCCTCGCCGATTGTATAAGTGCCGAAATGGAAAATAGACGCCGCCAAAACTGCGCTGGCATGACCGTCGACCACGCCGTCAATTAAATGCTGCAATGTACCGACCCCGCCCGAGGCAATAACCGGCACGGGCACGGCATCAGCAATGGCGCGGGTCAGGGCAATATCGAAACCTGCTTTCGTGCCATCGCGGTCCATTGAGGTCAGTAGAATTTCGCCGGCACCACGCGCTGCCATATTGCGGGCAAATTCAACCGCTTCAATACCGGTCGCTTCGCGCCCGCCATGGGTGAAAATTTCCCAGCGCGGGCCATTTTTATCTTCGTCAACCTGCTTGGCATCAATCGCCACGACAATGCATTGCGCGCCAAATTTTTCAGACGCTGCTTCAATCACCTCGGGTGTTTTGACCGCCGCCGTATTGAACGACACTTTGTCAGCACCGGCCAAAAGCAAGCGGCGCACATCTTCGACTTGGCGCACACCGCCGCCGACTGTCAGCGGCATAAAGCATTGCTCAGCCGTGCGGCGCACAACATCAATAAGCGTATCGCGCCCTTCATGGCTGGCCGAAATATCGAGAAAACATAATTCATCAGCACCGGCACTATCATAAGCACGCGCTGCTTCAACCGGGTCACCGGCATCAACCAAATCAACAAAATTGACGCCTTTGACGACCCGCCCGTCATGCACATCAAGGCATGGGATGATGCGGGTTTTCAGCATTATTCTACCCCATCCATTGCCAGCACGGCATCGGCCTCTAGCCGCCCATCATATAAGGCGCGGCCCGAAATCGCGCCGATAATGCCGTCCGCTTGATAAGGCAATAGGGCTTCAACATCGGCCAGACCGGCGAGACCACCCGAAGCAATAACCGGAATA
>CBFHPF010000178.1:0-1470 GCA_965657665.1 Alphaproteobacteria bacterium | reverse complement strand
CACCGTGCGCGAGTTTATCGCCGTCACATTGCTGGCACCTTTATTGATTGCCACAGTGTGGTTCTCAAGCTTTGGCACGGCGGCGATATATCAAGCGAAAAACAATATTGGCGCGTTAAGCGGCGGCATTGGCGATGTCTCTTTGGTGCTGTTCCAATTATTTGAAACGCTTCCCCTAGGTGAGTTGGCCAGTCTGTTTGGTCTGTTATTATTGGTGGTGTTTTTCGTCACCTCGTCCGATAGCGGCGCGCTGGTGATTGATAGTGTTGCGGCGGGTGGCAAAACCGAAACACCGCTTATCCAGCGGGTTTTCTGGGCCTGTATTATCTCGCTATTTGCTGTTGTGTTGTTGGTTGGTGGGGGCGCAAAGGCGCTTGATAGTCTGCAGGCGTGGACGTTGACAGCCGCCTTGCCGTTTACTTTTGTTTTGTTTATCACGGCCATATCGTTGATAAAAACCATGCTGGAAGATTATCGAAATCTCGGCACGGCGAACAATACCGCCAATGACGCGGCGGATAAATTGACGGAACAAGAAGATGTCGCAAAGAACTGATGATGCGCTGATTGCGCTGCGCCAAATTTCCAATGCTATTTCTGCCGGCTCGCGCAAGCTGGCCAAAGCATCTTCCATTTCAGTATCGCAATTAATTGCGCTGCAAGAGGTTAATCGCGCCGGTACGTTAAGCCCGTCTCAATTGGCCGAGCGCATGTCTTTATCGCGTGGCACCATCACCACTTTGACCCGCAAAATGGAAATGCTTGGGCTAATTTTGCGCGCGCCCGATAGCATTGATAAAAGGCGGCATTATTTCTCGCTGACACCAGAAGGCAAAACCGCCTTGGCGGATGCGCCGGAATTGTTGCACGAGAAATTCACTACCTCGTTCAGCACATTGCAGGCATGGGAGCAGGCGCAAATTATTTCTGCGCTGGAGCGCGTGGCTTCCTTGATTGACGCCGATGAAATTGAAGCCGCACCAATTCTTGACGTTGGCGAGCTGACCTAAGTCTTTAACCTACCTGCCTAGTAATGCGGTGGCTTTTCATAGCGTGGCGCGCCTTCGCCGCCTGAACTGGTGTCTTCAACCGCTTCAAGGCGGCTCACCAGCGCTTTATGGCGCCGCATCAAATCGCTATGCGCCTCATGCAAAAGCCGCAACTCGCCGCTCATATCATCAAGCGCCAGTGCCTGATGAGCACCCAGCTCTTCCAGCTTTTCATTAGATAATCGGAACGGATAAGAGCGGCGCCGCAGAAAACGCCGTTGTTTGGCGTTTTCGGCCGAAAGTCTGGTGCCGATGGCCGCAATTTTTTGAAGCGGCCTTTACAGGTTTTGGGTCACGAACTCACGGATGCTGGCAAAACTCTTTTCCGGTTGGTCTAACCAATTGCCATGTCCGCAATTGGCTAATTTCTCATAGCGTGTCAGGGCCGGATTTAGGCGAGCAACGATTTCATCAGAATCGG
>CBFHPF010000177.1:0-1483 GCA_965657665.1 Alphaproteobacteria bacterium | reverse complement strand
TTCGAACCAACGTAGGCATAGCCAACGGGTTTACAGCCCGTCCCCTTTAGCCACTCGGGCATCCCTCCGCCCAAAGAGGTAAAACCACGCCCTACCACAGGTAAACACTTGATTTTACAACGAATTGAAAGCACACAACCCCGCTCGCCGCTCCCATTTTTGGTAAAAATAAGGTTCGGCGACGGAGCATTTGCACATCAATGTCACTGGCCTTATAAGGGGTTAGATGACCAAGCGCAAGCCCAACCACCCAAGAAATAAGAGAAAAAACGCATCGGACGATGCGCTCGGATATTTGTATGGCAGCCATGCCGTGCGAGCGGCCTTGGAAAATCCGCATCGTAAATTGACGCGCCTATTCGCGACCCAAAATGCAGCCCAAGAGCTGGCTGAAATTTCTAACCGACGGGGCATAACGCCGGAAATTAAGACCGCCCAAGAATTAGCGGCTTTATTGCCAGCAGATGCGGTGCATCAAGGTGTTGTGCTGCAAGCTGAACCATTGCCGCAGCCATCGCTGGCTGAATTGGCCGCCTCCGGCAAGTTGCTGGTGGTGCTTGACCAAGTGTCTGACCCACGTAATGTCGGCGCGATATTGCGCGCTGCCGCGGTTTTTGGCGCGGGCGGCATTATCGCAACACGGCGTAACAGCCCGCCACCAAGCGGCACACTGGCCAAAACCGCCGTTGGCGCATTGGAAGTCGTGCCACTGGTCGAAGTGACCAATTTGGCGCGCGCGCTGGAAGAGCTGCATAACGCGGGATATATGAGCGTCGGCCTCGATGAGGGCGGCGAGACGTTAATCGACGATGTGGCGCGAGACCGCCCGTTGGCGGTTGTCATGGGCGCGGAAGGCCCTGGCCTGCGCCGATTAACCCGCGAAACCTGCGATATGCTGGCCCGCCTGCCGGTTGCCGATGATGCCGGTTTTGCAACATTAAACGTCGCCACCGCTACCGCCGTAACGCTTTATGCGCTAACTCGCTAAAAGGGCTTGGTGAGCAAAGCGAACCTTAGCCCGCCTTGCGCCAGCGACAGACGCGAAGCGTCTGGAGTCGGCAGATAAAACCCGCAGTCTCTAGCGTTTGCTGCTACAGCTTATTGTGCGCACCGTCGCAAAGCGGCTCTTTGGCTGTCGCCTTGCAGCCGCAAAAATATACTTCGCCGTCTTTTTCGGCCTGATACATCATCGGTTCAAAATCCGTGCCTTGATGCGAACCATCGCAAAATGGCTGCTTGTCGGACTTGCCGCATGTGCACCAAAAATAGCGCTTTCCGGCTTTTACTTCGGTTTTATACGGGGCTTTTTGTGGGCATTCAGCTTGGCTCATATCGCTCTCCATGGTTTATAATCATGCTAGCCGAATAATCGGCAATAAAAAAGCCCCGCCATTTCTGACGGGGCTTTCTGATTTCAGTAAAATAGATTTACTGTAAATTCTCAATAATCGTTACATTGGCCATGCCGCCACCTTCGCACGCT
>CBFHPF010000176.1:0-1526 GCA_965657665.1 Alphaproteobacteria bacterium | reverse complement strand
TGAAAATGCTGCGCGGCGATTTTGGCGGCTTTGCCGTTGACCGTTTGGAGCACAGCCTGCAAACCGCGACCCGCGCCCATAAAGATGGCCGCGATGAAGAATATGTTGTTTGCGCGCTTTTGCACGATATTGGCGATCTGCTTGGCTCGTTCAATCACGCTGAATTGGGCGCAACGATTTTGAAGCCGTTTATTTCCGAACAGAATTATTTCATGCTGCAAAATCACGGCGTGTTTCAAGGCTATTATTTCTTCCATCATATCGGGCTGGACCGCGATGCGCGCGAAGCGTTTCGTGAGCACGAGCATTTTGAATATACCGCTCAGTTCTGTCATTTGTATGACCAGTCGAGCTTTGACCCGGATTATGAAAGCTATGAGCTGGAATTTTTCGAGCCAATGGTGCGCCGCGTCATGGCAAAGCCGCGCGATTCAATCTATATGAAAGATGATGGCGAGGCCGTTATTTAAGCACTCGCTTTACCTCGCTTTCAAAAGAGGATTTCATGGGCGCTTTGTTGACGCTGGTTTCGCAGCTTATCGAATTTTATATCTGGATTATCATCGCCTCGGCGGTGTTAAGCTGGTTGGTGGCTTTTGATGTCATCAATATGCGCAATCGCTTTGTCTATCTTATTGGCGATGCGCTGAACCGCATGACCGAGCCGGTCTATCGGCGCATCCGACAATTTTTGCCTGACATGGGCGGGCTTGATTTATCGCCGCTTATTGTCATTTTCGGATTGATGTTTTTGCGTAATCTGATGTGGGAAATGCTTGGCCCACTGGCGTATGCGGGTTAAAGGGCGCGTTTGATGACAGCAGAGAAAATCGACGGCAAAGAAATTGCCGCACAATTGCGCGCCCGCATTGGCGCAGCGGTGTCGCAGCTTGAGGCGACGCATGGCAAAAAGCCGGGCCTCGCCGTGGTGTTGGTCGGCGAAGATGCAGCCAGTCAAGTCTATGTCAGAAATAAAGGCATAGCGACCAAAGAGGCGGGGATGAACTCTTTGGAGTTTCGCTTGCCCGCAGACACGCCCGAAGATGTGTTGTTGGGAAAAGTCCGTGCGCTTAATGAAGACGCGGATGTGAACGGCATATTGGTGCAATTTCCGGTACCGGCGCATATTTCGCAGCAAAAAGTCATCGACACGATTGATCCGGCCAAAGACGTTGACGGGCTAAACCCGCTAAATGCCGGACGGCTGGTTTCGGGGCTGGAGGCGCTGACCCCGTGCACGCCGACCGGCAGCGTTATTCTCGCCAAGCAAACCTTAAAAGAGTTAACCGGCAAGCATGCGGTTATTATTGGTCGCTCCAATTTGGTCGGCAAGCCGGTGGCGCAGCTTTTGCTGAATGAAAACTGCACGGTCACCATGGCCCATTCGCGGACCAAAGATTTGGCAGAAGTTTGCCGTAGCGCCGATATTTTGGTGGCCGCGGTGGGTATTCCTGAAATGGTTAAAGGCGATTGGGTGAAGCCCGGCGCCTGCGTGATTGATGTCGGCATTAACCGCATTGATGCGC
>CBFHPF010000175.1:0-1591 GCA_965657665.1 Alphaproteobacteria bacterium | reverse complement strand
AAATCATCCCAGCGCGCGGCCAGTCGCGCGGTTGCTTGGTCATGGCTCAACGCGCCCGATAAAACCGGATAATACCAATCCATGGAATAGCGCGTCTTCGGCTCCCATGTGCGGTCAAAACGCTCCGGCTTATTTGCCAGCGCATCGCCCAGATTTTCGCGCGCTATGCGCCATGCGGCATTGTCATGGCCCAGGGCATCGGCCAGTTTTTCGGCGCATATCAGGCTTTTATGTATTGAGCTATTGCCCGTCACCAGCGCGTCATCTTCCGGCGTGCCGGGGTCGCGCGCGGTCCAGCGAATATCGCCTTCCGGCTCTTGCAGCGCGATAACGAAGTCAATCGCCGCTTTAACCATCGGCCAATTGGCGGCGGCATAATCAATATCGCCGTGCAATTTATAGTGATGCCAAATGGCGGTGGCGATATAGGCGATAAAATTCGTGTCGCGCAGTTTATGGCCTTCTTCGATGCCCTGCATGGTGAACTGATGCAATTCTTCGTCGATTGGCACTGCGCTGCCCAATTGGCCCCACCAAGAGCCGTCTTCGGCTTGGCTGTTGCGCAAAAAAGCAATGGCGTGTTCAGCCGCCGCGCGCTCACCGATAAGGTTCAACCCCATGGCGGCTTCCAAATGATTCCAAGGGTCGATGACACCATTTTTAAACCACGGGATAGAGCCGTCAGTGTTTTGCAGCGCTAGTATCGTATCGCGTGCGCCGTTAAATGTGCCGTCGCTCAACACGCTCATATTTTGGCGCTTTCAGCTTCGTCAATTTCAGGCTTATCGAAATACAGCACAATGCTTTTGCCCATAAGCGGGTCAGCCAGTGCAGATAAAACACGTAGTGGAAGCGGATTGCGCAGGATTTCTATTTCCAGCAATTTTTTATAGGCGCGCACCAAAAGATTGCTGTCATTATTAACGCCAATAGCGCAGCGCAGCCACCAATACGGGCTATGCAAACCGTGCTTCAAATGTTTGCGAACAAAATTAAAGCCAAGCGCTTCAAAATCGGCACGTAAATCTTTGCCGCGAAAAATCCGCACATGCCCGCCGGGCGTGTTGTGATATTCTTCAGAAAACAGCCAACAAATGCGTTCCGGCCAGCGATGTGGCACAGAAATGCCGATGCGCCCGCCAGGCTTGGTGACGCGCCATATTTCGGTCAGTGCGCCCTGATAATCGGGAATATGCTCCAGCACTTCTGAGCAAATCAGCCGGTCAAAACTATCATCTTTAAACGGCAGGTTGAGCGCGTCGCCAACCGTTAAATCATAGCGGCGCATCAGGCCGGTACGCGGCTCAAGGTCAGGATGCGCTTCAAATCCGTTGCGGGTAACAACCACATCGTCAAAGCCCAAATCCAGCCCGACAGCGCGACAGCGTTTGTGAAAATAGGCGGCATGGGTATGGCGACCATGGCCGCAGCCCAAATCCAGCAGATTGTGCGTGTCTTCAAGCGTCAGATAATCAAGATTAATGGTTTGCATGAGCGATAAATTTACAGAGCAATATTGTGGTGGTTGGCCAGCGTGCGGCGATATAGGGCGACGACATCGCGCGCGCAGCGTTCCCATTTAAAGCTGTCG
>CBFHPF010000174.1:0-1595 GCA_965657665.1 Alphaproteobacteria bacterium | reverse complement strand
ATTTCGCCATCCATCAAAGACGGGTGAATGACTTTCGTCACACCACTTTGTTTGGTCAGCCATGCAGCGATTGCATTGGCGTTTTCGCAATGCGCGCGCATCCGCAATGACAATGTTTCCATGCCTTGCAAGAAGTTAAAGGCATTGGTCGGTGACATGGCACCGCCAAGGTCGCGCAGCAATGTTGTGCGGGCTTTCAGAATATAGGCAATCGGGCCAAGTGGCTTCACTGCTTCAGTCCATACCGCGCCGTGATAAGACGGGTCGGGTGAGTTGAGCATGGGCTGACGCTCAACGCCTGCACCTTCCCAATCAAAGTTACCGCCATCGACAATCAGGCCACCGATTGAGGTGCCGTGACCGCCAATATATTTGGTTGCTGAATAAACAACAATCGCTGCGCCATGGTCGAACGGGCGGCACAAAATAGGTGCGGCTGTGTTGTCCATAATCAGCGGAATGCCCAATTCGCGACCGATATCGGCAACGGCTTTAATCGGGAAAACTTCCAATTTCGGGTTCGGCAAAGTCTCGGCATAAAATGCGCGGGTTTTGTCATCCACGGCATTGGCGAAGTTTTGCGGGTCAGCCGGGTCAACGAAGCGCACTTCAATGCCCATATCTTTCATTGTGTTGGCGAACAAATTCCATGTGCCGCCATACAGGTTGGTTGAGGACACAATATTGTCACCGGCGCGGGCGATATTTTGAATGGCCATGGTCGAGGCCGTTTGACCTGAGGCGACAGCCAGAGCCGCGGCACCACCTTCCAGAGCCGTGACGCGCTGTTCCAGCACATCATTGGTCGGGTTCATGATGCGGGTATAAATATTGCCCAATTCTGACAGCGCAAAAAGACTGGCAGCATGTTCTGTGCTGTTGAATTGATAGCTGGTTGTTTGGTGAATTGGCACAGCCACAGAGCCGGTTGTCGGGTCGGCGCGCCAGCCAGCGTGCAACAGTAATGTTTCGGTTTTCATATCAGACATTTTGGTCTCCTAGCTGTTTTTTAGCTGCGCATCGAGGGCGCGTTGGGGGTGCATTCCGTCGACATATCCCATAAATGGCGGATGGATGGAATAGCCAATCAACTCGCGCACACGCGGCGATAATTTGGCTGCCGTTTCGGGTGAGGTCGACAAAATCATGTTCTCCAGCGGGCGCACCCAGCCGGGGCTGTATTGTGGTGTCAGTATCAAACGGTCGCCGTCTGATTTATTGGCACCGCCGCGATGGTATAATGTGCCCTTCGCCATCATCAGCGCACCGGCGGGCAGGGTGATGGCTTTGGCATCTTCGCGCGCTTGTGGGTCTACATCAACGTCACCAATATCGGTTTGCTCAAATGCGCCCGTGCTCATCAAATCATTGGTCAGCTCTTCATTCCATAAATGGCTACCGGCAATAATTTCCGTCGCGCCGTTTTCTTGCGTTGTTTCGTCAATCGCCCAAAACGCACTCAGTTGGAATGGTGGGCGCGGGCGCGCCATGCGGCAATGGTCGTCATCGCAATGCCATGGCTGCACGGTTTCGCCCGGATGGGTTTCAATCGCCAGAAAAGCAGACAGTATCGCGCTCTTGCCAAACTCATATTC
>CBFHPF010000173.1:0-1600 GCA_965657665.1 Alphaproteobacteria bacterium | reverse complement strand
TCAACCGCCGCGTCTTGGCTTTCAAACACCCGCGCCGTGCCGGTAAACTCATAACATTCTTCGGCTACGGCTGCGGTTTTCACAATGCAGCCGTTTTCGGCCAAATTGCCATACAGCACTGCCAAGCCACCATCTTTGCTGAACGCGCTATCGGCATCGCGAATGATGCCATTTTTGCGGTCGTCATCGACATCGTCAAACCGACGGCTTTGACTGAACGCGACTTGCGTCGGCACGCCACCCGGCGCGGCGCGATAAAATTCCAACACCTCCGGCGACACATTGCCGGCGATATCATATTTGGCAATCGCCTCACCAATGGTTTTGGAGTGCACAGTCGGTTGGTCATCATGCAAAAGTCCGGCGCGGGACAGCGAGCCAAGCAGCCCCATAATACCACCGGCATTATGCACGTCTTCCATATGCACATTCGGCACAGCGGGCGCGACTTTACTCAGCACCGGCACTTTACGCGACATGCGGTCAATATCTTTCATGGTGAAATCCACCTCGGCCTCATGCGCGGCAGCCAGCAAATGCAGCACCGTATTGGTGGAGCCGCCCATCGCAATATCCAGCGCAATGGCGTTTTCAAAACCTTTGAAATTAGCCATAGAGCGTGGCAGCACGCTCTCATCTTCGCCTTCATAATAACGCTGGCACAATTCAACAACCAGATGACCGGCGCGCTTAAACAGCACCTCACGGTCGGCATGGGTTGCCAGCACCGAGCCATTGCCCGGCAGGGAAAGCCCGATAGCCTCAGTCAGACAATTCATTGAATTGGCGGTAAACATGCCCGAGCAAGACCCGCACGTCGGGCACGCCGAGCGTTCAATCGCATCAACCTGCTCATCGGAATAGCTGTCATCAGCCGCCGCGACCATCGCATCGACCAAATCAACCGCGCGCTCTTCATCTTCCCATGTCACCTTACCGGCTTCCATCGGCCCACCAGATACAAAAACGGCAGGGATATTCAGGCGCAGCGCAGCCATCAGCATGCCCGGGGTAATCTTGTCGCAATTGGAGATACACACCAGCGCATCGGCGCAATGTGCATTGGCCATATATTCCACGCTATCGGCAATAATCTCGCGCGATGGCAGCGAATACAGCATGCCGTCATGGCCCATAGCGATGCCGTCATCCACCGCAATAGTGTTAAACTCTTTGGCCACGCCGCCTGCCGCTTCAATCTCACGCGCCACAAGCTGGCCCAAATCTTTCAAATGCACATGGCCGGGCACAAATTGGGTGAAACTGTTCACAACCGCGATAATCGGTTTGCCGAAATCACTATCGCCCATACCGGTGGCGCGCCAAAGGCCGCGCGCACCCGCCATATTGCGCCCATGCGTAGATGTTCTGCTTCTCAGTTTCGGCATCATGTCACCTATTGTTTTGCTTAACTTGTCTTACCTAGTTTAACCGACAGCGTAAAGCGGCAGGTTTCACATCTATAACAATAAGCCGTTTAATTGCTGTTTGCGGCTGCGCCAATCGGGCAGATAGCGGTCCATGAAGCTATAAAAGCGCGCATTATGCCCGCGCTCCCATAAATGCACCAATTCATGCACCAGCACATATTCCAGCATTG
>CBFHPF010000172.1:0-1618 GCA_965657665.1 Alphaproteobacteria bacterium | reverse complement strand
AGCGACGAAGACATAGTGTCCGGCAATTTGACCACTTCAAGCGCACGGGCGCGGTGAGCAAGGCGTTTGATAAAGCCGCGCTCTTCTAAAGCGGTGATCAAACGGTGAATGCCTGATTTGGATTTGAGGTTCAGAGCCTCTTTCATTTCGTCAAAACTCGGCGAGACACCGGTTTCTTTCAAACGCTCATTGATGAACAGCAGAAGTTCAAATTGTTTTTTCGTGAGCATTGTGTGCCTCTCAAAGTAGAACGAATCACTAACTCTTTTGTTCTACTTTTATTCGTTTTTCGGCACAAGGGGGTTATTTTCAAAAATTACGATTCGGAAAGAATTTTGGTCGCCTCGGCAATATCTTCTTTTCGCATCAGGCTTTCGCCAATCAAAAACGCCGGTATGCCATCATCCATCAGGCCACGCACATCATTAGCACCTGCAATTCCGCTTTCACTGACCAGCAAAACATCGTCCGGCACATCGCGCATCAGCTGACGCGTTGTGTCCAGTGTGGTCTCAAATGTTCGCAAATTGCGATTATTAATGCCGAGTAATTGCGGCTTCAGGGCGAGGGCGCGCTCAAGCTCTTCGCCGTCATGCACTTCAAACAGCGCGTCCATGCCATAGGCGGTCGCTGCGGCATAAAGCTCGGCGGCTTGTGCATCGCTGGTTGCGGCTAGAATGATGAGAATTGCATCTGCGCCCCAGCTGCGCGCTTCGGCAACTTGGTAGGTGTCATACATGAAGTCTTTGCGCAAAACCGGCAGGGCGCAAGCGGCCCGCGCCGCGACCATATATTCAGGCGCGCCTTGAAAGCTCGGGCTGTCCGTTAGCACAGACAAACACGCCGCGCCGCCTTGCTGATAGGCTTGGGCGATAAGCGGCGGGTTAAAGTCTGCGCGAATAAGCCCTTTAGACGGCGAGGCTTTTTTAATCTCGCAAATTAAAGCCGGTTTTTGCTGCGCCGCTTTGGTTTGCAAAGCTGCAATAAACCCACGCGGCGTATCGGCGTTTTGCGCTTCGGCCTCAACCTCAGCCAAGGGTTTGGCGGCTTTGGCGGCAGCAATTTCTTCCAGCTTATAAGCGGTGATTTTATCGAGAATATCAGTCATTAATCCGTCGATTCCTCGGCCAGTTCTCCGGTGGTCTTAACCAAATTTGCCAACACGCTGCGCGCGCCGCCATCATCAATAGCCATTGCTGCCATCTCAGCGCCTTCTTTTAAATCTTGCGCCTTATTAGCGACCATCAGGGCGGCGGCGGTATTCAGCAAAACAATATCGCGATAGGCACCGGGGGCGCCATCAAGCAAAGCCGTCAGGGCTTCGGCGTTTTCTTGCGGTGTACCACCGGCCAAATCTTCTGGTGCGGCGCGTGTCAGTCCGGCATCTTCCGGCGTCACTTCAAAAACCGTCACCTCGCCTTTGCGCAATTCAGCGACTGTGCTAGGGCCTGTGGTGGTCAGCTCATCCATACCGTCTGAACCATGCACCACCCAAGCGCGCTCAGAGCCAAGCTTTTTCAGCACATGAGCGAGCGGCTCGACCCATTCTTTGGCGAAAACACCAAGCAATTGCCGATTGGCACCGGCCGGATTGGACAAAGGCCCAAGCAAATTGAAA
>CBFHPF010000171.1:0-1626 GCA_965657665.1 Alphaproteobacteria bacterium | reverse complement strand
GCTGGAGGGCGCGGTGCGGCTTGGGTATTCCAAAGAGATTGCCGCCGCCGGTGGCGAAGGCAGCGCGGCGGGTGATGCGCTGTTCAATAAATTGCTCGATGCGATGATTGCCAATGGCAAGGCGTTAAACGCCGCCATGTATCACGAAATTGACGCGGTGATTGACCCGATGGAAACGCGGCATTATTTATTGCGCGCGCTGAAATCCATGCCGGTGGGCAAGCGAAACAAAAGCGGCAAGCGGCCTTTTATTCCGACTTGGTAAACCCTATTCGGCTCGCTCTATTCGGCAGCAATTTTCAGGGTCGGAATGTCCGGCTGCGACGTATCCAGCATCGGTATCTCGTCTTTTTCGAGATGCTTATAAACATCCATCCAATGCTCAATCCAAGGCGGGTCTTTTACCTTGCGCGGGTCAAAACCGGGCAGGGCGGCATAGAGCATCAGCCCGCCGGTTGTTCGCAACAGCGACAAAACCATTTTCAAAACCCGCCAGCGCATTTTGACATTTCCCCATAGCCCGTCTTTTTGCAGCATGCGCTTATAAGCGCGCCGCGATAGTGCGCCGACATGCTGGTTGGCATTCCACAAGCCGCGAATACGGGCAAAATAGCTCGGCCCATAAAGATGATGGAAAACATCATAGGCGACGTTTTTATGTTCGGTTTCTTCAACAATATGCCACAGAAAAAACGACGTCACGACAGGGTCGGTATCACGATAGAGCAGGTCGAGATTTTTCATCAGCCAGTCAGTCATGCCCAGCGTCATGGTCTCAAAACCCAGCGTATAAGCCATGCGCCATTTCAGTGGCTTTTTCAGCATGGCCTCATATTCGGCTTTAAATTCGGCTTCCACTTCGGCCAATTCGGGATAGCCGTTTTCCTTCAACACTGCATTAAAGCGGTCATGGTTTTGGTAATGCTGGCCTTCTTGCGCGTTAAAATCTTGCGCCTGTTTGCGCAAGTCAGGGTCGCTTATCTGCTTCATCGCCTCGCGCATAGAGCGAATGATAAACGGCTCGAGATAAGGCAAAGTCAAAGAGGTGCCATTGGCCATATAGGCCCATTCCGGCACTGTCTTGCTCCAAATCGGGTCCGTTATGTCATCAAAGGCAAACGGAATTTTACGGACCACCAATTCTTGTTGTTTTTTCACCATAAGGTCCTCCTTATGTTGCTCTCACTGCACCATAAGAAGAAAACCTTGGCAAGTTCATTTCAATGGCGTCATCCACATATGAGCCATATGTGGCGGAAAAACCGCCTGAAACTCAGCCGCAAAGCAGCGCGCCTTTTTGCGCCATATCCTCAACCAATGCGGCATCAAAGCCTAACTCAGCCATAATTTCGCGGCTATGCTGTCCGTGATTGGGACTAGGCTCCGCCAATGAGGTCGGCGCACCGGCAAATAAAGCCGGTGGTGTCGGCGCGGTTAGCTTGCCGATATTTTCCGTCACATAGGTTTCCAGCGCGCCAATGGCTTGCACTTGCTCATTGGCACTGACGGTGCGCCGCCGCTCGCATGGGGCGCTGGGCACATCAGCCGCCTCGAGGGCTTGCATGACTTCAGCGACCGTTAAATGCGCTGCGCCGTCTTTCAGCACCGCCATCATATCCCCTAAAT
>CBFHPF010000170.1:0-1626 GCA_965657665.1 Alphaproteobacteria bacterium | reverse complement strand
TGGTTGTGCCCCGCTATCGACACGGCCTTCAGCCATGCCGCGCGGCGGTTCGGCCAATGTGTAGCGCACGATAAGGGCGAGGATAATGCCCGGCACGCCGACAACAAAAAACGCGGCGCGCCAGCCGAAAAATTCATTAATCCAGCCACCGGCAAACAAGCCGAACATAATGCCGAACGGAATGCCCAGCGAGTAAATACCCAAAGCCGTGGCGCGTTGTTCAGCCGGATAATAATCGGCAATCATCGAATGCGCGGGCGGTGAACAACCGGCTTCACCGACCCCGACCCCGATACGCGCGGCCAGTAAGTGCCAGAAATTTTGTGCCAAACCTGACAGCGCGGTAAAAATTGACCAAACAGCCAAAGCACCGGCGATAAGATTGCGGCGATTGGTGCGGTCCGCAAAGCGCGCAATGGGGATGCCCAAAGTGGCGTAAAACATGGCAAAGGCAAAACCGGTCAACATGCCCATCGCCGTATCGGAGAGGCCTAGATCGGTTTTCACCGGCTCCAGCAAAATCGACAAAATTTGCCGGTCGATGAAATTAAAGGTGTAAACGACAACCAAAATGCCCAGCGCGTAATGACGGGCTTTATAAATTTTATCGGTTTGTTCTGCTGTAGATGACATGAAACCCCTCCCAAGGTTGAAGCATGAGCGTATCAAAGAAGTTTGAAATGAAAAGTGAAAAAATCACCCAAATTCATTTATTTACCCTTGTCTGACAGCAAGGCCGCTTTACACTCTTGGAAAGTTTACCGGCCTATCACAGTGCCGATTAAGGGAGAAGATTATGAGCCAACGCGAATTTGATATTATTGTTTACGGTGCCAGCGGTTTTACCGGTCGTTTGGTGGCTGAATATATGAACAAGCAATATGGCCGTTCAGTCAATTGGGCGATGGCCGGTCGCAGCGAAGCCAAGCTGGCTGATGTGCGCAGTGAAATGGGTATCGATGAAGCAACGCCTCTCGTCGTCGCTAATGCCGATGACGCGGGCTCTTTGAAAGCTATGGTCGAAAGCACCAAAGTGATGATTACCACGGTTGGCCCGTATCAGCTTTATGGCTCGGCTTTGGTTGAGGCTTGTGCGGCGGCAGGCACTGATTATGTCGATTTATCAGGAGAGCCCGGTTGGATGCATGAAATGATTGGCGCGCATGATGCGGCAGCCAAAGCGTCGGGCGCGCGCATTGTGCATTCTTGCGGCTTTGACTCTATCCCGTTTGATTTAGGGGTTTATTTCTTGCAGCAAGCGGCGAAAGAAAAATTTGGTTCGCCGTGTCGTCAAGTGCATGGTCGCGTGCGCGCCATGAATGGTGAGTTTTCGGGCGGCACAGCCGCTTCTTTGGGCGCAACCATGCAAGCTGTCGCGAAAAACCCTGACCTGTTGGGCGTTCTCATCAACCCATTCGCTTTGGCAGACGGCTTTCAAGGGCCCGACCAACCGGCGGATAATGCGGTGTATGAAGACGACGCAACCGGCATGTGGGTCGCGCCTTTTATTATGGCGGCGATTAACACCAAAAACGTGCACCGCTCAAATGCGCTGATGGGGCATGCTTATGGAACAGATTTTTTGTATGACGAAATGATGGTCTGCGGTGCCGGTGATGAAGGCAA
>CBFHPF010000169.1:0-1628 GCA_965657665.1 Alphaproteobacteria bacterium | reverse complement strand
ACCCGCGCAAAGTTTTGGTTCACTTTCTCGACTTCTTCATTAATCAGGCCGATAACTTCTTCACGGGCGCACAGGCTGGCATAATCGGTAAACGGCACATTCAAATCTTGCGCATATTGCAGCACATTTTCATGGTCAATCATCACCAAGCAAGTGAGATATTTGCGCTTATCGCCAATAATCACCGCATCCGAAATATAAGGTGAGAACTTAAGCTGGTTCTCAATCTCGCTCGGCGTGATGTTTTTACCGCCAGCCGTGATGATGATGTCTTTCTTGCGGTCGGTGATTTTATAATAGCCTTCATTGTCCACCGAGCCGACATCCCCTGAATGCAGCCAGCCATCGATAATTGTCTCTTCGGTTTTCTTCGGCTGGTTCAAATAGCCTTTGAAAATATGCGGGCCGCGATACAGAATTTCGCCGTCTTGGGCAATCTTCATTTCAACATGCGGCAAAACTTGACCGATAGAGCCAAGGCGGTTTGCGCCATCGCGATTGGACGAGGTAATGCCCGAACATTCGGTTTGGCCGTAAAGCTCATACAGGTCGAGGCCGATAGCGCGATACCACCGAATAAGGTCGGGCGATACAGGCGCGGCACCGGTAAACATAATGCGTGCGCGGTCCAGCCCCAGCATGACTTTCAGATTTTGGAAAACCAACTTCTCAGCCAAAAAGCGTTGCGCGCGCAGCCAAGCGGACGGGCTGCTTTCTTCCCGCGCTTCTTCATAACGCTCGCCGACGCTGATAGCCCAGCCATAAGCGACGCGGCCCAGCCAAATCGCTTCTTTGATTTTAATAATCACGCCGGAATACATTTTTTCCCACATGCGCGGCACGCCGAAAAACACCGTTGGCGAAACTTCCATCGTATTTTCAAAGCTAGTGTCGGGCGCTTCAACAAAGTTCACCACCCAGCGATAGTGCAGGGCGAGAAACACTGAGAACGTCCGCTCGGCAATATGGCAGAGCGGCAAAATCGACATGATTTCTTCGTCATAGCAATCGCCGATCCAAATGCCTGCATTTTTGGTCTGAAACAACACATTGGCATGAGAAATCATCGCGCCCTTCGGAGCGCCTGTGGTGCCGGATGTGTAAACCAATAATGCCGTGTCATCGGGTTTGACCGCATCAATGCGTTTGTCCCATTCGGCGGCGAATTTATCGAGATTGGCGCGGCCAAGCTGATAAATATCTTCCATGAACATGACTTTATCGTCGGTAAAGGTTTTCAGGCCTTCATCTTCCAGCACAATGACTTTCTCGACCATTGGCAGGGCGTCGCGCACCTCGAGATATTTATCCAGTTGCTCTTCATCTTCAACAACCAGAAACTTGGTCGCGCTATCAGCCGAGATATGCTGCACCTGTGTCGGCGCGTCTGTGGTGTAAACGCCATTGGTCACGCCGCCGCTGCACATAATGGCCATATCAAAAAACAGCCATTCCTTGCGGTTCTCGGCAATAATTGACACTACCTCGCCGGGCTGCAGGCCCATTGCCATCAGCGCGGCACCAATTTCGCGGGCGCGCTCATAATAATCGGCCCATGTGAACTTGTTCCAAATGCCAAACTCTTTTTCGCGCATGGCTAAACGGTCGCCCAGCTCGTGGCACCGCTT
>CBFHPF010000168.1:0-1630 GCA_965657665.1 Alphaproteobacteria bacterium | reverse complement strand
CCGGCGGTTTGGGGCAGCGGGCGCTTGGCGGGCTGGCTGAGGTGCGCAATGACATTGCGGCCGAGGTCAATGACCGGCGCGGCATTGTGTTGCGCGACGGCGTACGGATTGCTTTATTGGGCCCGCCAAATGCCGGAAAATCAAGCATACTCAATATGTTAGCCGGTCGCGAGGCAGCCATTGTTTCGGCTCGTGCGGGCACAACGCGCGATGTTATTGAGGTCGCTATGCATATGCAGGGCGTGCCTGTGACGCTGGTTGACACCGCCGGCTTAAGAGCCGCCGGTGATGATATTGAGCGCGAAGGGGTAAAACGGGCGCAGTTTCAGGCCGCGCAAGCCGATATTCGTATTTGGGTGCGCGCCCCCGATACGCTGGTGGCTGAAACCGAAAACCAACAAGGCGATGATATCGATTATGGCGTTGAAAATATTGACCTCACGATTTGTAACAAAGCCGATTTGGGCCCAATTGACGGCTTTGAAGACGCGGATGGCATTTCTTTGTCGACAATCGATAAAACGGGCGAAGAAGCTCTGCTAGCCGCGTTACTGCGCCTTATTGCCGAAAAGACCGGTGAGGGTGAGGCGCCGATTGTCACGCGAGAGCGTCATCGAGCGATTTTGGCGACCGCCCTCACGCATCTTGACCGCGCCACACAAGCGGCGGATGAGGGCTTGGAGTTGGCGGCTGAGGATTTGCGTTTGGCGCAGCGTGAATTGGGGCGGATTACAGGCGCGGTTGATGTTGAGCAATTGCTCGATATTGTGTTTGCTGATTTTTGTATCGGCAAATAGCCCCACCAAAGAGCTGTATAAAATACAAAATGTTTCACGTGAAACATGCACACCCCTTATCCCCCTGCCTCTCCTCATGCGACTGCAATAGCAAAGCTTGCACATTGTGAGGCGGCGGAGTAAATAGGCGAGATGATGAATAGCGACACAGAAAAAGCGCAAACACTGCGAGAGGACGCATCCCAGGCTTTGGACGTCATCGTTATTGGCGGTGGTCATGCGGGTTGCGAAGCGGCCGCGGCGGCGGCACGTTTTGGCGCGCGCACGCTTTTGGTGACGCATAAATATGAAACCATTGGCGAGATGTCGTGCAATCCGGCGATTGGCGGTGTCGGCAAAGGCCATTTGGTGCGCGAAATTGATGCGCTGGACGGGCTGATGGGGCGGGTCGCTGACCAGAGCGGCATCCAGTTCCGGCTGCTCAATCGGCGCAAAGGGCCCGCCGTTCAAGGGCCGCGCTCGCAAGCCGACCGCAAATTATATCGCCAAGCCATGCAGCGCGCTATTGAGGCGACAGATAATCTGTCGGTTCTGGCGCAGCCGGTTGATGATATTATTGTCAAAGATGGGGTGGCGTGTGGCGTGGTGACGGCGGATGGCACCCAGTTGCGGGCCGCGGCAATTGTTTTGACCACCGGCACATTTCTGGACGGCATTATCCATATCGGCACAGAGCGACGCGCGGCCGGTCGCCATGGCGAAGAACCGGCCATTCAGCTTTCCAAGCGGCTTTATGGGCTGGCGGAAGAAACTGGCGCGCTCACTATGGGGCGGATGAAAACCGGCACACCGGCGCGCCTCGATGGGCGCACTATTGATACGTCGCAATTGGA
>CBFHPF010000167.1:0-1716 GCA_965657665.1 Alphaproteobacteria bacterium | reverse complement strand
CAGGGTCATCAGCCACCGCGCTGTCAATCTCAACACCGCGATTCATCGGGCCGGGGTGCATCACCAAGGCTTCCGGTTTGGCATAAGCCAGCTTTTCGCGGTCGAGACCATATAGCCGATAATATTCGCGCACAGACGGAATAAGCGCGCCTTCCATGCGTTCGTTTTGAATACGCAGCATCATAACGATATCGCAGCCTTCCAATCCGGCGCGCATATCGGTAAACACCCGCGCGCCCAATTGTTCTGCCCCAACCGGCAGCAATGTTTGCGGGCCGATAAGATGCACTTGTGCGCCCATGGCATTGAGCAGCAGCAGGTTCGAGCGCGCCACGCGGCTATGCGCAATATCGCCACAAATCGCCACTTTCAGACCTTGCAGCTTGCCGAGGCGGCGGCGAATGGTCAGCGCATCCAGCAGTGCTTGTGTCGGGTGCTCATGCGCTCCGTCACCGGCGTTCAATACGGCACAAGACATTTTTTGCGCCAACAAAGCCACTGCGCCGCTATCGCCATGCCGCACAACCAGCAGGTCAGGGTTCATGGCGTTTAGCGTGACGGCGGTATCCAGCAGCGTCTCGCCTTTATTTACGGCGGAGGTTTTGACCGCCATATTCATTACATCTGCGCCCAACCGCTTACCGGCCAGCTCAAAAGAGCTTTGCGTGCGGGTAGAGCTTTCAAAAAACAGATTAATTTGTGTGCGGCCGCGCAGCACAGACGTCTTTTTGTCAATCTGTCGGTTCTGGTCGACATAATTGTCAGACAAGTCCAGCAAATAGGTAATTTCGGAAACAGACAGCCCGTCGATCCCTAGAAGGTCGCGGTGGGCGTAAGCGCCCTTGATTTCCTTAGCTGTCATTAAAATCTGATTGTATACAGATGGGCGCGATTCTGGGCAAGTGATTATTGTTTAAAACCGCCAGCGCACATTAAACTCGCCATAAGTCGAGACATTACGGTCGCGTAAATGCGGTGTCGCATCGCGCCAAGGCAGACCAGTGCCGCAATGAAAAGCACGGCGAAACTTATCATGGCACGGGCTTTCGGTTACACGCCCACCCAGTTTCAGCGCATCATGCAATTGAAAACCCAATATCAGCCTATCGGTTTTGCGCCATTGCGCCGTCACTCCAGCACCGGCATAGGGGCGGGCTTTATATAAATCAGCCTTAAAACCATTATCGAAATGCAACGGCATGGTGAGCCGCAAACGTTTATTTTCAAACAATCGCAGGGCCGTTTTGGCGTTAAATTGCGGCTTGTGCGAGCGATAAAACCCCGACAGGCGATAGCGGTCGCCATTCATAGCACTGAAATTACCGCTCCAAACATAAGATGTGCGGTGGGCATCCTCGGCTTGCAGATAAACGATTTGGCTGAGTGTGTTTTCCAGCCAAACCGCGCCCGCCTGCGCAGGCATCGCAAACAAAGGAAGCAAACACGCTATCAGTAGAAAGTTTTTCAGCCGCTTCATCATCGCGTCATCTCACCGAGAGGTGAAAGCGCGCCGAGCAGATTAATTTTGCCATAGCCGAATATCTCATCCGGTCCCGGGTCGCCTAAATCTGTCGCCGTTTGCAGCAATACTTGTTTAAGTTCTGCGCCGCTCAGGTCAGGAAATTTTTGCCTCACCAAGGCATCAACGCCCGCGACACGCGTCGCTGCATATGATGAGCCTTCGGCGAATTCATCATCCAGTCGGAAGAAGCGTTA
>CBFHPF010000166.1:0-1722 GCA_965657665.1 Alphaproteobacteria bacterium | reverse complement strand
ATCTTCCGCGCCATGAAGACAGGTCAGGCCGTGAGGGCCTGATTAAGGCCTGAACTAAAATGGAGATGGCCTGAACGCGCGCAATTTTCGCGCAGCTTCGCGTTTTCCAATCGCACTTCACCGGAAGTGCCGTTGTGTGAAACGCCAAACACGGAAAGACAATATGACGTTTGACGAACTCGGGCTGGCCCCCGAAATCATGAAGGCCATTAACGAAGTCGGCTATACCGAACCGACACCCATTCAGGCCGAGGCCATTCCCCAAGTGATTGCCAATAAAGATGTGCTGGGCATTGCGCAAACCGGCACCGGCAAAACCGCCAGCTTCACTCTGCCAATGATACATCGCTTGATGAAGGGCCGCGCCAAAGCGCGTATGCCGCGCACACTGATTTTGGAGCCGACCCGTGAATTGGCGGCTCAGGTAGCTGAAAATTTCGACCTTTACGGCAAATATACCAAGCTGACCAAAGCGCTGCTGATTGGCGGCGTGAGCTTTAAAGACCAAGAGCAAGCCATTATGCGCGGCGCAGATGTGCTGATTGCAACACCCGGTCGTTTGATCGACCATGTTGAGCGCGGTGGTGTTCTGCTGCGCGGTGTGGAAGTGCTGGTGATTGACGAAGCCGACCGCATGCTCGATATGGGCTTTATTCCCGATATTGAGAAGATTGTCGGCATGATACCGTTCACCCGCCAGACGCTGTTTTTCTCGGCCACCATGCCGCCGGAAATCACCCGCCTGTCTGAGCAGTTTCTCTCTGCCCCGAAGCGCATTGAAGTGGCGCGGGCATCGTCGACCAATGACAATGTTTCGCAAAAACTGATTGAAGTCGCGCCGATGAAAAAGCGCGAAGCCTTGCGTGATTTGTTCGAGAAAGAAGACGTGACCAATGGCATTATCTTTTGTAATCGCAAGCGCGATATCGCCGAATTGCTGAAAAGCCTGCACCGGCATAATTATAAAGCCGTCTCACTGCATGGTGATATGGACCAGCATATGCGGCTGAAAATGCTCGACCAGTTTAAGAACGGCGACGCGACTTATTTGATTGCCTCTGATGTGGCAGCGCGCGGGCTGGATATTCCGGCTGTCAGCCATGTGTTTAATTTCGATGTGCCGACCCATGCGGAAGATTATGTACACCGCATTGGTCGCACAGGTCGTGCCGGTCGCACAGGGGCTGCCTTTACATTGGCGACACGCAATGACGGCAAATATGTCGATGCGATTGAGCAATTGATTGAGCGCACCATTGACCGCGAGGTTTTTGGTCCAGCCGATGACGGCAACAGCCCGAAAAGTGATGATGGCGATAAGCCGAAACGCAATCGGCGCGGCGGTCGTAATCGCAACGCGCAAGCTGATGGCAACGCGCAAGCTGATGGCAACGATAAGCCAGAGAGTTCAGCGAATAAATCAAGCGGCAAACGCCGCGGTTTGTTGGGGCGTGGTCGTCGCGGTGATAAGCCTCAAGCTGACAATCCCCAGAATAATAAAGCTGAGAGCGAAGCGACACAGACTGCAGCACCAAAAGCCGAAAAGCCTCAAAAAGCCAAGGCGAAGCCCGCACCAAAAGCTGCTTCAAAAACCGAGAAAAAACCTACAAAGAAGCCAGAGAACAAGAAGTCCACTAAGACTGATGCCTTTGAAGGCAATATGCCCGATTTCTTGAAGTAAGTCTTCTTGAAGTAAGCTTTTTGAAATAGGTCTTAACGCCT
>CBFHPF010000165.1:0-1793 GCA_965657665.1 Alphaproteobacteria bacterium | reverse complement strand
AACCCTCACGAAACCCTTAACCGCCACTATGAGCTAAAAAGGTTAACACAAGATTAACGATACTTACTAACGGCGCAAAGCCGACAATAGCCCGACAATTTTTCGCGTCCGAGGACCAAACAGGCTTGGCGTATAATAATCACCGGCGGCGCGTTTCGACACTTCACCGCGTGTCGGATAAGGCGCAATCACACCGGCCATGGCCGAGATTGGCAGCCCTTGCGCCAAAGCCAAAGTCCAAGGTGCCAATAAATCACCGGCCCCTTTGCCGACGATTGATGCGCCGAGAATTTTGCCGTTTTGCGTGGTGACGACTTTAATCATGCCGCGCATATCGCGTTGGGCGCGCGCGCGGTCATTTTCTTCAAACGGCCAGCGTAACACTTTAATGGCAGCATATTGCGCCCGCGCCTCGGTTTCGCTTAGGCCGACCGAGGCCAATTCGGGGTCGCAATAGGTCACGCGCGGCAAAGCCGTATAATCATATTTGGCGGGCAGGAAGAACAAAATATTGCGAATAACCAGACCGGCATGATAGCCCGCCGCATGGGTGAATTGCGGCCCACCCGCAACATCACCAATGGCAAATATTTTCTTGTTGGAACTGCGCATACGCGCATCTGTGGCAATATGCGGATGCGCTGTCTCGCTTAGTTTCACACCGGCTTTTTCCACATCAAGACCGGCAAGATTGGGCGCGCGTCCGGCGGCTACCAATAATTGGTCGCCGCTGATTTGCTCATCTCCCGTATTCGCGCCCATACTCCCCGACATCGTCACGGTGATTTTTTGGGCAGCACCCTTACCTTTGGTCGAAACAGCCTCTACCTGCACGCCTTCTCTAAGGGTAACACCGTCAGCCAGTAATTGCTGCTTAACTGAACCGGTCAGTTCACTATCTTCACGGCCCAATATGGTTGCGCCCTCAATAAGCGTGACCTTGCTGCCGAGACGGGCGAAAGCTTGCGCCATCTCTACACCAATCGGACCCCCGCCCAAAACCAGCAAATGCTTGGGGCGGCGGGTCAATTCGAACACGGTTTCATTGGTCAAATAGGGTGCTGATTTCAAACCCTTAATCGCCGGAATAGCGGCTTGCGAGCCGGTGGCAATAACGAAGCGTTTGGCACGAATGGTGGTATTGCCCGCTTTCAGCGTTTTGCGGTCGATAAATTTGCCACGCGCTTCAATGACGTTGACGCCAAGACCGGCGAAACGCTCGACGCTGTCAGCCGGTTCAATGGCGGCAATCGTGTCTTTGACATGCGCCATGACTTTGGCGAAATCGACCCGCACAGACGGGGCAGATAAACCGAAATCGGGGTTTTTGCGCGCCGTAACGGCACGGTCAGCCGCCGCCAATAGCGCTTTAGACGGCACACAGCCATAATTCAGGCAATCGCCGCCCATTTTATGGCCTTCAACCAGCACCACTTGTGTGCCCATTTGCGCTGCACCTGCCGCAACTGAAAGACCGCCCGAACCGCCGCCAATAACGCAAATATCCGTTTTGATTTCACTGCTCATGATTGTGCTCTTCTCTATGCTTATTAGCTTTCACTATCGCCCGAAAAGCGACGCCATACCATCGGCGCCAAAGAAAGCACGGCAAGGCCAATTAGGGGAAGCAAAATTTCGGGGCTGGTCATCACACTTAAATCGGGCTGTTTACCGGCGCGCAACACAACCGATATGCCATTGCCGATAGACGCAAAGACAAATGTGCCGGGCATAATGCCGAAAAACGTTGTCAGGGCAAAAATCGGATAACGCACACCGACCAGCGCCGCACC
>CBFHPF010000164.1:0-1830 GCA_965657665.1 Alphaproteobacteria bacterium | reverse complement strand
ACCCGCCTTGGCGCGCCACCGCGCCGTCTTGTTCGCCATCGGCAACGCTGTCACGCGCCGCCACACATTCCAAAACCTCAAACCGGTTGGACGGCACCAAAAGCGCCGAAGATGCCTCGTCAAAGCGGTGATTGGCACGCCCGATACGCTGCGCCAAACGGCTTGCCCCTTTCGGCGCACCGACATGAATAACCAAATCCACCGCCCCCCAATCAATGCCGAGGTCGAGGGTTGAAGTACACACCACAGCGCGCAAACTGCCCGCCGCCATCGCCGCTTCTACCTTGCGCCGCCGCTCCGGGGCCAGCGAGCCGTGATGCAGAGCAATCTCGAGGCTGTCTTCATTAAGCGCCCATAATTCGCGAAACACCATTTCCGCTTGCGAACGCGTATTGACGAACACCAAACTCGTATCGGCGGTTTTAATCGCCGCCAACACATCAGCCATCGCATGACGCGCCGTGTGACTGCCCCACGGCAGACGCTCTTTTGTATCCAAAACCGAAATAGCGGGCGGCGCACCGGCCTTGCCTTCAATCAGCATGGCGGTTTCATCGCCGTTATTTTGCGGCGCCAAAAAACGACACAGGGCGGCTTTATCAGCGACGGTTGCCGATAAGCCGAGGCGTTTAAGCTTGGGCGAAAATTTTTGCAATCGCGCCAGACCCAAGGCCAATAAATCGCCGCGCTTATTGGGCGACAGCGCATGCAACTCATCAATAATAATGGTGTCGAGCGCGCTGAAATAATCCGCCGCCTCCGGCCAGCTCACCATCAAGGCCAATTGCTCCGGCGTGGTCAGTAAAATATCCGGTGGATTTTGTTTTTGCCGCGTTTTGCGCGCCGCTGGCGTGTCACCGCTGCGCGCCTCAATGCGAATATCCAGCCCCAATTCCTCAACCGGCTGCATGAGATTGCGTTGAATATCAACCGCCAGTGCTTTCAGGGGCGACACATAAAGCGTGTGCAATTTGCCGGATGACCCCCGCGCCGCCAAGGTCTGCAGACTGGGCATAAAACCGGCCAGCGTTTTGCCGCCGCCGGTCGGCGCGATGAGCAAAGCATTGCGCCCATCACGCGCCGCCTGCCATAAGGCCAATTGATGGGCGCGCGGCTGCCAGCCACGTGCCACAAACCAATCGGCAAAAAGCGGTTTTAAAAATAATGTCTCGGGCTGAGGCTGCGTCATACCTTTATCATAGACGCGCCGCGCTGCGGTTCAATCGTTAGCGCCCGAGATGACGCGCCAAATCCTGCGCCAGTTGGACGCAAGCCCGCTCCGCCGCATGGCTGACCCGCCCCATCATCAAATAGCTATGTGTCAAATCAGAGAAGCAATAATGCACCACCTGATTGCCCGCCGCTTTCAATCGCTCGGCATAATCATTGCCTTGGTCGCGTATCGGGTCAAAACCGGCTGTGCCGATAACGGCAGGTGGCAAATCTTGCAAATTCTCATTGTCCAACGGATTGGCATATGGATGGTCGAGGTTTTTATCATTCGGAAAAACCGTGGCATTGAAAAATTCCATCGTCGCCGTATTGAGCGGAAAGCACTCAGCGCAGCTAACGGCTGAACCGCTATCGGGCATATTGGTGGATACCCAAGGGTAAGCCAGCAATTGCGCCGCCGGTTGCACCCCACCGCGGTCGCGCAAAATTTGCGTCATGGTCGCCGAGATAAGCCCGCCGGCACTGTCACCGGCCAAGGCCACACGGCGCGGGTCAATGCCCAAAGCGGCGGCGTTTTCTTGCACATAATCCCACAGCACCAAGCCATCTTCTACCGGCACCGGAAAATCGACTTCCGGACACAGGCGATAATCCAAT
>CBFHPF010000163.1:0-1887 GCA_965657665.1 Alphaproteobacteria bacterium | reverse complement strand
GAATTCTTCTTTTGGCCACAGATTTACGATGGACGGATCCAGATCTTCCAGCTTGGTGTTATAGGCATATTCAGCGCCCGGGCGCATGTCCTGCTTAATCGCTTCACTCATTTTTATCTCCCCAAATGCGTCGGTTGTCGCCAGATTATGGCCAACCGCTTTTCTCTGCTTAAAATCTAAGCAAATGGCGATTTGCGCCGCAAGCTTTTTTCACCGCTTTTGCAAGATAAACCCGCATCATGGCTTGCGTCACGGGCGAGGCAATTCTAAGGTGAGACGGCACGGGGGTCCGGCCTATGGGCTGGTGAGAGCACACCCTTCGCACCTGTTTACGGGTCATGCCGCTGCAGGGAGTGCCGGAAATTTGCGCCGCGCGGCTTCTTGTTTATCGCCTGACCTTTCGTCAAATGATTGGTCGTCAAATAATTGATAATCAAATATTTGACCGAGAAATTGTCAAATGATTGACCGAGAAAGAGCCGCGCATGTCACAAGTTAAAAAAACCGATTTTTCTGAATCTCAAGCGCGGGTTGACGATGCCTCTATCGCGCCGCTGCCCAATAGCGAAAAGATTTATGTCACCGGCTCGCGGCCTGATATGCGCGTGCCAATGCGCAAAATCAGCCAAGATGACACGCCAACCGATATGGCACTGTCAGGTCAAACAAGCGAAGAAAATCCGCCGATTTATGTCTATGACACATCCGGTGCTTATTCAGACCCGGCCGCTAAAATCGATATTCGCGCCGGTCTCGCGCCGTTACGCGCGGCTTGGATTGATGAGCGCGATGACACGCAAGAGCTGGACGGGCCGAGCAGTGATTACGGCAAACAACGTCTGGAAGATGAGAAACTGACCGCCTTGCGGTTTAATTTGCAGCGCACACCGCGGCGCGCCAAAGCGGGCAAAAACGTTACGCAAATGCATTATGCCCGCCAAGGCATTGTGACGCCGGAAATGGAATTTGTCGCCATTCGCGAAAACCAAAACCGCGCCGCTTATCTCGAAAGCTTAAAAGCCACTGGCGAGCGCGGGCAGCGCATGGCTGATATGATGGCGCGCCAGCATGATGGCGAAAGTTTTGGCGCGAATTTGCCGCTGGAAATAACGCCGGAATTTGTCCGCGACGAGATTGCCCGCGGCCGCGCCATTATTCCGAATAATATCAATCACCCCGAAAGCGAACCGATGATTATCGGGCGCAATTTTCTGGTGAAGATTAACGGCAATATCGGCAATAGCGCGGTTTCATCTTCTATCGGTGAAGAGGTCGATAAAATGACTTGGGGCATTCGCTGGGGTGCTGACACGATTATGGATTTATCGACCGGCAAGCATATTCATGAAACGCGTGAATGGATTTTAAGAAATTCGCCCGTGCCTATCGGCACGGTGCCGATTTATCAGGCGCTGGAAAAAGTCGACGGCAAGGCGGAAGAACTGACTTGGGAAATTTTCCGCGACACGCTGATTGAGCAAGCCGAACAAGGGGTGGATTATTTCACCATTCACGCCGGTGTATTGCTTAAATATGTGCCACTGACCGCCGAACGCATGACCGGCATTGTCTCGCGCGGCGGCTCGATTATGGCGAAATGGTGCTTGGCGCATCACAAGGAAAGTTTTCTCTACACGCATTTCGAAGATATTTGCGAGATTATGAAAGCCTATGATGTGGCGTTCTCGCTGGGGGACGGTTTGCGCCCCGGCTCGGTTTGGGATGCCAATGACGCAGCGCAATTGGGCGAATTGGAAACGCTGGGCGAGCTGACGCAAATCGCCTGGCAGCACGATGTGCAGGTGATGATTGAAGGCCCCGGCCATGTGCCGATGCAGCTGATTAAAGAGAATATGGACAAGCAATTGGACTGGTGCGATGAAGCGC
>CBFHPF010000162.1:0-1909 GCA_965657665.1 Alphaproteobacteria bacterium | reverse complement strand
TGGCTTTGCCGGATTGCTGACAGATATCGGTCTGCCAACCGGTAATTTACTGGTCGGTCTCATCAGCTTTAATTTGGGTGTCGAGGCTGGACAATTGCTGGTTTTGCTGCCGCTTTTATTTTTTGGCCCCATTTTATTGGAAGAATTGCCCGATATTCGCGTCTCATGGCGCGATATTATCGCCGCCGCATTGACGGCTTTCGGCACATATTTATTCGTCGCACGCGCACTTTTCTAGCACCCTCTTAACCGCGATTTGTCGCTTTCCCTCATTCGCCAATTTGGCTAGCCTGTTGACCAATTATTCACCTAACGGAGATGTGTCATGTCCAATCGTTTTCTCGCCCATACCGGTGCTAAATATCCAATCGTGCAAGCCCCAATGGGCTGGATTGCCCGCTCGCAATTGGCCTCTGCCGTTTGCAATGCAGGTGGCCTTGGCATTATCGAAACCTCATCCGGCGAAACCGAGAATTGCAAAGCCGAGATTGAGAAAATGTTCGAGCTGACACAAGCGCCTTTCGGCGTCAATTTGCCGATATTGTTTTTAAAAGACGATGCGATGATGAACTGGATTTGCGATAGCGGCGTAAAATTCGTCACCACATCAGCCGGTTCGCCAGCCAAATATGTTGGCCCGCTGAAAGAAGCCGGTATCACCGTCTATCACGCCGTGCCGACAGTTGAAGCGGCCATTCGCTGCGCCGATGCCGGTGTTGACGGGCTGGTGGTTGAAGGCGGCGAAGGCGGCGGCTTTAAAAATCCGGAAGAAGTTTCAACGCTGGTGCTGTTGCAAGCCGTGCGCGCGGCGGTTGATTTACCGCTGATCGCCGCCGGTGGCATTTGCGACGGGCATGGCATGGCAGCCGCGTTTGCGCTGGGTGCTGAAGCCGTGCAAATGGGCACGCGCTTTGTTTCATCGGCTGAAAGTCCGGTGCATGATAATTATAAAAACGCCATTATTGATGCGCCAACCACCGGCACATATGTGCTGAATAAAAAGGCCTCGCCGTGCATTCGTGCTTTGCGCACAGAGCGGACGCATAAAATCCATGAAGAAGGCTTAATGCCGCCGGATACCTTTAAAGGCATTTTGGATTTATATTTCGGCGGCGATATGGAGGCCTCGGTCGGCCTCGCCGGTCAGACGGCGGGTCTTATCGATGAAGTAAAACCGGTAGCTGATATTATCAGTGAAATGGTCAGTGAGTTTCAAAGTGTCGCCGGTCGCATGGGCGGTTTATCGCAGGGCTTTTAAGAGAAGCTTTTCAGATAGAGTTTTTAAATATTCTTATCGGTGAGCGGCGTCGCTGAAATAATCACGCCGTCTTCATCGGCGTAAATCCAATCGCCCGCGTGAATGGTTACGCCGGAAAAATGCAGCGACACATCATAAGAGCCGAGGTCGCGCTTCTGGCTTTTCTTCGGATGGCTGGCCAGTGCCTTAATGCCAACGGCTTCGGCGGCCAGTTCAGCGCGGTCGCGCACGCATCCATGAATGATAATACCGGCCCAACCATTATCAGCCGCCAGCTTGGCAAGATTGCCGCCAAACAGCGCGCAATTCATCGAGCCACCGCCATCAACCACCAATACGCGGCCTTCACCGGCTTGTTCAACAGCGGCACGAAGTTTGGTGTTGTCTTCAAACGTCACCAGTGTTTTAGCTTGGCCATGAAAGCGTGTTTTGCCGCCGAAATCTTGATAGCCCGCGGCCAGATAGCGCAAGCCGTCATGCGCATCCGATAAATCGGTAGTCATATAATGCGTATCAGCCATCAGCGCCTCAAAAGAACAGGAAAAAAGAAAAGGGGCCTCGCGGCATGACCGCGAAGCCCCTCGCATTCAAAGAACCTGATTAGAACTGGTTCATTGTGTTGTCTTCGCCGGAGGCCAGCAGGGCCATATC
>CBFHPF010000161.1:0-1951 GCA_965657665.1 Alphaproteobacteria bacterium | reverse complement strand
GCCTCTATGGAGCCTGTGGAGGCGTTGCGCAATGAGTAGCGTGTTCAGCCTCAGCGATATTCATATGCGGTTTCGCCAGGGCACGCGCGAGCTGCATGTATTGCGCGGCGCATCGCTTGATATTAAAGCGGGCGAAGTGGTGGCACTGGTTGGCCCGAGTGGGTCAGGCAAGTCGACTTTGCTGCATATCGCCGGATTGCTGGAGCGGCCTGAAAGTGGCGAGATTAAACTGGCCGGACAGTCGGCGCATGAAGGCGATGAACGCGCGCGCACGGCTTTGCGGCGGCAACATATCGGCTTTGTTTATCAGTTTCATAATTTGCTGCCTGAATTTACCGCGCTGGAAAATATCGCTATGCCGTTGCGGTTAAATGGGGAAGGGCGCAAAGCAGCCAATCAAGCTGCCGCTGACCTGCTCGATAAGCTGGGGCTGGGCGAACGCAAAACGCATTTGCCGTCGCAATTATCGGGCGGTGAGCAACAGCGTGTTGCCATTGCGCGCGCATTGGTTAATCAACCGGCGCTTATTCTGGCCGATGAGCCGACCGGCAGTCTGGATGGGCAGGCAGGCGATAAGGTGTCGTCTTTGCTGTTTGATGAAGCACGTGCGCAAGGGGCGGGCGTGTTATTGGCCACCCATGATATGGATTTGGCCGCCAGTGCTGACCGCATTATTCGCCTGCGGGACGGGCTTATTGTTACTGAATAGAAGCTGTGAAAACGCGCGAATTATGAGCTCATGCTGCGGCATGATATTTTTTTGTTGACAGTAAGAACAAAAAGTGAACATTATAGTGAAGCCGCGGCACTCAAACGGGGCCGAATGACAGGGAGAGAGAAGATGAAAGCGATTATTGAAGATATTGTGACGGTATGCACATTGCTGGCTATGGGCACAGCGATTGTTATGTGGGGTGCAATCGGTCAGGCCATTGCCGGTTAATATTGCTGCGGCCTGACTTTTGGTTGGTCGGGCTGTAAGGCGGAGGTTATCCCCCCTTTAATTTACTGTTTTGAGGCGGGCCGGGCTGACAGGCCACGCCGCTACGTTAAACTGGATGGGTAAAACCTGATTCCTAAGTTTAGCGTTGTGTAGGCGTATATGTCGGCAGTATCTGAAAATCATACGGAAGAAATGCGAGGCGAGGTCCAGCTCATGCGGCCTAAATTCGTTCATCTACGCACGCACAGCGCTTATTCTTTGCTTGAGGGGGCGTTGCCGATAAAAACGCTGGCGCAAACCGCTCTGGCGGCGCGTATGCCTGCGCTTGCCGTTACCGATCGCAACAATCTGTTTGGGGCGTTGGAATTTGCCGAAACAGCCGCCGGAAAAGGCATTCAGCCAATCATCGGGGCCACGCTGCGGGTTCGCCCGTCAGGCGATAGCACGGACAGCACTGATATTGAGGGCGATATTGCGCTGCTGGTTAAAAACCGCGCCGGTTATGACAATCTCATGGCGCTCATTAGCGCGGCGCATATTGAAAGCGACGGCAAGCACGGGCCCGGTGTCGATGAGGCGATGCTGGCACGCCATGCAGACGGATTGATTTGCCTGACAGGTGGTCCCGACGGGCCGTTTAACAAGTTGGCGGCAAGCGGTCGGGCAGATAGTGTTAAAAATAAATTATCGAATTATTTCAATATATACCAAGACAATCTTTATGTAGAACTTCAGCGTTATGGCGATACCACAGATACCGAAGTTGAAGGGCTGCTAATTGAGCAAGCCTATGCGTTAAACTTGCCATTGGTCGCGGCCAATCAGGCTTATTTCGCGTCGGAAGATGATTATCGCGCTCATGATGCGCTGATTTGCATTGCCGAAGGCCGCTATCTTAATGAGACCGACCGTCGCCGTTTGACGCCTGACCATCGTTTGAAGTCAGCCGAAGAAATGTGCGCTTTGTTTGCCGACTTGCCCGAGGCTTTGGAAAACACGGTTGAAATT
>CBFHPF010000160.1:0-1984 GCA_965657665.1 Alphaproteobacteria bacterium | reverse complement strand
GACCTGCCGCTTCGGCAATTTCAATATTCGGCAAAATGCCGATGCCGGTGATGACAATATCCGCCTCAATAATGCTGCCATCAGCCATTTGCACGCCACTAACTTCTGTGTCGCCGGTAAAGCCGTCAATGCGGCTTTCGGTGATAATCGTGACATTATGTGTTTTGTGCAGTCGGTCGTAAAAATCAGAAATTTCAGGCTCGGCAACGCGCGCCAGTAAACGCGGCGCGGCTTCCAGCACATGCACCTGCATATCCATACCGGCTGCCACCGCCGCCGCTTCAAGGCCGATATAACCGCCGCCAATAACGACCAGCTTTTTACCGGCGACAAAATGCGGCTGCATGGCGTCAATATCAGCCATGCCGCGCAGGTCAAAAATATTACCCAATTGCCGCCCAGGTAAATCGAGCAGGCGCGGGCGCGAGCCGGTGGCAATCACCAAATGCGTATAGGGCAATTGCGTGCCGTCGCTCAGCGTCACGGATTTTGCTTCGCGATTAATCTGCGTCGCGGAACAATCGAGCTTCAATGTGATGTTGTTTTCAGTGAAGAATTCATCGGGCTTTAAAAACAGCCGCTCGCGCTCCATTTTGCCGGATAGATAAGCCTTCGACAAAGGCGGGCGTTGATACGGCAAAAACGTCTCATCACCGACCAGCGTGATAGCTTCTTCACAACCACCTTGGCGCAGGCTGATAATGCTTTGCAAACCGGCCTGACCGGCACCGATGACGACAACGCTCATAATGTTTCCCTCGCTTTGAATTGTTGATTTTATATCAGCAATCCGATTGACCGACTAGGCTTTTGCCTCCAAACTATTGTCATTCGGGGAGGGATTAATGACTGAATTTACCAAATTTCGGGCGCAGCCAATGACACCGGCTATCGGTGCTGAATTGCTTGATGTGGACTTGCGCGAATTTGACGACGCGCTGATTGAGCAAGTGCGGGCCGCTTTGTTAAAATATCGCGTGGTGTTTTTCCGCGACCAGCATTTGACGCAAGAGCAGCATATTGCTTTCGCTTCGCAGTTTGGCGGTTTGGAAATTCATCCGGCGACACCGAAAGACCAACCCAATCCTGAAGTTTTACGCATCGCGCATGGGCCGAATTCGCGCGGCTCTGAAAATATGTGGCATTCCGATGTGACATGGCGCGAAGCGCCGTCGCTCGGCTCTATTTTGCGCGCTATTGAACTGCCGCAAGTGGGCGGCGATACGCTGTTCTCCAATATGGTGATGGCTTATGACCGCTTGTCTGATGAGTTGAAAGAGAAGATTGAAAATCTCTCCGCGCAGCATGATATCGCGCGCGTATTTGCCAAACGCCTCGGCAAAAAAGCCGAAGAGCTTCACGATAAATTTCCGCCAATGGTGCATCCGGTGGTGCGTACGCATCCCGAAACCAAAGAGCGGCTGATTTATGTAAACGGCGCTTTCACTGACCATATTGTCGATATGGACCCGCATGAAAGCGAGCAATTGCTCGACACGCTGTATAAAACCGCCTGGAACCCTGAGCTGCAATGCCGCTTCCGTTGGGAAGTTGGCTCAATGGCATTTTGGGACAATCGCGCTTGTCAGCATTTCGCCGCTTCTGATTATTACCCCGATGTGCGGGTGATGGAGCGTGTGACCATTGCCGGTGACCGCCCATATTTCGATGCGGCTGCCTGATGGGACGTTTAGCAGGAAAACGCGTTTTGATAACGCAGGCCGATGATTATATGGGCCCCATCACACAGCAAGTTTTTGCCGAAGAGGGCGCGGATGTCATTGCCGATAGCTCTGATTTAACAGACCCGGCCCGCGCTGCCGCCTTGATAGAAGAGACCGGCCATATTGATGTGCTGGTCGCCAATTTGGCAGCACCTGCCAATTTGGGCGTAGCGGCGGCTGAGATGCCCGAAGATGTTTGGCAGACCATGTTTGATGTGATGGTGCACCCGCTGCATCGGCTGACCAAGGCGGTGTTGCCG
>CBFHPF010000159.1:0-2008 GCA_965657665.1 Alphaproteobacteria bacterium | reverse complement strand
AAGCCCTGCTTCTGCCGCCACCATGGCGCAAATGCGGGTAAAGGTCGACACAGTAGGCCCATAAAGGGTCACATGAACAGCCATATTTAACTTCTCCTCAAGACGTACAAAATGCTAAAACGAGGGCATGAGTGAAACAAGCCCGAAAGCCCCCTTTAACTGGCAGTGCCGCAAAACTTGGTCAACTGCCTCCTACAACACCTTGTGGTGCCTTATCGGCTGCTCCATTGGCGATATGGGAACGATTTTATTTTTTCAATTAAGCGGCATTGACTGGCCGGTTATGGCGATTATGGGGCTGGCTATTTTCAATGGCTTGCTGACGTCCATCGCGCTGGAAACAATTATTATGGCGCGGCAAATGGCTTTGAAAGCGGCGTTTCAAACCGCTATCGGCATGTCGCTCATTTCAATGATTTCGATGGAAGTCGCGATGAATGCGGTTGATTATTATATGACCGGCGGGGCGCGGCTCGACTGGCATGTGCTGCCGTTTATGTGGGCGGCAGGCTTCATCACCCCGCTGCCATATAATTATTGGCGGCTAAAGGCGTTGGGCAAAGCTTGCCATTAAAAGGCGCGCTAAACTCAATCGGCTTCAGCCAATAATTTGCCGATAAACCCGAACGTCTCGGCGTTAATCGCTTTTGAGACATCGGCATCGGAGACAAAGCCGTTAAAACCGTGAAACGCACCGGGCACAATATGAAAATGCATCGGCACACCGGCGCGTGTCAGCTTTTGCGCATAGGCGATATTTTCATCGAGAAACAAATCCAAATCACCGACCGGCATATAAGTTGGCGGCAGACCCGATACATCTTGCGCCCGCGCAGGTGCTGCATAGGCCGGCACATCATCGCTGCCGAATAAATCGCCCAAATAGCTTTGCCAGCCAAATTTATTATAATTGCGCGACCAGATAAGCGTATCGGGCAGGCTTTCAGATGCCGGTTCAATATTGCGGTCATCAATCATCGGGTACAGCAGCACTTGGCCAAGCGGCGCGCACAGGCCGCGATCACGCAGCAACAAAGCCAGACCGGCGCACAGCCCGCCACCGGCACTGACGCCGCCAATAATCACTTTATTTTTATCAATGCCCAGCGCATCGGCATTATCCAATAAATGCTTCAGCCCGTCATAACAATCTTCCAACGGCCCGGGATAGGCGGTTTCAGGGGCCAAGCGATATTCGACCGACGCCGCATAACAGCCCATTTGCGCCGCCAAAAGGGTGAACATATCACCCTGCGCAGCTTGACCCAGCACATAACCACCGCCATGCACCCAATAAAATAACGGCTTTTTATCACCCTCGCGCGGCTGCATGATGCGTATCTCAACATCATGCCCTTCCGCGCTTTTTGCCGTTTCCATGCCTTGAACAATCGTCTCAGGCACGTCGAGGCCTTCCGCCAACATGGCATCGCGCGCATTGCCGGCCTCGCGGGCGGCATGCAAATCTTGCGTCAAATCATTATCGCCAATGAGCTGACGCATCAGCGTCGCCCCTTCAGCCAATTGCGGGTCGATATATTTGGACTGCGCCATGATGAAGCCCCTTTAACCTTTAGCCTTCGAGACGGAAATACATACCGGCATTATCGCATAGCCGCTTGATGAGCTTATCGCCCATCGCCGGCGCCGGTGTGTAAATGCCACCGGCCAAGCCGTCACTATCTTGCAAAAGGCACATGGCACTTTCAGCCAGCATTTTGGACGTTGAGCCATAGCCCGGATCCATATCGCCGCCACTGGCCGCTTCAATGCGCTCGCCCTTATCCGTCAAACCGATAAACAACACGTCATAATTACCGGCTTCACGGCTGGCTTTGTCAGGGCCTTCGCCCGGTTGCGGCACATCATCGCCTTCCAACGGATTGGTGGTGGCAACAAAATCAGCCATCGCTTTGCCTTCATCACCGGCACCGCAGACCATCATTTCGTCATACAAAAAATCTGTGCCATAAGCATGCCCCATCAGCGCATTTGAGCGGTGCACGTT
>CBFHPF010000158.1:0-2019 GCA_965657665.1 Alphaproteobacteria bacterium | reverse complement strand
CCGTCAATCATCCGGCTGCCCAATTTCACAATCATGCCGCCCAACAGGTCGGCATCAGTGGTTGTTTCGATGATAATGTTTTTGCCCATCGCTTTATTAAGCTCGCTTTTCAGCGCCTCAATCTGGTCTGCGCTCAAATCATGCGCCGCGGTAACTTGCGCAATAATCTCATCGCGAGAACCGGCGACCAGCACAGCAAACTGCTTGGCCATATCGGCCAGAGCCGCCGCACGGCGCTTACTGACCACAAGAGCGGCAAAGTTTTTCACCAGCTGATGCGCTCCGGCTTTATCCAAAATAGCAGCCAGCGCAGCGGCTTGTTCCTCGGCACTGATGACCGGGCTTTTCAGCAATTTGGAGAGGTCTTCGCTTTCTTTGACCAAGCCGACAAAAGCGGCCATATCGGCGGCAATAGCATCGCGCTCGCCGTCCGGCAGGTCTTGGCTCAACTCAAATAGGGCAATGGCATAGCGTCCGGCGACACCTTTGATACCCTGGTCGTCATTGACGTCATCTGCAGACAAGAGCATATCCCACATGTTGGCGGCGCTTCAGGACACGGATACGCCGTAAGGTGCAAAAAAGGCGGATTTCAGTGTGCCTACCGCCGAATGTGGGGATGCAATATCACGTCATGAAGGTGCTGGCAACACCCGTTTTACGGTTCTTTCACAACTGTGTGATAAGGCCGGAAAAAAGCCGCTTACATGAAGCTATAAGGGTCAATATCAATGGCCAAACGCAAAGAGCCGCGCAGTTTTACCTCAGCCAGCCATTGCGCGATAAACGCCTGCATCGGCGCGCCTTTCGCGCCTTTCAGCAAAAACCGAAAGCGATGACGGTTGCGAATACGCGCAATCGGTGCCGGTGCCGGTCCCAAAACCCGAATCGTCTCGTGCTGCGGAATGCGTGTTGCCAAATGCCGCACAAAAGAGAGTGCTTCGTGATAATCGGTCGCTGATATGACCAGACCCGCCAAACGCCCATAAGGCGGCATTTCAGCCATTTGCCGCGCCGCCACCTCGCGGGCAAAAAAACCGTCGCGGTCGCCTTGCGCCAAAGCCTGCAAAACCGGATGGTCGGGCATATGGCTTTGCAGCATAGCAAAGCCTTGCGCCTCGCGCGCGCGTCCCGCCCGACCCGCCACTTGGCTCAATAATTGATACGTCCGTTCAGCAGCGCGTAAATCGCCATTGCCCAAACCCAAATCAGCATCCACCACGCCGACAAAACTAAGCTTGGGAAAATGGTGGCCTTTGGCGACAATTTGCGTGCCGATAATAATATCCGCTTCGCCCTCGGCAATTTGCGCCAATACTTCGCGCAAGGCCGCCGTGCCCCCTTGCATATCAGACGATAAAATCACTGTACGGGCATCGGGAAAATGACCGACCACTTCTTCCGTGATGCGCTCAACGCCCGGCCCGCACGCCGTCAGCTTATCGGGCTCTCCGCAGCTATGACAAATATCAGGCACGGGTTCCATATGGCCGCAATGATGGCATTGCAGTTGTTTTCTGAACCGATGCTCAACCATCCATGCGTCGCAATCAGGGCAAGCATAACGATGACCGCAGCCCCGGCAAATGGTCAGCGGGGCATAGCCGCGCCGATTGAGAAACAATAAAGCCTGCTCGCCACGCGCCAAAGCGCCCTCCACCGCCTCAATCATAGGCGGCACCAACCATGCTCCGCGCGGCGGCGGACTGGTGCGCATATCCACCAATTCGATTTGTGGCATGGCCGCCCCGCCATGACGTGCCGTCAAGCGATGCGTCACATAACGGCCTTCTTGGCCGTTAACAAAACTTTCCAATGATGGTGTCGCCGATGATAAAATAACCGGACAATCAGCAAAACGGGCGCGCACCACAGCCATATCGCGGGCATTGTAAATCACCCCGTCTTCTTGTTTGAAGCCGCCATCATGTTCTTCATCGACAATAATCGCGCCCAAATCGCGCCACGGCAAAAACAAAGCCGAACGCGCACCAACCAAAACCTCAATACGCCCCTCAG
>CBFHPF010000157.1:0-2043 GCA_965657665.1 Alphaproteobacteria bacterium | reverse complement strand
ATTCACGCGGAAGGCATTACCGGCGGCAATCGCGGGATGATTGTCGATGCGCCGAATTTGTTCGGCTATGAGATTTTTGAAGCATGGGAATATTATTACGTTGTTCTGGTGCTGCTGATTATGTCGATTGTGCTGGTGTTGAATGTTTTGCGCTCACCTTTTGGCCGCGCCATGCTGGCTGTGCGCGATAGCGAGATTTCAGCCGAGAGCCTTGGTATTCGCGTGGCGCGTACCAAAGTTTTAGCGTTTTTCTTAAGCGCAGCCCTGACCGGTCTTGCTGGTGGCTTATTCGCGCATTTCATCCAGTTTTTGTCGCCTGAGACCTTTGGCATTATTTTGTCCATTCAGCTTTTGCTGATGATTGTGGTTGGTGGTCTCGGCACAGTGCATGGCGCGATGTATGGCGCCATTCTTATTGGATTTTTGGAAGCCTCAATTTCAATATTGAAGGACTGGCTACCACCGGCTATCGGCAGTCAGCCGGGGCTGGAGCCGGGCCTGTTTGGTCTTATTCTGGTGCTGTTCATTATCTTTGAACCGGAAGGGGTATATGGCCGCTGGGTCAAGCTTCGCACTTTCCTTGAGAGCTTCCCATTTTATCGCCGCAATACGTTTAAGCGGCAACGCAGCTATCTGAAGACGGAGCGCATGCGATGAGTTTTTTCGAGATTGAAAATCTGAGCCTCAGCTTTGGTGGCGTGAAGGCGGTGGACGGCGTTAATTTCACCATGAATAAAGGCGATGTGTTCACCATTGTCGGGCCAAATGGCGCCGGCAAATCAACCATATTCAATATGATTTCGTCTTTCTATGCGCCAAATGAAGGGCATATTCGTTTTAAAGGCGAAGACATTACAGATGCGCGGGCTGACCAAATCGCCCGTATCGGCATTGCGCGCACATTTCAAAATATCGAATTGTTCGAGCATTCGACAGTGTTGCAAAACTTGCTGATTGGCCGTGAAATTCACAATCGTGTGCCATTGCTGCGGCAGCTGATTTTTGACCGCGGTGTGAGGCGTGCCGAATTAGAGCATCGCCGCAAAGTTGAAGACATCATCGATTTTCTGGAACTGGCGCATTATCGCAATGAGCGCATTGCCAATTTGCCTTACGGTGTGCGCAAAAAAATTGAGCTTGGGCGCGCGCTATGTGTCGAACCGGAATTGCTGCTGCTGGACGAACCGGCATCGGGTCTCAACCCTGAGGAAACCGAAGAAATGGGTTTCTGGATTGATGATATTAAAAATGATTTGGGTATTTCCGTGCTGATGATTGAGCATGATATGAGCCTGGTTAATGAGGTGTCGGACCGCGTGCTGGCTTTGAATAATGGCCGGGTCATCACCGAGGGCAGCGCGCAGGAAGTGCAAAACCATCCTGATGTTGTGGCCGCCTATTTAGGAGGTGCAGCATGAGCAATAAAGTTCTTTCCGTTCGCAATCTCGAGACTTTTTACGGGCCGATTATGGCTATTCGCGGTGTCAGCCTCGATGTTGAAGAAGGTAAAATTGTTACCGTGCTTGGCTCTAATGGCGCGGGCAAAACGACTGTTTTGAAAACCATTTGCGGCGCAATGGAGCCGCAAAAAGGCAGCATTACTTTTGATGGTGAAGACATTGCCGGTATGGAACCGGATGTGGTCGCCAATAAGGGCATGGGGCATGTGCCGGAAGGCCGTGAGGTTTTCCCATTTCTATCTGTGCAAGAAAACCTCGAAATGGGGGCGTTCCGTCGTCGCGATAAAGATGCGATTGAGCAAGACCTCGAAACGGTTTTCAACTATTTCCCTATCTTGCGCGAGCGGGCGAAAAACGAAGCGGCTTATCTGTCCGGCGGTCAGCAGCAAATGCTGGCTATCGGTCGCGCGCTGATGATGCGTCCGCGTATGATGCTATTGGATGAGCCATCGCTCGGCCTGTCACCCAAACTGGTTGGTGAGATTTTCGAGATTATCGAGCGGCTCAATAAAGAGCAGAAAATGACCATTTTGTTGGTTGAGCAAAACGCGCATATGGCTTTGCAACTGGCTGATTTCGGCTA
>CBFHPF010000156.1:0-2179 GCA_965657665.1 Alphaproteobacteria bacterium | reverse complement strand
GTCAAACCGTCTATCGTCGCCAGTGCGGATAAAATTGCTTGGGTCACGGCCAGCCCGCCATGCACATGCAACTCGACCATATCTTCGCCGGTAAAACTATGCGGCGCGACAAACCGCAAAACCAAAGCTTCATCCAATAGCCTGCCACTCGCTGGATCGCTCAAGCGGCGCACGCAAGCAAGGCGCGGCTTTGGCAGCTTCCCAACCCCCAGAGCCGCTAGCGCATCATCACACTGAGGGCCGCTGAGCCGGATAACAGCCAATGCGGCGCGTCCCGGCACGGTCGAAAGCGCGTAAATCGTTTCTGCTTGCTCGCTCATAGATTAACCTATCGATAAAATAGCGGCCTTAACGCGCCCTTGTTGAAACTCATCACATTGAAGCTGGCGAGACGACAAATCATCGCTAAACTGCATGAGATGCAAGAACAGTTCAAGCGAAACAGGCTGGATGAAGCGACCAGCCCCTATCTTCTTCAGCACAAAGATAATCCGGTGCATTGGCAACCTTGGGAGCCCTCTGTGTTTGACGAAGCGCGGCGGCGTAATGTACCGGTGCTTTTGTCTATCGGCTATGCGGCATGCCATTGGTGTCATGTGATGGCGCATGAAAGCTTTGAAGATGACGAGGTCGCCGCGCTGATGAATGGGCATTTTGTCTGTATCAAGCTGGACCGCGAAGAGCGCCCCGACCTTGACGATATTTACATGAATGCGCTGCACATGATGGGCGAGCAGGGCGGCTGGCCTTTGACCGCCTGTCTCGATGCTGACGGACGACCATTTTGGGGCGGCACTTATTTTCCCAAAACCCCGCAATATGGTCGCCCGGGCTTTATGCAAATCCTCACCGAGATATCGCGCATCTGGCACGACGAGCCCGACAAAATAGCAAAAAATGCCGAGGCCCTAAGCGCTGCCTTAACCGCGCAAGCCGAAGCAGACACGCGCGGCGATATGCCGACCGACCTGCCGGCACGAGCAGCCAATGTATTAGCCGAGCATATCGACACGGCGCGTGGCGGGCTGACCGGTGCACCGAAGTTTCCGCAGCCGTTTTTATATCGCTATCTCTGGCATCATGCACAATTGCATGACGACGAGAGGATGCGTGACGGCGTATTGCTGACGCTTGAGAAAATCTGTCAGGGCGGCATTTACGATCATATTGGTGGTGGCTTTGCCCGCTATAGCGTGGACGCCGATTGGCTGGTGCCGCATTTTGAAAAAATGCTTTATGACAACGCGCTGATGGTTGAGTTGATGACATTGGTTTGGCGTGACACGAAAAGCCCCCTTCTCGCGGCGCGCATCGATGAGACCATTAACTGGCTATTGCGCGAAATGACACTGGATGACGGGGCGTTCGCCGCCAGCCTCGACGCCGATACGGAAGGCGAAGAGGGCAAGTTTTATATTTGGTCAAAAACCGAAATCGATACGCTATTGGGTGATGAAGCGGATATGTTCATGCGTAGCTATGACATCACTCCGGCGGGCAATTTTGAAGGGCGAAACATTCCTAATCTGCTGACCCAAGGCGACACGGTGTTTGACCAATTTCAAGAAGCGCGCAGCACATTATTACAAGCCCGCAACCAACGCCCTGCGCCGGGTCGCGATGACAAAACCCTTGCAGACTGGAACGGCATGATGGTTACCGCGCTGGCCGAGGCAAGCCTTGCTTTTAACCGCCCCGACTGGTGCGCTGCCGCCGCCAACGCTTTCACCGCCGTCAGACGTGCGCTCACAGACGCACAAGGCAATTTATGCCACAGCGCGCGCAACCACCAACGCCTCGATGTATCGCTGGCAACTGATTACGCGTTTATGGGCCAAGCCGCCGCCGCGCTTTATCGCGCCACCGGCCAATACGACTATCTCGATTTGGCCGTGCTATATGCCGACATACTGCGCGCCGATTTCCACGATGCGACACGCGGCGGTTATCGCATTCGCGCTCATCAACAAACCGCGCACGGCTTGGTCAATGCTAGGCCCGTGCATGACAATGCCCAGCCATCAGCCAATGCAGCGGTTTATCGTTTGTTCAATGAGGTCGCCATATTAACCGGCACATCCGATTACGCCGCTGCTGCGCAAGGCTTATTCACCGCCCTGTCGGCTCATTTAGCGAAAAATTTCTCCGCGATGACGGCCATGCTCGACGGCTATTATGA
>CBFHPF010000155.1:0-2222 GCA_965657665.1 Alphaproteobacteria bacterium | reverse complement strand
TAGGTGTAACGCCATCTATATCGCCAAATTTGGCGCGCATTTCAAGCCCGCTAATTGGCCTACTAATTGACCCACTAATTGGCTAGCGAATGGCCAGCGGATTGATGATGGCCTGCACCGCGCCTTTCAGCTTCGGCACACCGAGCGAGAACATAAACTCGCTCACGCCATCTGCCACCAGATCATGCGTAACCATGTTTTCCAGAATATACACGCCGTATTTGCTCAGCAAAATGCCATGCACCGGAAACACCCGCTTCGGGTCTTCGCTTGGCAGAACCTCCAAAGCCCATGTGTCGGCACCGATAGCGACCACGCCCTGCTTGGCGAGGAAATGCGCCCCGCTAATGCCCAGCCCCGGCTCGCCCGGCACCAAGTTCTTATTGCCCTCATTGGCCTTCATATAGCCGGAGTGCAGCAGCACAACATCGCCTTTGGTGATTTTCACGCCTTGGCGTTTCATCGCCTTCTTAATATCGGCCTCAGTATAGGCTGTGCCCATTGGCAAGGGGTTTTTGCCGAAAACTTTTGTCATATCCAACACGACACCACGGGTTACAAAACCGGGCAGCGCATGGGTGCCAAATTTCAAAAGACCGTCTGGCGCGACAACCTCAGCCGCCGGTGTGTTGTTGTAATATTTATGCGCTTTGCCGATATGACCAAAACCGTCCAATTGCGACCCAATGCCGATAGATGTGACGACTGTGTCATCATTGCTGACCAGCCTATCGGGGCCAAGCACAGTGCCTGAGCCGTCATTCAGTTGATGCACAATCATTTGAAACTTGCGCGGCCCATAGGCGGGCGTGTCAGGGCCGGTCACCATGCCAAGCTGATAGACTTTGCCTTTGGTTACCAATTTTGCTGCCTGCTTGGCTTTCGCCGCCGTTAGATAATTGGCGTGCCCCAATTCGTCACCCTTGCCGAATTTTTGCACGAAATAATCATCGGCTTGCACCGCGCCGAATGACATTACCAATCCGACAGTTAGGCCGAGACCGGATTTCACAAACTTCCCACGCATGGACACTCTCCTTTAAATCAGTTAACTGATTAAGGCATATTTTCAGGTGGTGAGACAAGCCACACAACACGCGATTGACATGCATCCAATTTATTTCATACAGGCGCAAATCGCCAAATTATTACTCGGCCTCTACCGGCTCGCCGGTTTGCGTGTCGGCTCATGGCTCGGCAGCCTGCTGGGGCGGCTTCTTGGTAAAGTATCGCACGAACGCCATATCGCTGCTGATAATCTGCGCCAAGCTTTGCCGCATATTCCCGAAGCCGAACAAAAAATTATTCTCGATAAATGCTGGGCGCAACTGGGCCGCGTGGTCGGTGAGTTTCCGCATATGGACAAAATCGCTCGCGAGGCTGAAACGCGCGTTGTTATTGAGGGCGCGGAACATGTGAAAGCCGCCCTGCCCGACGGCGGTCCGGCCATGTTTGTCTCGGGTCATTTCGCCAATTGGGAGCTGATGATGCTGGGCATTCAGCGTCTTGTCGGCAAAACCGGCTCGCTGTATCGCCGCGCCAATAATCCGTATATGGAGGCTTGGGTCATCAGCCAACGCGCCGCCTTTATGCCGGTGCAAATTCCCAAAGGCTCGGATGGCGCGCGCGTGATGATTGAGCTGTTAAAAAGCGGCACGTCGCTGGGCGTACTGATTGACCAAAAGCTCGGCACGGGCGACCCGATTAGCTTCATGGGGCGTGAGACCAAAGCGCCGTCTGCGTCTATTAAACTGGCGCGGCGATTCGATATTCCGGTTATTCCGACCGTTATTCGGCGGCGCGAAGATGCTGACGACAAAGTGCATTTTGTGCAGCATTTTTATCCGGCCATTCATGTGCCAAAGACGGATGACATGAAAGCCGATGTCGATCATGCCATGCGTCAGGCTTATGATTTAATCGAACAGTGGATTGCCGAGCGGCCGGAAGAATGGTTCTGGCAGCACAATCGCTGGAAATAATCAGCCGATTTTTCCGTCCAAATAAGCGCGATAATGGCGACGCCCACGCCGACGCGACCGCGCCTTGCCAAGGCCATAGCGCAATAAGGTCATCACATCGCGCCGCTGCATGGCGTGGCGACTTAGAATTGTGCCGGATGGCTTCGGCACGCTGACTTGTGTGTCTTGCAAAATATGCTTCGCCACCATATTGCCGAGATTATAATCTTCCAGCACACGCCGCCGCGCCTCAATAATGGC
>CBFHPF010000154.1:0-2285 GCA_965657665.1 Alphaproteobacteria bacterium | reverse complement strand
TTTAGGGCTGTTCATGGCGTTGATGACGGTTGCTCCGGCAGTTTCTCCGGTAATGGCTCAAGATGCCGGTCGTCCGCCCAGTATTGAAGATTTTTCCGAAAATAGCCTGATTATCGCTTCAGCCAAATATCTCGGCGCAACCGCTGAATCTATGGCTGAAGTGATTGACCGCGTGTTTCGCCGCTATGGCACACCCGATGCGGTTATTCGCGGCGAAGAAATATCTGTCGCCGCTATGATTGGCGCGCGCTATGGGCGCGGCACAATTACCTTTAAAGACGGGCGCGAAGAAGCGATTTTTTGGCGCGGCCCTTCCGCCGGTTTGGATATGGGCGCAACCGGCGCAAAGAGCTTCGCGCTGGTTTATAATGTTGAAAACCCGAAAGACATTCACCGCCGCTTTCTCGGCGTCGATGGTTCACTCATTGCCATTGGCGGGGTCGCCTTTAATTATTTACAGCGTGGCGACATGATTATCGCCCCCATGCGTGTCGGTGTCGGCTATCAAGTCGGCATCAGCCTCGGCTATATGAAGTTTTCACCGCGCAATGGCTGGCTGCCCTTTTAATCAAACGATTTAAAAAACCGGTTCAAATCAGCCGTCAGCTTTTCCATATGACTGCCGGAGAAAAAATGCCCGCCAGTATATTGATGCACCTCCGGCTGGTCGTAAAACGCCATGGCGGCTTCAACTTGCGCCGCTGCGATTTCCGTATCATCCAAAGCATAAGCAAATTGCGCTTTCATGCCTGACGCACCAACCGTCTGATGGTCAGCCATACGGTCGGACAGCGCATCACCGATAAGCAAATCGCGCATATGTCGCTGCGTGCCGATAACTTGAAACTGCGTTTTGAAATGGTTCACCACGCGGCGCGCTTCCTCAGTCTCGGTTCCGAAACTTTCACCACGCGCAACAATTGACGGAATAGCCATAAACCGCATCAGCATCGGGCCGATAATCGGCAGACGCGCCGCTGTCAAAAGCGGGCTAACGGAAGCACCCTCAATCACCGGCACTTGATAGGCCAAAGAGCGCGCCCGCGCGCTATGCTCGGCAGCAAAGCGGGCAATTACCGCGCCGCCCATGCTGACACCGAATAAATGCGCCTGCTCAATCTCCAGCGCATCCATTAATTGCAGCAATTGGCGACGCAATAAATCAATGCTCAACGGGGCTTCAGAGCGGTCGGAAAAACCGCGCCCATATTGATCGTATAAGACGACACGAAAGCCGCCTTTAACCAGTGCGGGCACATAGCCCTGATAGGCCATTGAGCCGAGCGTGCCGCCATGCACGATAATCACCACCGGCGCATTTTCAGCGCCATAGATTTTATAGGCTGTCACGCCATCTTCGAGGCGCGCTTCGCTATAGCCGCTATCGGCGCGAAATTGTGCCGCGCTGATGGTTTCGCGGTCTGCCGCTTGATAGGCAACTATCAGCGCGACAAACGCCGCCAATATGACAAGTGACAAAACCGACATTTGCTTCATCCGCGTTTCCATTGTTCTTCTCTCTTCTTCATGTGGAGTTGTGGAGATTGAGTAGCCGTTAAGCCAAAACTATTTCACAGCTTGCAGGCGAATGCGTCCCTTTTCATCACCTTTGCGCGGGTCTAACAAAATCAGCAGCGGCCCGTCTTCATCTTGCAAGCGCAGCACAATGCGCGTTGCACCGTTTTCGACCCCAACCAGTTCAGCACCGGCAGGCACTTCGATTTGCGTTTGCCCGAAGCCCGGTTTTTGCGGAATGGTTTCCGGATTATTTAGCCGCTTAATAACTGTGCCGATAACAACAGCCGCGCCGACCACCATCAACACGCCCAAGCCAATGACAGTGATTAGCAAAATGCGCACATAAGTCGGGTTAGGCGTATGCCCCTCAGAAGTCGTTTCCGCTTCTGCATGAATTCCTGTATCTTGAGACATGGCCGAAACCCTTTCCGATAAAACGCCCGAAGAATTAACCGTTACCGTTGCCCTTGAGGCAGATGGCGTGCGGCTGGACAAATTGCTGGCCGAGGCGGCTGCCCGACAAGGCCAAATGCTGTCGCGCGCGCGACTGCAAAGCCTGATTAAAGACGGCCAGTGCCATGTTGCGCGCAACAAAGATGAGCAGACCATAAAAGACCCGTCCTATCGGGTCAAATGCGATGATGCGCTGCGCCTCATCTTGCCGCCGCCGGTTGATACCAGCGTCAAAGCCCAAGCCATTGCGCTGAATGTGATTTATGAAGACAGCGATTTAATCGTCATCAATAAACCCTCGGGCATGGTAGTGC
>CBFHPF010000153.1:0-2328 GCA_965657665.1 Alphaproteobacteria bacterium | reverse complement strand
TGGCACTAAACCGACCCGCAAGCCATCAGCCTTCCAAGCGGTGACTTGCGCGCGCATATCCGCAATGCTTCTGAACACTTCGGGTGATGGCATTAGGGCGTCTCGCTGCCGTCGCGGTCATCGACCAGATAGGCGGCGGAAATACCGCCATCGACCCGCACCACACTGCCGGTTTGCCAGCCCGCATCATCGGACAATAAAAAGCATATGGTGGCGGCAATTTCCTCAGCCCGTCCCAATCGTCCCATCGGGATGTGGCGGCGGCGGCTTTGCCATTTCTCGTCGCTGTCAAAATAACGCGCCGTCCGCTCGGTCAACACCGGGCCAGGGGCAACGCAATTGGCGCGAATATTATCGCGCGCATGGGTGATGGCAATTTCGCGCGTCATCGCCTCAAGCGCGCCCTTGCTTGTGGTGTAAGCAATTTGCGGATTGGCCGAGGCACTATGCGCCACAACTGATGATAAAGTGACCAGCGCACCGCTTTTTTGCGCCACTAAATGCGGCAGGGCAAACTTATAAATCAAAAACGCGCCGGTCAGATTAACGGCCAGCGTGTCGTTCCAGCTATCGAGTGGTGTATCAATCGGCGTGCCGTCATCATCAGCCAGCATAGCCGCATTATTCACCACGCCATCCAAACCGCCCAAATGCGCGACGGCTTGCTGCATCATCGCTTCAACGCCGCTTTCATCGCGCAAATCGGCATGCAATGCGATAGCCGCGCCATTAACTGCATCTTGAGCCGCTTTAGCGGCGGCTTCATCGCGCTCGCACAGCACCAGTTGCGCGCCTTCTGCGAGGGCGCGTTGTGCCGTAGCGCGACCCAAGCCGCCATTGGCACCGGTGATGATGATTTTTTTGCCGTTCAGCTTCATAAATCTATCCTAAACCGCTGCCGTGTTTTGCTAAAGTCTAACTTGCAGCGATGTTTCGGAATCGGGTTTATAATCAAATAGGTCAAATGAGAAGGAAAACTTGTGGAAGACGGCACGCAAGAATATTTATCTCAACAAGAAGTCAGTGATGTTCATCTCGGTGGTCCGCACGTAATTGTGTTGGGCAATGAGAAGGGCGGCTCGGGTAAAACCACGGTTTGCATGCATATTATTGCCGCTCTTCTTGAGGCCGGCAAGTCTGTCGGCTCGATTGACCTCGATGTGCGACAGCAATCGCTAACCCGTTATATTGAAAACCGCACCAGTTGGATTGGTAAGCGCGACCAGCCAATGCCGGACCATATCGCTTTGCAGCACGGCACCAGTAATCGGGTAGATGAACGCCATCGCGAGGAGAGCGAAGCTTTTGTGCAGGCGCTTGGGCGTTTGCGCGCCAATCATGATTTCATTGTTATTGATTGCCCGGGCACGGATAGCTATTTGTCGCGTCTCGGCCATGCTTCCGCTGACACACTTATCACGCCATTGAATGAGAGTTTTATCGACCTCGACTTGCTGGCGAAACTTGACCCGATGACCCTTAATATTATTGGCCCAAGCATTTATGCCGAAAAGGTTTGGTCGTGCAAACAAGCGCGTGTGCAAGCTGACGGCTCTGCCATTGATTGGGTGGTGATGCGCAATCGCACAACCCATATTCATGCTAAAAACCGTATTCGCATTGAAGAGGCGCTTGACGAATTGAGCCGCCGTTTGTCGTTTCGGCAAGTTAAAGGCTTGTCTGAGCGTGTTGTGTTTCGCGAAATGTTTCCTGCCGGTTTGACGCTGCTGGATTTAACCGAAGAAGAAAGCGGTAGCGGCGTGACCATGAGCCATGTGGCAGCGCGGGCCGAAGTGCATGCGCTATTGGGCGCGCTTAATTTGCCCGGATCGCCAGCGTCACCAGCGTCATCGGGGGCGTCAGGCTGATGCCTTATTTGCTGCTCGGCATCGCCGCTCTGATTATTTTATATTTTGTCGCCTCGCGGGTTGAGAAAACCTCGGCACGGGCGGCCAAGTTATCGTTTTACGGCCTGTTGATTTTGCTCGCCATTGGTGCGGTGGCTTTCGCCGTGATTATCGGTCGCTATGGGCTGGCGGCACCGGCGGGGGCTTTCGGCCTATGGGCCATGCGCGCTTGGTTGTTGGCGCGGCAAATTCGGGGCGCGTCTGATAAACAAGGTGGGCAAAATCAGCCACCACAAAATCCACAAAGCAATATGACTCGCGCCGAGGCGTTGGAAGTGTTGGGGCTACAGGACACAGCCGATGAGGCCGAAATTGAAGCGGCCTACAAAGCGTTGATTGTGAAAAACCATCCCGACCAAGGCGGCACGGATTGGCTGGCGGCGCGTCTCAATGAAGCGCGGTCGGTTTTGCTGGATGATTA
>CBFHPF010000152.1:0-2355 GCA_965657665.1 Alphaproteobacteria bacterium | reverse complement strand
CTCAGTCACATTTTGGCCGGTCATCTCGAAATGAATACCGCCCGCATGCGTGCCCTCGGCTTGGTGCACGCCCATAAAGCGCTGCACTTCGGTCAGGATGCGGTCAACCGGACGGGTTTTATAACCGTTCGATGCCTTAATCGTATTGCCGTGCATCGGGTCGCAAGACCAAACAACTTTGCGGCCTTCGCTTTCAACCTTACGAATAAGCGCGGGCAAATGATTTTCAACATTATCATGCCCAAAGCGCGCAATCAGCGTGATGCGGCCCGGCTCGTTTTCAGGGTTCAGCTTATCCAGCAGCGTAATCAGCTCATCCGGCTCCAGCGATGGGCCGCATTTCAGGCCAATCGGGTTTTTCACGCCGGATAAAAACTCAACATGCGCACCATCAGGCTGGCGCGTGCGGTCGCCAATCCACAGCATATGCGCCGAGGTGTCGTAATGCTCGCCGCTGGTGCTGTCGAGGCGGGTCAGCGCTTGCTCATACCCAAGCAGCAGCGCCTCATGGCTGGTGTAAAAATCGACCATGCCCATTTGTGGGGCGGTGGTGCTGGTGATGCCGCAAGCCGCCATGAATTCCATCGCCTGGTCAATCTGACCGGCCATTTCCTCATAGCGCGCGCCTTGCGGGCTATCGGCAACAAAGCCTTGGTTCCAGCGATGCACTTCGTTCAAATCGGCATAACCGCCTTTGGCAAAAGCGCGCAGCAGGTTAAGCGTCGAGGCGGCTTGACGATAAGCCGCAATTTGACGCTCAGGGTCGGGCACACGAGACGCGCTCTCAAAATCAATGCCGTTAATAATGTCACCGCGATAGCTCGGCAGTTCCACACCATCAATGGTTTCCGTATCAGCAGAGCGCGGCTTGGCGAATTGTCCGGCCATGCGGCCCACTTTAATCACCGGCAGCTTGGCCCCGAAAGTCAGCACCACAGACATTTGCAGCATCACGCGAAACGTGTCGCGAATATTATCGGCATGGTGCTCGGCAAAGCTCTCAGCGCAGTCGCCGCCTTGCAGCAAAAAGGCGCGGCCCTCACAAACTTCAGCCAGTTGCGCTTTCAAATTGCGCGCTTCACCGGCGAAAACCAATGGCGGATAGCTGGCCAGACGGGTTTCCACATCGGCCAAAGCTTCGGCATTTTCATAGGCGGGCACTTGCTTAATCGGGAAGGCGCGCCAGCTATCAGGTGTCCAAGACATGCGTATTTCCTTTGTTTCTCAATCTGATATACGGATTTTGGCTGAAAAAGGGAAGCCCCTAAACAGCGCGTCACAAAAATGTCTAATGAAGACAAATGCTTGTTACATTAAGCGCGGCGCGCTACATAAGCGTCATGGATAGTGCATCTGAAATCAACGCTGGCAAAACGCTGAAAATTGTCATGGCGCAACTCAACCCGACGGTTGGGGCGGTGCATGCCAATGCCGATTTGCTGCGCGCCGCGCGCGCCGATGCGGGCGATGCCGATATTGTGGTGGCGGGTGAGCTTTTTCTGACCGGCTATCCGCCGGAAGATTTAGTGCTGAAACGCGCATTTCTAGCGCATGTGCAAGAAGAAGCCGACAAGCTGGTAGCCGAAACGGGCGATGGCGGTCCGGCTTTGGTGTTCGGTCTGCCGAGTGTCGAAAACGGGCGGCTTTATAATAGCGTTATTGTCGCCGATGGTGGTCAGGCCGCGATACGCCATAAAGTGCACTTGCCCAATTATGCCGTGTTTGACGAAAAGCGTTTGTTTGATGCCGGCCCAATGCCGCAGCCGGTCGAGCTGCGCGGTCTGCGTGTCGGCGTGCCGATTTGCGAAGATATTTGGTTTACTGATGTGTGTGCGCATTTGAAAGCGCAAGGCGCAGAATTGCTGATTTCGCCGAACGGCTCGCCGTTTGAGCGCGGCAAGCTGGCCAAGCGTCTCGCGCATGCCACGGCACGCACCAATGAAACCGCTTTGCCGCTGGTCTATGTCAACCAATATGGTGGGCAAGACGAGTTGGTGTTTGACGGGCAGAGCTTCGCTGTTAACGGCGATGGCGCGCTGGCTGTGCAATGCGGCTGGGGTGCGCTGTCGCAAAAGATTGAGGTCAGCGCAACATCTGACGGTTTGCAGGTGACGGCACAAAACGCGCATGAAACGCCGCCTGATAAGCAAGAAGATTTGGCTGATATTTACGCTGCTGCTGTTTTGGGCTTGCGCGATTATGTCGAGAAAAACCGCTTTCCGGGCGTGCTGCTTGGGCTTTCCGGCGGCATTGATAGCGCGATTTGCGCCGCTATGGCGGTCGATGCGTTGGGGGCGGAACGCGTGCATTGCATCATGTTGCCGTCGCGCTATACCAGCCAAGCCAGCCTCGATG
>CBFHPF010000151.1:0-2355 GCA_965657665.1 Alphaproteobacteria bacterium | reverse complement strand
CATTCGTGTGGCGCATTCGCTCATTCAAGCAACCGCCAATGTGGTGGTGGTGCGCTTCGGCGTCTTCATGCTGTCATGGGTCGCTTTGCTGGTGCTCATCGTGCGTGAGGCACTGGTTATTTTCTAGGCTATTGGGTGGCGCTTGCTCTGTCTCAAAGGGTGAGCGCCACCTATGCAGTAACATGCACATTATTGATAAGGGCGGGCTTCGGGCCGCTCTTTTTTTTAAGCTTGGTTTCAACCGATGCGGCTTGCCAGTCTCGGTTAAAAGCGGTTACAAACGGCACAATCAATCTATGCGACACATTAAGGGGTAAGCCATGGCTGCGTATCAATATGTCTATACGATGGACCGTCTGTCCAAGACCTATGCCGGCGGCAAGCAGGTATTGAAGGATATTCGCTTGTCATTCTTGCCTGGCGTGAAAATCGGTATTGTCGGTGTCAATGGCTCTGGTAAATCGACCCTTTTGAAAATCATGGCCGGAATTGATACTGAATATCAGGGTGAGGCTTGGGCGGCTGAAGGCGCCAAAGTCGGCTATCTCGAGCAGGAGCCGCAACTGAACGGCGACAAAGATGTGCTCGGCAATGTTATGGAAGGGGTCGCTGAAAAGCAGGATTTGCTGACCCGCTATAATGAATTGGCGATGAATTATTCTGACGAAACGGCAGACGAAATGGCGGCGTTGCAGGACCAGATTGACGCGCAAAATTTGTGGGATTTGGACGCGCAAGTTGAGCAAGCCATGGATGCGCTGCGCTGCCCGCCGGGCGATGCGTCGGTTGAGCATTTGTCGGGTGGTGAAAAACGCCGTGTTGCCTTGTGCAAGCTGCTATTGGAAAAGCCCGACTTGTTGCTGCTCGATGAGCCGACCAACCACCTCGATGCCGAAACCGTTGCTTGGTTGCAGCACCATTTGGCTGATTTTGCCGGCACAGTTGTTCTGGTAACCCACGACCGTTATTTCCTCGACCAAATCACCGGTTGGATTCTCGAATTGGATCGCGGCCAAGGTCTGCCATATGAAGGCAATTATTCCGATTGGCTGGAGCAAAAACAAAAACGCATGGCGCAAGAGGCGCGCGAAGACGATGCCAAGACCCGCACGCTGGCGCGCGAGTTGGACTGGATACGTCAATCGCCGAAAGCCCGTCAGGCCAAGTCGAAAGCGCGTATCAATGCCTATGAGGAAATGTTGGAAAACCAAGGCCGTGAAGAAGTTGGCCGTGCGCAAATTACCATTCCGTCCGGCCCGCGTCTTGGCGGTATTGTGCTGGAAGCGGAAAACCTCAATAAGGGTTTTGGCGATAAGCTGCTGATTGATAACTTATCTTTCAAGCTGCCACCTGGCGGTATTGTCGGGGTTATCGGCCCCAATGGTGCAGGCAAAACGACGCTGTTTAAAATGCTGACAGGCGGCGAAACACCGGATAGTGGCGCGCTGCGCGTCGGCGACACAGCTGTTATGGGCTATGTCGACCAAAGCCGCGACAATCTCAAAGATGATGCAACCGTGTGGGAAGAAATTTCCGGCGGGCTGGACATTCTTGAATTGGGCAATCGCGAAATGAATTCGCGGGCTTATGTCGGCGCGTTTAATTTCCGCGGCGGCGACCAGCAAAAGAAAGTCGGGCTGTTGTCAGGTGGTGAACGCAACCGCGTGCATTTGGCGAAAATGCTGAAATCCGGTTCCAATCTTTTGCTGCTCGATGAGCCGACTAACGACCTAGATGTGGAAACACTTCGCGCACTGGAAGAAGGCTTGGAAGAGTTTGCCGGTTGCGCCGTTATCATCTCTCACGACCGTTGGTTCCTCGACCGTATCGCCACCCATATTCTGGCCTTTGAAGGCGATAGCCATGTCGAATGGTTTGAGGGCAATTACGCTGATTATGAAGAAGACCGCAAGCGTCGCCTCGGCGCCGATGCCGAAGTGCCCAAGCGGATTAAGTATAAGCAGTTCAGCCGCTAGGCTTTTGAGTTTAGGCTTTTGGCTTTAGCCTTTAGCCTTCTGATGCGTCGCTATTGATTTGTTTGCGCAAATGGTCGAGCAGCGCGTTGATGTCGCCTTTGTTTTTCTTCAGCACTGACGCGAAAGCGTCGCGTTGTTCTTGTGCCATCCAAACGCCCAATACGCGCACGTCAAATAGCGTCATGCTGCCGTCTTTTTCAAGCCGCAGCCACCAATCAATATCAATCGGGTCGCGCCCATTGGCAAATTCAATGCGGCTATCGACGATGATGTTTTTCTTTTTCGCTTGCGCTTTGCCGACCATAACTTTTTCGTCGGAATACTCACCGAGGCGATTGGCGTAAACTTTGACAATAAACTCACCCAACAGGGCTTCATA
>CBFHPF010000150.1:0-2471 GCA_965657665.1 Alphaproteobacteria bacterium | reverse complement strand
CGGTTTGAGGTTTTGGAATGTGTGGCGGCGCGTGACAGCGTTGCCTATGGCGAACAAGACGGCGCGGTGGCGCGCCAAGGCGGGTTGGATGTATTGGCGCAGCATATATTCGGCGCGGCGTGTCATGCGCCGTTTGAGCCCGGCGCGCTATTTGATGAAGTGCGCCAAGCCGCGCCTTATTTTGATTTAACACGCCAGCAATTTGACCGTGTTTTGGATTTTGTCGCGACCGGCGGCTATGCGCTTAAAACCTATGACCGCTATGCGCGACTGCGCCAACAAGCCGATGGTCTTTATCGCCTCAGTCATCCACGCTTGGCGACCCGCTATCGGATGAATGTCGGGACAATTGTTGAAGCGCCAATGTTGAAAGTGCGTTTAGCAAGGGTGAAATCTGCGCGCGCAAAAGCCGGGGAAAATCAAAGGCAAAAGCAAAAGCCGCTTACGGGCGGGCGCGTGCTGGGCGAGATGGAAGAATATTTCCTCACCACATTAAGCCCGGGCGATACATTCGTGTTTGCCGGTGAGACGTTGCGGCTGGAAGCAGTGCGCGATACCGAAGCCTTAGTGTCGCGCGCTACTCATGCGGATGCCAAAGTGCCGACCTATCAAGGTGGCAAGTTTCCTATTTCCACTCATTTGGCAGCGCGGGTGCGGGCGATTTTGCAACGCCCTGAAAGCTGGCGGCATTTGCCACCGCAAGTGGCTGACTGGCTGGCCATGCAGCGCGATTATTCTGACTTGCCGGGCGGGGCCAGCTTATTGGTTGAGAGTTTTGCCCGCGGCGCGCGTTATTATATGGCGTGTTATCCGTTTGAGGGGCGTTTGGCGCATCAGACTTTGGGCATGTTATTGACCCGCCGCTTGGAACGCCAAAATGCCCGACCCATGGGTTTTGTTGCCAATGATTATGGTTTGGCGGTGTGGGGCTTGCGTGATATCGGGCTGATGGTCGAGCAACAGCACCTCACATTGGCGGATTTATTTAATGAAGATATGCTGGGCGATGATTTGGAGGCATGGCTAGATGAGTCGAGCCTGATGAAACGCAGCTTTCGCGATTGCGCGCAAATTGGCGGGCTGATTGAGAAAAACTTTCCGGGCCATGAAAAATCCGGCCGCCAAGTCACATTTTCGGCCGATTTGATTTACGATGTTTTGCGTAGCCATGAGCCGGACCATATTTTATTGCAAGCGGCGCGGGCCGATGCGGCGACAGGCCTGCTCGATATTGCGCGGCTTGGCGATATGTTGAAGCGGCTGAAAGGGCGCACCAAGCTCAATCGGCTATCGCATATTTCGCCTTTGGCGGTGCCGCTTTTGATGGAAATGGGCAAAGAGCCGGTGCGCGGTGCGGCCGATGATGAGCTATTGGGCGAGGCGTCCAATCGGCATGATGATTTGGTACGCGAAGCCTTATCCGGCGCAGGAGATACGACCGCGTGAAGCACATTGAAGTGATGATAAACGGCGCGGCGTTAATCGCTGATGTGTCCGGCGCATTATATTGGCCCGCCGCGCAGGCGGTGATTGTTGCCGATTTGCATTTCGAAAAAGCCTCGGCCTTTGCCGCGCGCGGTGTGGCTTTGCCGCCTTATGATACGGCGGCGACTTTGGCGCGCTTGCGCGGTGTGCTGGCGGCTTATCGTCCCCAAAAGCTGATTTCCCTAGGCGATACATTTCACGATGATGAGTGGCAGACACGCATGTCGGCGGATGATGGTGCGCAGCTTCAGCAATTGGCGGAGGGCGTGGATGTGATTTGGGTGACCGGCAATCATGACCCGACCCCGCCCAAACATTTGCCCGGCACAGCGCATGATAATCTACGGCTGGCTTATGATGGCGCGCTGACTTTGCGCCATGAGCCATTATCGCGCCATGCCGACGCATTTGAAGCGGGCGAGTTGGCGGGGCATTTGCACCCATGCGGTAAAATTCGTCAACGCGGGCGCAATTTGCGCCGGCGTTGTTTTGTCCATGATACGACGCGGCTCATTTTACCGGCTTTTGGCGCATTGACCGGCAGCTTGAATGTGCGCGATGCGGCCTTTGCTGATTTGTTTGATGGGCGTGATTATAACGCCGTGTTCATCGGCCAAGAGCGTGTCGCAACGATTGATGCGAAAAGATTATTGCCAGACCGTAAATGAGTTGGGCGCAAATGAATTGCGTGCAAATAAGTTGGGCGCAAATGAATTGCGCGCAAATAATCTTAATGGGTTAAGGCATGCACCAATAAAGACACAAGGCTGAGCACGACGATAGCGGTTAGAAAAAACCGCAGCGGCTTATACCAAGCCATGACATCACCATTATCAGCCGCCAGCGCATCCAAAACGGTTTGCGCGACAAACATGATAATCAGCAAGGTGAAGGCTTGCGGCAGCGGCAACATGAGCGTTACTAGTCCCAGCAGGCTTGGCACAATCGACATGACCAAATGGCGTGGCTGGCTGTCGGCGCGATTA
>CBFHPF010000149.1:0-2515 GCA_965657665.1 Alphaproteobacteria bacterium | reverse complement strand
GTTTTCATTGGTCACGCCATGCGCCGCCGGGTCCAGCAATTGATGTATCATCATATGGTTGCGGTTGAGATGCGCTTTCGGGGTTACCGTTTTTTCGTCACGCCGCAGCGGCAAAACATATTGCTCAAACCGCACCAATTGAGTTGTGCCATCTTCACTGATGATTTGTTGCGTGCCGTTTTCGAGTAGGAAAAAACTCTCGCTGCCATCGCTCGCCAGCACGGCTTGCCGCGCCGTATAAGTGGTTGGCAGATTGCGTGTCTCGTCATGTATCATCACATCCAGCCATTTGCCGTTATCGCCGCGCCCTGATGTGTAGGCGGTAATGTCGGGGCTGAGGTTTTTAAACGCTCCGGCTTGTAATTCAGCCAAAGCCAATTGCGCGCCTTGCGCGTCTGAGCGATATTTCAATTCTTTTAACGCTATCGGCGAAACATAAAACGACAAAGCCGCTTGCAGCAGCATGGTCATCAGGGCCAGCACAGCGATAGGGCGCAAAATGCGCAACGGGCTAAGCCCTGCGGCAGTGAGCGCAAAATATTCATATTCTTGCAGCAGCCTGACCATTTGCGACAAAACCGTTATCAGCAAAGCAGGCCCCAAGGTGAAGGTCAGCACACGCGGTAAAACCAGTAAGCTCATCGCCATGGTTTCGAGCGGCGACGCGCCTGCGGTCAGGCTTTTGTCGAACAGATTAAGCGCTTGCACCAACCAAATGACGGCGGTCAGCACTAAAGTCAGCGCGATTTGCCCTTTGAAAAGCCGAATGAATAAATAGCGGTCCAGCATGGGCTAACAATATCAGTGCTTTGCGCTGCTGACCAACAGAATTGCAAAGCGGTCGCAATTGCCATTATCGGTTTGCGTTGGATTTGCCGATTGCTTAAGGTTTTTGTCAAAGGGAGAGCAAAATGGATTTGAATTTCACGCAGGAATACGAAGATTTTCGGGCCGAAGTGCGGCAGTTTCTCGACGACCATAAAGACGCTGCACCGTCGCAAGGCGACCGATCTGTGCGCAGTGAAAAGCGGCTTGCTTGGCAAAAAACGCTGCTGCATCATGGCTATGCAGCGCGCACTCATCCGAAACAATATGGCGGCTTTGGTGCCGAACCGGATGCGCTGAAGGCGCGCATTATCGCTGAAGAATTCAGTCGCGCCAAAATGCCCGGCGGCATGTCCGGTCAGGGTATTAATATGCTGGTGCCGACTTTGCTGGAGCTTGGCACGGAAGAGCAAAAGCAGAAATATATTCAGCCAACGCTCGATGGCACAATGGTTTGGTGCCAGGGTTATTCGGAGCCGGGGGCGGGGTCTGATTTGGCGTCTTTGCGCACCTCTGCGGTGGTTGATGGCGATGATTTCGTCATTAACGGTCAGAAGATTTGGACCTCGACCGCGCAATTTGCCGATATGATGTTCTGCCTTGTGCGCACCGAGCCGGATGCCAAAAAGCACCACGGCATCAGCTATATTCTCATCGATATGAAGACGCCGGGCATAGAAGTGCGCCCGCTTATGACGATGACCGGCTTTGCTGAGTTCAACGAAGTGTTCTTTACCGATGTGCGTGTGCCGGTGACATCTATCGTCGGCAATCGCGGCGAAGGTTGGATGGTGGCCAATGCAACGTTGACGCATGAGCGCGGCATGTTGGGCGACCCTGACGCCGCCTTATCACGCTTGCGCTCGGTCGCCGAGATGATGCAGGAAGAGCACGTCGATGGTGAAAGCTTGATGGATAATCAAGTGTTCCGCGATCGTTTGCTGCAATTGCAAGCCGAAGCCTATGCCATGAAAATGAACGGCATGCGGCTGACTACGGCCGCCAGTGAAAAGAAATCTGCCGGTATGGCGGGGCTGCTGGTTAAATTGCAGGGCTGCGAGTTGAACCACCAAATCGCTGAACTGGCGATTGATGTGATGGGCGAATATGGCATGCTGCTGCATGACAGCCCGTTTTCACGCGATAAAGGCTTTTGGCAAACCGCCTATATGTTCGACCTTGGGCTGATTATCGGCGGCGGGTCGGCGCAAATTCAAAAGAATATTATTTCTGAGCGTGGCCTCGGATTACCGCGCGAGCCGAAGCCTGCGCCGAATTCTTTTAAAGCCAATTAGGAGGCGGTTATGTATTTCGGATTGAATGAAGACCAAAACATGCTGCAAGATTCTGTGCGGCGTTATCTTGAAACCGCGTCTGAATTGGAAAATGTGCGCGGCTTTGCTGAAGGCGATAATGCCCTCGCAGATGAGCTGCAAAACGGCTTGATGGAATTGGGTGTGCCGTTTGTGCTGATGCCCGAAGAACTTAATGGTGAAAAATTGGGCGGGCTTGGTATGGGTGTGCTGGAAGCGGCACTGATACAAGAGCAGCTTGGTCGCCATGTTGCGCCATCCGGTTTCACCGCCGCTTATGGTATGGCGGTTATCGGCTTGCGTGAAGCGGGCGATAGCGAATGGCTGAGCCGCATCGCATCGGGCGAAGTGGTGATGGGCGTCGGGCTGACGGAAGC
>CBFHPF010000148.1:0-2523 GCA_965657665.1 Alphaproteobacteria bacterium | reverse complement strand
GCACCACTGATGCCAGTGCGCCGGTTGCGACGCCGACTTCAACACCGGCGCTCAGCGTAACGGCAATGGTCAAAGCAGCGGCTGCGAAATCCGATTTGGAATAGACCCAGCTATGTTTCAGCGTGGCAAAATCAACCAAAGCCAAAACGGCGACAATAATCGTCGCGGCCAAAATCGCCTTGGGTAGGAAATATAAAAACGGAGTGAAATAAACGGTTGCCAGCGCAATACCGATGGCAGTCAGGCCACCGGCTGCAGGCGTTGCAGCACCGGCGTCAAAATTTACCACTGAGCGGGCAAAGCCGCCGGTCACCGGATAGCCACCAGATAATGACGATAAAATATTGCCACTGCCCAAACCCAAAAGCTCTTGATTGGGGTCAATATTTTGGTTTTTACGCGCTGCCAAAGTGCGCGCCACAGAGACGGATTCGACAAAGCCGATGATGGAAATCATAAAGGCCGGCAACATAAGCGCACTCATTAGCGCTGTATCAAATTGCGGCACGGCTAATTTTGGCAAACTATTGGGAATATCGCCGACAATCGGCAAGGCTGTTTGCAAGCCGAAATATTGCACCGCACCAATGGCAGAAAAGATAGCCGCCAATGGGCCCGCCTTGGCCAGCATGCGCGCCAAGCCGCTTGGTAGGCCGGTTTTTCGCAAAGCCGGTTCTAAATAACTGCGGCTCCAAAACAGAAATAAAATCGCCGGTACGCCGAAATAAATCGCCGTCCGGTTCGTCTGCCCAAGCTGCCCATATAGCGATTGCCCGATTTCCAATAGCGAATGACCGGACGCATCAACCCCTAAAATATGTTTCAGCTGACTGACCGCGATGATGATGCCCGACGCGGTGATAAAACCCGATACCACCGGATGACTTAGAAAATCTGCCAGAAAGCCCAAGCGCAAAAAGCCCATCAGCAGCAAAATCGCGCCCGATAAAAACGCTAACATAATAGCTGCCGCTAAATAGTCGGCTGTGCCTGTCGCTGCTATTTGCCCGACGGCGGCGGCTGTCATCAGCGATACCACTGCCACCGGCCCGACCGCCAAAGCGCGGCTGGTACCAAAAATCATATAGCCGATAAGCGGCAATATCGAGGCGTAAAGGCCGATATGGGGCGGCAGTCCGGCCAATAGCGCGTAAGCCAAAGATTGCGGGATAAGCATAATCGTGACAATGATCGCAGCAAGGCTATCATCAGATAAATCCTTGCGGTTATAATGCCGTCCCCAGTCGAGCAACGGAATATATTGACCTAGCTTCACATTGGCTCTTTTTTTGATTGGCGGGGGTCTGCTACCGGCACTTTCAAATAGACCTGCCCATTATCCTCGCTGGGTGGCATGTGGCCGGCACGCATGTTTACTTGAATGGACGGCATAATGAGCTTGGGCATATCGAGCGTTTTATCGCGTGCTTCACGCATGGCGACAAATTCCGCCTCGCTCATTTCATTGGTCAAATGGATATTGCGCGCTCGCTCCTCCGCTACGCTGGTTTCCCACGCGTAACCGCGCCCGTTAGGCGCATAATCATGGCAAACAAAAATCCGTGTTTCTGCTGGCAGGGAAAGAATTTTTTGAATTGATTTATAAAGCTCGGCTGCATCACCGCCGGGAAAATCAGCCCGCGCAGTCCCGCCATCGGGCATAAAAAGCGTGTCACCGACAAAAGCCGCATCCTCAATAATATGGGTCATGCATGCCGGAGTATGACCCGGCGTCGGCATGGCACGCGCATTTAAAGTGCCTATTGCATACAGCTCATCAGGTTCAAATAAATGATCGAATTGACTGCCATCCCGCTCAAATCTTGTGCCTGCATTGAAAATTTTTCCAAATGTGTCCTGCACTTTGGTAATTTCTTTTGAAATACCAATTTTACCGCCCAATATCTCTTGCAAATAGGGTGCCGCCGACAGGTGGTCGGCGTGAACATGGGTTTCAATGTGCCAATCCACGACCAACTCATGCGCATGAATATAAGCCAATATGGCGTCCGCCCCGCTATAGCTAATGGCGCCTGAGGCGTAATCAAAATCCAAAACCGAGTCGATAATTGCCGCTTTTCCCGTGCTATCATCGCTTATCACGTAGCTAACCGTGTTGGTCGCTTCGTCGTAAAAAGCCTTTATTTCCATGTCACTTTTCGCCATTACATTTCGCTACTAAACAAAAAACATTACAATTTTACATTTTTTTCTGTTCAATGTCGCCCTGAATTATGCGTCTATGGGATAACATTTAGGGAGAAGACATCATGACGATTGATTGGATTAATTTTGCGCCGGGCGAGGCGCTTTTAGGCGGCGGGCTCATTGGCTTGGCAGCAGGATTATATTTCACATTTCACGGACAGATTATGGGTGCGAGCGGCATATTGGGACGCTTTTTGGCGGCCGCTTTTGACCATGAAGAGCGTTCTGATTGGGATGTACGATTGGTCTTTTTGCTTGGGGTTGTCGCCGGCCCGCTGGCCTATATGGGTGTAAATGGCAAGCTGCCTGCTGCAG
>CBFHPF010000147.1:0-2537 GCA_965657665.1 Alphaproteobacteria bacterium | reverse complement strand
TGCCGCTAAACACATGCGCCTGCGGTGTCGCGTCACTCACCGGCTCATTTTGTTCGGGCACTGCAACGGTTTCGCTTGGCGACGCCTCGGGGAAGATAAACGGCGCGGGTGCAGCCAGTAATTGACTAATTTGCGGCGCATCCCCCGTTACCGTTACCTCAACTGTTGCCTCGTCCTTATCAGTGATTGCATTCTCTGTTGGCTGAGATGGTTTTTGCGCCGTTTCCTTAGGCACGACAGCCTGCGCTTCGACATTTACCGCCGCGCCCGCTTCATCCTCAAAGGTGAAATGCAGCACGCCTTCTTGCGGCTCTATTCGTTCAAGGCCAATAATATGCAGCGCGGTCTCGCCTGAAGGCGCAGTTTCAATGACCAACTGAAAATCGGCGGGATTAAAATCGGGATGAGCAAAATACGCCACCAGATCATCCGGTAGCGAAGACGGATTGGAGACAGAAGCCGTCTGCGATTGCCCATCCCGAAGCAGACTATCAGCATGGTGTGAGGGAGTATCTTGCTGGGTCTGCTGACTATAGAGCGTCACCGGGCTTGCCAAGTTTGAACTGGCTGCCGTCGGTGCGGCGGCATAGCTAACAGACTGCAACGTCAATCGCGCATCACTACGCACAGGCCCGCGCGCATCACTGCGCAACGTCCAACTGTTAACGTCTGCCGTTTGGTCTGTATTGGGCTGTAAAGGGGCCATTGCCGCGACTCCACTCAACTGATTGAGCGGCCATAATGGCAATCATTGTTTAATAAAACGTCAATGAGAAACGCTTTACTTCAGCGCTACAAAAATTTTAGAAAAATATGAAATGGTGAGCCCGGAAGGATTCGAACCTTCGACCCACTGATTAAAAGTCAGTTGCTCTACCACCTGAGCTACGGGCCCATCCGAGGACTTACCTACTCAGTTCGGACGCGGGGCGCAAGTCTTAATTTGTCGCATCAATGATTGTTTTCTGTGCTTTGCCGGAAAGGCATCTAACGCCGTGATGATGTCATAAAAGGTGAGCAATAATAAAATGGGGATAGCTCGCCCGCATCCCCCCTCTCATGCCTTGAGCGTCATCCTTATAAGTGCCATGCTTTTTTACGACATGAGGGAGACTTGCGATGCGTATTTTGGCTTTACCGATAACTCTGATTGGCATTGCCGCACTCGGCTATGCGCTGTTCTTTTCAGCCACGCAGCGCGGCGGCTTATCAAGCAATAATATCGGCTTGTCGCCGTGGGATAGCCTGACGGCGGCGGAATATAACAAAGCTGCCGACACTATTAAGGCGACGCAAGACGGCGATGTTTTGTTCATTCGCATCAGCCTTAAGCAGCCCGACAAAGCGACCGCTCTGGCTTGGCAGCCCGGCGACACGGCGCAACGCGAGGCCGAAGTCACTTTTTTGCAGGATAAGAAGCCGTATCTCGCCATTGTCGATTTAAACGGTGTTGATTTAACCGGTGACAATTTAACCGGTGACGGCGCGCCGCAAGTTTCTGCCATGCGCGGCGGTCATCCGATGTATTCAAACAAAGGCGAATTGGAACCGGTTATTTTGGGGCTGGCAGAAGACCCCGCTTATGTTGCCGCTATTCAAAAGCGCGGCATTGACCCAAGTGAGGCTTTATGTCTGCCGCGCACAATCGGTCGGTTTTACCGTGACCGCGTTAATGTTATTCGCGACCGTCTAGTGCGCCTCGATTGCTTTTATATAAAAGGAACAGGCGCGCTTGGCATTTTGCCGACAACCAATCTATTTGCCCGCCCGATTGAGGGGCTGGCGATTATGTATAATGTCAGCCGCGATAAGATTGTGGAGATTACCGACAGCTATGCCGAAGGCGACGCGCCGCCGCATGATGTATCGGCTGAGGAATATCATGCCGGTGCATTGCGCTACCGTGCGGCGGTTAAACCGGTTGCTACCAGCCGGCCGCAAGGGGTGAACTTTAAGCAAAAAGGCAGTCTGATTGAATGGCAAGATTGGCAGTTTCGTCTGCGCTTTGATGCGCGCCAAGGCACAATACTCAATCGCGTCGGTCATAACGGGCCGGACGGATTCCGTTCAGTGGCTTATGAAATCGCCATGTCGGAAATGTTCGTGCCGTATTTCGACAATAATCCGAACTGGTTTTATCGCGCCTATTTCGACATGGGCGAATATGGTTTCGGCAATATGGCAACCCCGCTGCTCGGCACGGATTGCCCAACCGGCGCGGTGTTTCAGTCTGTCATTTTGCATTTGCCCGATGGCACGCCCTTTGAAGCCGATAATCGCATTTGCATTTTTGAGCATGACCCCGGGCATCCGGCATGGCGGCATTATGAACCGATTTATGAGGGCATTCCGGGTCTGGCGACGCATCACTCACGCGCCGCCACTGAGTTGGTGGTCCGTATGGTCGCGACCATCGGTAATTATGACTATTTCCAAGACTATGTGTTTACGCAAGACGGTCGTTTGCGCATCCGCCTGATTTCAACCGGTGTCGATGCCGTTAAGGGCGTGAAGGCCGCCACCCTCGCCGACCCGAC
>CBFHPF010000146.1:0-2561 GCA_965657665.1 Alphaproteobacteria bacterium | reverse complement strand
TTCAAAGACTGCGCTTGGTCAATCAGCTCAGAGCGATCACCGGCCAGGTCAATCAGCCAACGCTGGTCCATTTCAAAAGCGGTTTTAAACACGGCTTTCTCGTCATCTGTCAGGAAATCGAGATGCTGCACAGAGCCGCCCGATGTCACAATATCTGACCAAATATCGTCTGTGTTTTGACCCTTCTCACTGAGCAACTTGTCGAGATGGCGGTTACGCACATTAAACGAGCCGGACAGAGTTTTATGGGTAAAGCTGTTGGCCGCAATAGGCTCAATGCCCGGGCTTGTGCCACCACAAATGATTGAAATAGAAGCGGTCGGCGCAATAGCGGTTTTATTTGAAAAACGCTCATTAATGCCGCATTCAGCCGCATCGAGGCATGGGCCGCGCTCATTGGCCAGCTCAACCGAAGCGATATCAACGCCTTCTTTAATATGCGTGAAAATGCGCTTGTTCCAAACCTTCGCCATAACGCTTTCCCACGGAATCATATTGGCTTGCAGGAAAGAGTGGAAGCCCATCACGCCGAGACCGACAGAACGCTCGCGTTGCGCGGCATATTTGGCTTTCGCCATTTCATCGGGCGCGCGCTGGATGAAATCTTCCAGCACATTATCAAGGAAGCGCATCACATCAGGGATAAACTGTTCGTCTTTGCTCCATTCGTGGAAATTTTCCGCATTGAGCGATGACAAGCAACATACCGCCGTGCGCTGTTGGCCGAGATGGTCTTCGCCAGTCGGCAAAGTAATCTCAGAGCAAAGATTGGAGGTTTTAATCTCCAGATTGAGCAGTTTTTGCTGCTCAGGGCGCAGATTATTAACCGTGTCTTTAAACACCATATAAGGCTCACCGGTTTCAATCCGCGCTGTCAGCATGCGAATCCACAAGTCGCGTGCTTGCACAGTCGCTTGCACAGAGCCGTCTTTCGGTGAACGCAGCGCCCATTCTTCGTCATTTTCGACAGCCCGCATAAAAGCGTCAGAAATCAGAATACCATGGTGCAAATTCAGTGCTTTACGGTTTGGGTCACCACCGGTCGGACGGCGAATTTCGACAAATTCCTCAATTTCGGGATGGTCGACCGGCAGATAAACCGCTGCCGAACCGCGCCGCAAAGAACCTTGTGAAATCGCCAAAGTCAGGCTGTCCATCACGCGGATGAACGGCACGATACCCGAGGTTTTACCATTTTCACCGACTTTTTCGCCGATGGAACGCAAATTGCCCCAATAAGAGCCAATGCCGCCACCGCGTGAAGCCAGCCAAACATTCTCATTCCACAAATTGACGATATCGCCAAGGCTGTCATTGGCCTCGTTCAAAAAGCATGAAATCGGCAGGCCACGGCTGGTGCCGCCATTAGACAATACAGGCGTTGCCGGCATGAACCAAAGCTTTGAAATATAATCATAAAGACGCTGCGCATGCGCTTCATCGTCGCCATAATAAGAAGCAACGCGCGCAAAAAGGTCCTGAAACGTCTCGCCCGGCATTAAATAGCGGTCAGTCAGCGTGGCTTTGCCAAAAGCAGTCAATAAAGCATCGCGCGACGGGTCGGTTTTAACGCGCGGCGCGGATTTGAACTGAACCGCTTGGTCTTGGCGGTCGAAATCCAGTTGCGGTTCGCCAGCCGATGCCCCTTCGGCACGGCGTTGCGCCGCCGCTTTGGCCGCTTCGTCTTTCAATACATCTTGTTCCATATTATTTTTACCCGTTTTGGCGACGCCATCGCCTTGTTCTGTATCTCTAAACATGCCATCTCCCGTTCGACCGAAACCGCTTCATAGTGCAGCGATTCTTCCAAAATTCTGTTCGCCAAAAACAACGGAGTCGAAGAGACAGCCTACCCATGAGCGCAAAAAAGCGCTTTGAGCTCTTTTATGAGCCTATCATGGGTTGTTTCTAACTTTTGACAGTTTGTACTCGTTCAACCTTGCTTTAACGCAATGTCTTGTTGACCAAATCTTCACCACCAAACACTACATATAGTGTCTATTCACTCACAAAACGTCAACAGCTAGTTATCGGATTTTTTTATTTTTTTTGCCAAAACCAATTTTTTCAACTTTTTCATGAGCTTAGTGAGTAAAAAAATTGGCCGCCACGAGGTGCGTGACGGCCATCTCATCCACCAACTTATCCACAGGGTGACAAATCAGGCAAATCACCCTGTTTAAATCACGCTTTTGTCGCTTAATTTCAGTCTGATTTTGAAGCTGAAATTGACGGCAAAAACCGAATGACCACCCATGCCGCGCTAACCACGTGACCGAGCAGAAAAATCGGCAAAGCCCATGCCGCGGCGATGCGCTTGTCTTTTTCTTGCGCAAAAATAACCGCACTCATGCACACCGCGCCCAACATCACATCTGAAAGGGTTACAAAACCCCATGGTTCAGCCAATACGCGGTCAAAGCCGCTCAAACCGACCTGCCCATAAGCCAAAACGCATAAGACCAGAAAAACCAGCGCTGCCAGCGCCACAATAATTTGTCCTTTAGACGGTTTCATTTTCACCTCCCAAAATGGTGTTTCATGACGGTTAAATTGTGCCC
>CBFHPF010000145.1:0-2587 GCA_965657665.1 Alphaproteobacteria bacterium | reverse complement strand
TAATGACACCGAACAGGCCGTAAAGCAGCGGTGCATCATAAGCGGCTGTATGTAATATGTGGCCGGTGCCGACAATATCAACCGGTAATTCGCCGGTTTGATAACCGACCAAACGCCCCGATTTAAAAGCGAAAAACTCAGTGACGTAACGCCCGACCGGCATGCCCGCCGGCAGGCTGATTTCAGCGCGAAACAGCTTGTCATTGATAATCTCAACTGCATCCTCGCGCGCCGCGAAAAGATTATCGCTTTGTTTTAAACGCCGAAACGCGGCCAAGGCCTCAGCCTTTTGTGCGGTTTTTTGCCCGGCTTTATCAGAATCTCTATCAGAGGAAATCAGATTGGCATCTAACGTGTCTGCGCCAATGCCGAGTGTTTTACGCTCATCTTGTGGTGCCAGATTTGCCAAAGGCGAAGAGCTGACGACAGTGTAAAAACTGGGTAGCGGCCCCAAAACCGTGCCCGCATCATTAATCCAAATGCCGAATTGTTTTTGCTTTTTGCGCAAAACGACATTTTCGCCTGGCCCGCGCAATACCACCACAACGCCGTCAACCGGCCCATAAGGTGCAGTGTCAATCGCGCCGAATAAAAGCAGTTTCTCACCGGCAAAATTGGTACGAATGGAAATCTGATCTTTCGATGCGTCTGTGACCAGCACATTGGCAGCTCGGGTGTCCGGCGCAAATATCAATAAGGCAATGAAGAATATCAGTGCGCGCATCACAGCCCCCCACCCAACAGGCCGCTGCCGAGACGGGTCAGCGAATATAATTCATCGGGTTGATTGATAAGGTCGAGCAATAGCTTCAATCCGACCGCCAGCACAATCAGCGCCAATAGCGCGCGCAATTGTTCGCCCGGCAAGCGCTGCCCCACTAAAGCACCCAATTGCGCTCCAATAACTCCGCCGACCATCAGCAAAAAGGCCAGCACAATATCGACGGTCTGGTTCTCAACAGCGTGGAAAACCGTAACCGAAGCGGTGACGAAAATGATTTGAAACAAAGATGTGCCGATAACCACATTGGTCGGCATGCGCAAAATATAAATCATCGCCGGCACCATAATAAAGCCGCCGCCGACGCCCATAATGGCTGACATCATGCCGACAAAAAAGCCGATGGCGATGGGTGGAATAACGCTGATATAAAGTTTGGAACGGCGAAACCGCATACGAAAAGGTAGGCGCAAAATCCAGCTATGTTGCCCGGGCCGCCGCGCTTGTACCGGATTGCCGCGCCGCGCCGCCAAAATAACTTGCACACTTTCGCGCAACATCAGCCCGCCAATAATGCTCAAAAACAGCACATAGGATAGCGAAATCAGCAGGTCGACTTGGCCCATGGCGCGTAGCAATTTAAACAATTGCACACCGCTATAAGAACCACCGAGACCGCCCAGCATCAAAATAACGCCCATCGGCACGTCGACAGCGCGCCGTCGCCAATAAGCCAGACCGCCCGATACCGATGAGGCGACAATTTGATTGGCTTCGCTGGCAACAGCGACAGCCGGTGGCACACCGATGAAAATCAAAAGCGGCGTCATCAAAAACCCGCCGCCGACACCAAACATGCCGGACATAAATCCGACAAGACCACCCATGCCGATGAGGGTCATAATATTGGCACTGATTTCAGCTATGGGCAGATAAATTTGCATGGCGCTGATTAGCATAAAGCGGCTTGTGTGACCAGCAAGCGGCAATTTGACGAATTTGCCTTTTGCGTGATGTGACGCAAATTGTGCTACAGAGAATCGAAAGTCTAGAAAGAAAAACTGATGATGAACCGAACGGTTTTTGCCATGCCGGAAGGCACAATATCCGTGTGCCACTGGCATGATAATGTGGCGAGCGATGACGCGGGAAATGAAGATGCTGCGTTTGCACCATCCGGCGCGCGCCCGATTTTGCATTGGGCGCATGCCAATGGCTTTAACGGGCAAACCTATGACCGCTTATTGGCGCCTTTGGCGGCGCATTATGATGTTTATGCATGGGATGCGCGCGGCCATGGCCATACGCAATTGCCGGCCAATCCGTTGGACATGACAAGCTGGCAAATTTATGCCGATGATTTGGAAAAGCTGGTGCTGCGCTTGTATGAAAAATCCGGTCGCAAAATTTGGCTCGGCGGTCATTCTATGGGCGGATGCGCGTCGGTTTTACTGGCCGCCAAGCGGCCTGATTTGGTGGCCGGATTGGTGCTTGCCGATCCGGTAATTATTCCGACTGTGGCCGGATATATCGCCAATCTGTTGACCCGTTTGCGCGGGCGCGGTCATAAATTAATGGAACTGGCAAAAAGGCGTCGCCGCGATTGGCCCAATGCAGCCGTCGTTGAAAAAGCCTATAGCGGGCGTGGCGCGTTTGCCAGCTGGCAAGACGGGTTTTTGCAATCTTATTTGGCCGGTGGCTTACTGCCCATACTTGATGCTGAGATGGACGATAGCGACAATGAGGTGCGCCTTGCCTGCGACCCGCAATGGGAGGCCGCCAATTTTAAAGGGCCGCAAATGAATGTGACGAAACATATTCGCCGCTTGCAAGTGCCATTGACGTTATTAATGGCGCAAAAAGGCT
>CBFHPF010000144.1:0-2600 GCA_965657665.1 Alphaproteobacteria bacterium | reverse complement strand
GCCTGACCTCGATGGCCAAATTGCGCCGCCGCAAAGCGATAACGGCACTGCTTGCCAAAGCCCTATCTGTGCCACGCAATAAGCTTTCCTCACCGCCCTGCACATTGCTCATCGCGGCGTGGGCATCAAAATCAAGCTGCCAATCGCCAAGGTCCATATCATAGCCATAGGAAAACAAAATGCTGTGCGACGGCCCAAAGCTTAACGCGCCAGTGCCTTCCGACGTCATTAATCCGCTCTCCTCGCCCACCATGCCGAAGGCCAGCCGTGTGCGCCGCCGCGTTAGCCGCGCCGCAAAGCCAATGCCTTGATGCCCCGGTGTCTCATCACGCAGGTTTTCTTTGCGCAGCACCGGCGGCACATAGCGCCAAAAAGATATCGCCGTGCCGTCTTGCACATTGGCAAAGCGATTGAGAAACGGATGGCTTTCGCGGGTTGTTTTATTGTCGCCCGCCGTCAACCACTCGGTCATTTCAAAACTTTGATACGGGTCATAATTCGATATGAGCGGGCGCGCGAACGGCGTGTTTAGCTCATCAAGAATGATGATTTTTTCGCGCCGCAACCGCTCAATCATATCGCGCGGTAAGCCGCCACGCCGCACCCCACTACCCGCAGCACCGACAAGCCCGCCAGCCGGTATCGGAATTTGACTGTCGCCATAGGGCCGCAAAGCCGCATCGGCATCAACCAAACCCTGACCATAAATAAAATCATTTTCATAAATGCCAGACTTATTTGCCGTCGCCAAGAGCCGCGCAGTGTATTCCGGCAAAGTCAGTTGGTCGCCAAAGGCCTGCATCATCAATGCCAAAACGCCCGACACATAAGGCGCGGCATAGCTTGTGCCATAAGAAGTGCGGTATCCGCCGCCGGGGTCAGCCATAATCGTATATGACGAACCTCCGGCGGCGACCCCGCCCGGGGCTACCAAACAGTGATTTCGCATTGCACCGCAATGATTGCTGCCGCGACCGATGGCGCCGTCAGCCCCTAAAGCAGCAACGGCGATAGAAAATCCGGCAAGGTCGGGAAATAAAGCCGGCCAAGCCGAGCTGATGGAAACTTGGTCGTGGCCTTCATTGCCCGCCGCCCACACATGTATCGCCTGACGCAGGCGCATCAGGGCCAATGTGTCGGCAAAAGCGGTTTCGAGATATTCGCTCTGAGTGCTGTGCAGGTTTAAATCGAGCGGCGAGCTATAGCCCCAGCTATGATTGATGATGCGCGCCCCCGATGATTGCAAAGCGGTGATGCCGCGCGACAGCACGCCATCATCAATATCTAAAAAACCATTTGCGAGGCGCAAGCTCCACATGGCAGGGTCGGCGTCAAAAGCCACGCCATGCATGAGGCTGCCCATATGGCGCGCACCCAGCGCAATGGAAGCGACGCCCGTGCCGTGGCGCAATTGCGCGTTATTTGTCGAGGTCAAACCGGAGCGGTCATTCAGCCTAATCGTCTTATCGGCAAACTCACTATGCGTATCGTCCAGCCCCGTATCGACAAAACCGATGGTGACATCCTTGCCGGTAATGCCGCGCGCATATGCTTGCTGCGCGTTTATCGTATCCAGACCCGGTTGGTTTTGAAATTGCCCATCAGCGGCCCAAACCTCGGGGTCGGTTTCCCAATCGGGCGGCAAAGCTGGCAAATGCGGATTGGCGTTGTCGCGCACTCCGGCGGGTGACGGCGCAGCAGACTCGCCCGATCCTCCACCACCGCCACATGCCGCCAATAGCAGCAAAAGCGGTAGCGCACCGGCCAATAAGACAGCACGAAAACGCCGCTCACCATAAGCGAGCGCCGCCAAAATTTTTACATCATCACACCGATGAAACAGGAATTTACGCAAGGGTACACAATACTTCGCCAATACAAAGTCACGGTCCCTAAGGGTAATTTAGCGATAATGCGGCAACACAGAAACTGCAAAGTAATTAACCGGCCAGCTAATCAGTCAATTAATTAATCAATCAGGCGGCGCAAACGACGAATAAGACTTGAGGTGTCCCAGCGGCCGCCGCCCATTTGCCGCACATCTTCATAATAGGTTTTAACGATTTCAGTCACCGGCAAAGCCGCGCCATTGCGCGCCGCCTCATCGAGGCAAATATTTAAATCCTTGACCATCCAATCGACGGCAAAGCCGAAGTCGAAATTATCATCAATCATTGTCTCATAGCGGTTTTCCATCTGCCAGCTTTGCGCCGCACCTTTGGAAATCGTTTCGATAACAGCACGTCCGTCCAGACCGGCTTTATCGGCAAAGTTCAACGCTTCAGACAGCCCCTGCACCAAGCCGCCAATGCAAATCTGATTAACCATTTTGGTCAATTGACCGGCACCTGCAGGCCCCATTAATTTGCTGGCGCGGGCGAAATGCGCCATCACAGGCTCAGCTTGCGCGAAGCTTTGCGCGTTACCGCCGACCATCACCGTCAACACGCCATTCACCGCGCCCGCTTCCCCGCCCGAAACCGGCGCATCCAGCATGGCGCAATTTTGCGGGGCACATGCGGCTGATAATTCGCGTGCGACTTCGGCTGATGTGGTTGTGTGGTCTATCAATATGGCTTGCGGTTGCATGCCTGCCAGCG
>CBFHPF010000143.1:0-2653 GCA_965657665.1 Alphaproteobacteria bacterium | reverse complement strand
GATTGATGAGCCGTCGAACATTGTGCCTTCGGCAAAGAAGTCGTCATCAATAAGGTCTGTATCCAGTGTGAGATGCTGCATTTTACCGCGCGGGTCGGTGAAGCGCAGATCAACATACTGGACTTCATTGTCCTTGATCATTTTAAGAACGGTTGAAGCGTCTGACATGTTTGGTCTCCAAATTCAGATAAGTTAGTGGGGTTGGTTATAGAGCGTCGTCGCCCGTTTCACCAGTACGGATACGGATAGCTTGTGAGATATCCGAAACAAAAATTTTGCCGTCACCGATACGACCGGTTTCGGCGGCTGTTTTAATGGCCTCAATGGCGCCATCCAATTGGCTGTCAGCAACAACAACCTCAAGTTTAACCTTTGGCAGGAAGTCAACGACATATTCTGCACCGCGATACAGCTCAGTATGGCCTTTCTGGCGGCCAAAGCCTTTGGCTTCGACAACGGTAATGCCCTGAATACCGGCTTCTTGCAAAGCATCTTTCACTTCGTCCAGCTTGAACGGTTTGATGATGGCTTCAATCTTTTTCATCAGCTTCTCCTGCGTATGATTATTCGTCGGAAATATGCAATATCTGTGCCAATGAGATTCAGCGAGAGATAAGCCTTGTTTCCAGCTTAGCTGGCGGTGAATTCACTATTTATGCACAAATAAAGTGCAACTGGTTAAAAATTGAGCAAACGGATCTTTAAAGCATCTCATATAAAAGCAGATAAAGGGCTTGCGCCGTTCAAGCGCGTCATTAAACTCGCCGCAAAAGGGAGATCGATATGCCACAGGATAACACACCGATTTTGGTCGGCACCGGTTTAACGGTGCAAAAAGAAAAAGACGTAACGAGAGCCAAATCACCGCTAGCGCTGCTGTCTGAGGCGGCTGAGCGCGCACTGGCTGATGCCGGAGCCGGTGCCGATGCAATTGATACAATGGCGGGCATTCGTTTTGTCACGGACTCGCCCGAAGGGCGCAATCTGCCTTTCGGTAAATATAAGAATATCGGCCTCAGCGTCGCCAATCAGCTTGGCATTAAACCTTCGCAAGCGCTGATGGCGGCAACCGGCGGCAATAGCCCACAAATGATGATTAATGAATTGGCGGAGCGTATCAGCAATGGCAATGTCGGCGCGGCTCTGTTGGTCGGCGGCGAGGGGCTTGGCTCGATAATGCGTGCTGTCGGCACCGGTGTTGATTTGAGCGATAGCCCGGGCTGGAATGATGATGCCAATGATATTCGCGAAGATATTGGTGTTGAAAAAGATGGCTGCTCGCCGGTTGAGCGGCGGCATAATCTTTATTATCCGGTCAATTATTATCCGATTTTTGAAAATGCGCTGCGCCACCATTTAGGCCGCGATGTGCCGGCTCATATGCAAAAGCTGGGCGAGATGATGCAGCCCTTTACTGAAGTGGCGGCGGATAATCCGTATAGCTGGTTTCCGGTGGCGCGGTCGGCCCAAGAAATTGCCACAGTGAGCGAAAGCAATCGTCTGGTCGGTTATCCGTATCCGAAATACATGAATTCGGTCATTCAAGTCGACCAAGCCGCCGCGGTGATGCTGACCTCGGTCGGCAAAGCGCGCGAATTGGGCATTGATGAGAGCAAATGGGTTTATCTGCATGGCTGCGCCGAGGCCAATGATATTTGGAACCCGATTGAACGACCTGAATTGCACCGCAGCCATGCTATGAAGGGCATGGCCGAACTGGCGCTCGATATGGCCGGATGGCAAGTCAGCGATATTGATTATTTCGATTTATATTCGTGTTTCCCGGTCGCCGTTGAGGTGGCTTGCCGCGAGATGAATATTGCAGAAGACGACCCACGTCCGTTTACCGTCACCGGCGGTCTGCCATATTTTGGTGGTGCGGGTAATGCCTATACGCTGATGTCGGTCGCGCTGATGGCGCAAAAGCTTCGCGCCAATCCGGGCAGTAAAGGGTTTTGCAATGGTAATGGCTGGTTTTTGACCAAGCACTCGCTTGGGCTTTACTCAACCACGCCGTTTGAAGGTGACTGGCAGCGTGAAGCGCCGAGCGTCTTGCAGGGCAAAATCGATGCAATGGACAAATTGCCGTTTGTCGATGAAGCCAATGGCAATGGCACGATTGAAAGCTACACGGTCGCGCATGTCGCGGGCAAAGATGCCGATGGCATACTTATTGGCCGACTAGATAGCGGCGAACGTTTTTGTGCGCATATGACCCATGAAGGCGGGCAAATTGACCGTCTGATGCAAGAAGATTGCATTGGCCTGAAGGGCACGCTGGCAGTTAATGCGAATAAGCTGAATATTTTCACACCGGAATAAGTGCGAGCGATTAAATGACAAAAATTTATATGATACGGCACGGCAAGGCCGCCGCCGGATGGGATGGCGACGCTGACCCGGGGCTGGATGCGCTGGGTCGTCAGCAATCTGAGGCGGTAGCCGAAAAAATTAAGGGTCTGATAGCTGCGCCCGTGACGATTTACTCCAGCCCATTGAAACGCTGCCGAGAAACCGCCGCACCTTTGGCTGCGGCGTGGGGGCTGACGCCGCAAATTGAGACGGGGGTTGGTGAAATTCCGCCGCCTGTCACAGATTTGACGGACCGCACACAATGGTTGCGCCGCGTCATGGCCGGCACGTGGGAAGGCCT
>CBFHPF010000142.1:0-2690 GCA_965657665.1 Alphaproteobacteria bacterium | reverse complement strand
TATCGCGCCCGAAGCGCGCAAGGCCTTATCCATATTATCGCGGGTCAGTGTCGCGTGGCGGACGGGAAAGCCGTCGCGTGCGGTAAAATTTATATCGCTGCGCGGATCTGAGAAAACAGTTCTTTCGGTCAGGCCAATGAGATGCTTGTCGGTGAAATTGGCCAGCAATCCGGCGCGCGCCAATGCCAGCAATTGCCGCCGCGTTTTCGCATTCAGTCCGCCATGGCAACGCACCGTCCCGATATGCAGGCGGTATTTTTCATTACTGAGAATTTCATCAATGCCTTTGCGAATATCGCCGTCATGCCCGTGACCCATAAATTTCTCAAACACGATATCGGTTTGCTTATCAATGGTTGAGAAGTCAATCGCGCCCTCATAGCTTTGCGCGATATACGCATCAGCCATGACGTTGATTGTGGTATCGGCATCTGTGCGCGCCGCGCCTGATAGTTTGAACGCGCCAACCGATGTGCCGAATAAATCAACCGGTGTTTTATTCGTGCGTTGCGGCATGAAGCGCGAAAAAACTTTATGGTCGAGGCCTGCAATCGCTAGCCATTTGGCGGCACCGGATGCGCCGAATATGGCGCTGATGTCGTCGGGTGATAATCCGTTTTTACGAATATGAGCGAGTGCCTTTGCACCTGCCGCAATGACTAAATCATTTGCCATCAGCATAATCTCGCATGGCGCGTTCAAAATCAGCGAAGAGCGGGGCCGAGATAATATTCTCTCCGAATTGAAATTCAGGGTGCCATTGCACGCCAACACAGTAGCGCGCTTTAGTGTGGCGCAGCGCTTCAATTATGCCGTCTTCAGCGCGCGCTTCAATTGCGAGATTTTCGCCAACGCGGTCAACGGCCTGCCAGTGCAAGGAATTGGTGATGGCTGAGCGCACGCCGAGCAGCTTATGGAAATAGCCGTCTTCGGTGAAATGCACATCATGGCGCGCGGCGAAGCGTTTCGTGTTGTCGTCGCTATCGGGCGTTAAATGCGCCAAGCGTCCGTCTTGCAAATGAATATCCGTCATCAAGCTACCGCCGCAAGCGACGTTTAATTCCTGATAGCCGCGGCAAATGGCCAGCACCGGCAAATCGATTGCCAGCGCGCCTTTGACCAAAGCAAGAGCGACAGCATCGCGGCCGCGGTCGTAAGGCTCATAGGCGGGTGAGGGCGCAATGCCGAAATTTGACGGATGCAGATTGGTTCGGTTGCCGGTCAGCAACAGGCCATCCAGCCTTTGCAGCAAAAGCGCAACATCAGGCGTGCCCTCATCCATCTCGGCAGGTATCAAAACCGGCTGCACAGCCATATGTGTGGCAACAGCATTCAGATACATATGATTGACCGCTTGCAGGCTGTCTATGTCGTCGCTTTTCTTGTTGCAGATAATGCCGAGCAGCACGCTATTTCTCCATCTTGTATGTCGCCTGTTTTTAACCCATAATTCATGAAATACGGTCAAAAAAATGCCTAATTTGTTATCTAGGATACAACAATGATGATTTGTTTTAAGCGAGTTTTTACTGCTGCGGCCCTGGCGGTCGGCCTTGTCTTGACCTCTTTGGTCGGCGCGCATGCGTTGAGCGAGCGCGAAGGTTTGGATATTTATCAGCGCGGTTTGTATTCCGAAGCGATTGAATATTGGAAAAAAGCCGCTGCTGCCGGTGATGCAGGAAGTGCCTATCGGTTGAGCGAGGAATATTTCGATGCGAAGGTTGTGCGCCGCGATTTGAAGCTGGCGCTTAAATATCTCAAGCAAGCGGCTGACGGCAATGATGCCCGCGGCCTGACTGATTTGGCCTCCATGTATGATTATGGCACTGGCGTGCGCGAAGACCGCGACAAAGCGGCTGAGCTATATTTGCGCGCCGCTCGCATGGGTATGCCTGCTGCCATGTTTAATATCGCCTCCATGTTGGAAAGCGGCGAGGGCGTTTCGCAGGATAAAATCGAGGCCTATAAATACTATTTGCTGTCGCGCGACCAAGGTTTTGCACCATTCGCCGTGAAGGCTCTTGAGCAAATGGCGGCTAATATGACGGCGGAGCAGATTGCTGAAGCCGAAAACCGCGCCGATAATTTTATCCCGCAATATTAGGTTTTGATATCAGGCCCGATATCCGGCGCGGGCGAAGCCTGCCAATAAATCGGCTTGCAAATCATCAATATGTTCCAGCCCGATGGAGACGCGCAGCATTTGTCCGTCTGTCTCAAACGATGTTGCGGTGCGCGGTATGGCGCACGGCACAATAAGGCTTTCAAAACCACCCCAGCTATAGCCCATGCCAAACAATGCAAGATTATCCAGCATATCGGCTAATTGCTCTTCACTGCAGGGGGCGAGCTCAAAAGAAAACAACCCTGCCGCGCCGGTAAAATCGCGTTGCCATAAATCATGGCCCGGCGCGTCGGGTAGGGCGGGATAAAAAACGCGCCGCACAAATGGCAGGCTTTGCAGCCACTTGGCCATCGCCAATGCCGATTGCTGGTGTTGCTTCAGCCGTGTTGGCATGGTGCGTAAACCGCGCAAGGCGAGAAACACATCATCGGGTCCGGCGCATAGGCCCAATAGCCCGTGCGTTTGTTTTAACTCGGTGAAGTTTTTGCCTTTGGCGGCAACCGTGCCAAGCAGCGCATCGGCATGTCCGACGATATATTTGGTTGCTGCTTGCATGGAAAAATCA
>CBFHPF010000141.1:0-2767 GCA_965657665.1 Alphaproteobacteria bacterium | reverse complement strand
TGAAGCAGCCTTGCGCGGCAAAGCGGCTGATACGCTGAACTCGCAAGACCTCGCCGGATTTTCGCGCCAACCGCTTTATCGTGAAACCACCACAGATAGCGGCTTGCCGGGCTTTGCGCCGTTTACCCGTGGTGCGCGCGCCGTTAATCAAAAATATCTGCCTTGGCACATTGCCCAGCGTGCTGTTATTGGCCGCAAAGGCGTTGATAATGAAGCGCTGCTAACCGACCTTAGCGGCGGTGTTTCAGCCATTATGTTGGATTTCTCGCAACAATCAGCCGACACGGATGCCCTCGATAAGCTGCTTAACGGTGTGATGTTGGATATTGCGCCGCTATCGCTAGCCAATGCCAGCCTTGACGATGCGCAAGCGGTTTTGGCGCTGCTCGACAAACGCAACACCAAAGATGTGCCACTTTATTTAAACCTCAGCCCCTTCACAGACGATAAAGCTGTTGATTACACTGCCCTGCCCGCCATTGCGGCGACACGGCCTTCAGCGCGTTTATTGACCGCCAATGGTGCGGCTTTTCATGCCAAAGGCGCAGGCGTGCCGCAAGAGCTTGGCTGGATGCTGGCCGCAATTACTGCTTATTTGCGCGAACTTGAAGCTGTCGGCATGGATGCGGTAGATGCGTTGCCGAAAATCACCCTCACGCTCGCTGCCGATGTCGATATGTTTGCTTCATTGGCGAAAATGCGCGCCGCGCGGTTACTATTTGCCAATATCGCCGAAGCCGTTGGCGTGGCAGAGGCTGTGCCGCAAATTCATGCTGAGAGCAGTTTGCGCGCTTTCGCCGATATCGACCCTTGGGTTAATATTTTACGCGCCACGGCCGCCGCGCTTGGTGCCGGTATTGCCGGTGTCGATATGATGACGATTGCGCCTTGCACCGCGACAAGTGCATCAGACAATACGCTGACCCGCCGCATTGCCCGCAATACGCAAATTATTTTGCAGGAAGAAAGCCATATCGGTCATGTCGCTGATGCCGCCGGTGGCAGTTGGTATATCGAAGAATTGACGCAGCAATTGGCCGAAGCGGCATGGGCTGAGTTTCAGGCCATTGAAGCCGCCGGTGGTTTGGTAGCCGCGCTCGAAAACGGCACGATTGAGGCCGCATTGAGCGCCCAAGTCGAGGCTTATCAAAACGCCATTGATAAACGCGCCATGCCATTGGTCGGTGTCAGCGAGTTTCCTAATTTGGACGAAGCGCCGCTTGAGCCGTCAAATAACGCTGATTATCGCCATGCGCAAGGCTTTGAGGCATTGCGCCATGCCGCCCAAAAAGCCAAGCCGAAAGTCTTCATGGCTTGCATTGGTGAGATGGCTGAGTTTACGCCACGGCTTAATTTTGCCGCCAATCTATATGCCGCCGGTGGCTTGCATGCGGTCAATGGTGAGGGTGGCACGGATAGCGCAGCCATTGCCGAAGCGTTTCAAAAATCCAACGCCAAAATCGCCGTTATTTGTGCCTCAGATGAGGCTTATGAGGCGCATGCTGAGGCTGTTGCCGGCGCGCTGAAAGCGGCGGGGGCAACGCATATTGCGCTGGCCGGTAAACCTCGTGATTCTGCCGATATTGACGATTATTGCTTCGCCGGATGCGCCGCGCTGAGCTTTTTAACAACCATTCACGCCAAGCTGGGACTATAGGATTATCCGATGAGTAAACTGCCAGATTTTTCCAAACTGTCTCTCAACACGCAGCCGCAAGGCGATTTGTCGGGTTGGCAAAGTGCTGCCAAATCTGCACAAGACACCAGCGATGGCGCGGGGCTGCGCCATACGCCGGAAGGCATTGATATTAATCCGCTCTATACCGCTGCCGACCGCGATGGCCTGCCCTATCTCGACAGCTTTCCCGGTCTTGCGCCCTATATTCGCGGGCCTTATGCGACCATGTATGTCAATAAACCGTGGACGGTGCGCCAATATGCCGGTTTCTCAACAGCCGAAGAGTCGAACGCATTTTACCGCCGCAATTTGAAAGCCGGTCAAAAAGGCTTGTCCGTGGCTTTCGATTTGGCGACCCACCGTGGGTATGACAGCGACCATCCGCGCGTCTTTGGCGATGTCGGCATGGCAGGCGTCGCGATTGACTCGATTTTGGATATGCGCACTTTATTTGCTGGTATTCCGCTCGACACAATGTCGGTTTCTATGACCATGAACGGCGCAGTGTTGCCGATTATGGCACTTTATATTGTGGCGGCTGAAGAACAAGGCGTTGGCCCTGAAAAGCTGGCGGGCACAATTCAAAATGATATTTTGAAAGAGTTCATGGTGCGCAACACCTATATTTATCCGCCGCAGCCGAGCATGCGGATTATTTCCGATATTTTCGCCTATACCTCTGAGCATATGCCGAAGTTTAATTCGATTTCGATTTCCGGCTATCATATGCAAGAAGCGGGCGCGACGGCTGACCTCGAGCTGGCCTATACGCTGGCGGATGGAGTGGAATATGCCCGCGCCGGTATCGCCGCCGGTATGGATATTGACGCATTTGCGCCGCGCTTGTCATTCTTCTGGGCGATTGGCATGGATTTCTTTATGGAGATTGCCAAAATGCGCGCCGCCCGTTTGCTGTGGGCGCAGCTAATGCAAGGGCTTGGCGCGAAAAGCCCGAAATCGCTGGCCTTGCGTACCCATAGCCAAACCTCAGGCTGGAGCCTAACGGCGCAGGATATTTATAATAACGTCGTGCGTACCTGCATTGAAGCGATGGCCTCAACCCAAGGGCACACGCAATCTTTGCACACG
>CBFHPF010000140.1:0-2868 GCA_965657665.1 Alphaproteobacteria bacterium | reverse complement strand
CGAATCCGTGCTTAAAATTGCCGCAAACCTTGGGAGGGGCTTATGGAATATATCGGTTTATTGGCCGGACTGGCTTTGCTTATTTATCTCGCTTTGCGCGGGGTCAATATATTGTTCGCATCACTGCTTTGTGGCTTGGTGGTCGCTGTGACCAATGGTTTGCCGATAGCCGATGCGTTTTCCAAACATTACGCATCCGGCCCGCTTGGCACGTTCAGCTTTGCCGGACGCTTCTTCTTATTGTTTATCGCCGGTGCGGTATTTGGCCGTGTGATGGGCGAAAGCAAAGCAGCGACCTCCGTCGCGCTGGCCCTCATTCAAAAATTAGGCAATGAGCGCGTCTTGTGGATTACCGTTCTGACATGCGCCGCGCTGACTTATGGCGGCGTTGTCGTTTTCGTGGTGATTTTTGCCATGTATCCGCTTGGTCTTAGCCTGCTGAAAGAAGCTGATGTGCCAAAGCGGCTGTTTTGCGCCGCGCTGGCCTTGGGCGCAGGCACATTCACCCTCACCGCCCTACCCGGCACGCCGTCTATTCAAAATGTCATCCCATCGGTTGCTTTGGGCACAGATTTATTCGCCGCGCCGCTTTTGGGCATTGTTGGTGGCGCGATTATGTTCGCGGTCGGCATGTTTTATCTCGAGCGCGAACGCGTGAAAGCCAAAGCCAATGGCGAAGGCTTTGAGCCAGGCCCGCTGGATAAAGTCGAAAACATTGTCGCCAGCGATGATATGCCGAAATGGCAATTGGCGATTGTGCCGCTTGTCGTGGTGCTGGCGATTATCATGTTGCCGCGCTTGCTGACCTCTTTCGGCCTGTTGCCTGAACAAGGCGCGCTGACCGATTTGGCAAGCTTCGCCCTCAAACAGCCGGTTTTCTGGCCGAGCCTTGCTTTGTTCATCGGCTCGGTTTTGGCGTTTCTTATGTTCTCAAATTTGCGCGGACGCGGGTTGCAAGTTTTCGGCGAAGGCACAAATGATGCCGTCATGCCGCTTCTCAACACCGCTGCGGTTATCGGCTTTGGTGGTATCGTCGTGCAAACCATCGGCTTTCAAGACTTCTCATCAGCTATGCTGAATTCAGGCCTGCCGCCTAAAATCTCGGCTTTCGCATCTATTTCCGTGGTCTCTGCCATCACCGGCTCGGCCTCAGGTGGCTTGCAAATCTTTATGGCGACAATGGCTGAAAGCTATCTCGCTATGGGCATTGCGGCTGATGAATTGCACCGCATTGTCGCTATGGCGAGCGGTGGCTTTGATAGCCTGCCGCATTGCGGCGCGGTGATTGCCATGCTGACCATCACCCAGTTGACCCATAAACAAGCCTACAAAGATGTCGCGATTATCACCGTCGCCATTCCGGTTTTAGCGACATTGGCTGTGATGACATTGAGCGCGTTTATTTAGTAAATATCGAACTGCGTGAAATCAATCGGGTCGTCACTATCGTCGAGAATAAGGCGCAGCTCATCAGCGACAGAAACATAGGTGTCTCCATCCAGCGTGGTGACGCTTATGTCGCCTTGGTCAAGCAAAGTCGCGAGTTGGTCTTCCGGCTGTGCGGCCTCAACAGCAGCTAAGGTAGCGTCGCTGACATCCAGCCCTATCGTGTCCAGCGTTGCGTCAAAGCCGGTTACCACATGCGTTGCAGCTGTTTGAGTGTGGAAGACGTCAGCATCGCTTGTGCCGCTAAACAGCGTGTCTTCGTCAGCTAAATGATGCAATGCGCTGTCGGCGAACACCGGTGCGGCTTCTCCTGCCAGCACCGTTACGAAATCACTTTGCGACACATTTTCCAGCGTCACGCTGGCTGATAATTGCGCCTCACCATTGGCTGTAATAGCAAATTGCAATTGCCCGTTTTCAATTTCAAAGCGTGCTGAGACCGCCCCAACATCAAAATCGCTGAGCAAAATCAAATCACCCGCGCCGTAATCGTAAATCCGGTCGTGTCCAAATTCTTGTCCGGTGAAGATGAAAATATCAGTGCCGCCATTGCCGAATATGTGGTCATCGCCCGCGCCGCCGTCGATAATATCGAGAGCATCGCCGCCGATTAAAGCGTCGTCTCCAGCTTCGCCATAAAGCGAGTTATCGCCTGCGCCGCCTTCGATTACGTCATTTCCCGCACCGGCATAAACGACATCATTCTCACCCGTGCCGGCAATGAAATCATTGCCGCTTGTGCCTTCCAAACGCAGCCCCGGATGAATGCTCACCTGCCCACCATCCGCGCCATAAATAGCCACATCCATATCGGCCGCAACATTAACCCGAATATGCGCCGAAGCTTCCGGCTGGCTATGTATCGAGATACGCAAGAACACTTCATTGCCCTCGCGCACAAAACGGGCGAACACATCATCGGCTTCAACATCCAAAAGATGAATACGATCGCCCGAAGCATAATCGACAATTAAATCATTGCCGAAGCTGTCGCCGCTAAAGGCAAATACATCGTCACCGCGACCGCCGGTCAAACGGTCGTCGCCATCGCCGCCATCTAATATATCATCGCCGCGACCACCATTGACGCGGTCATCGCCATCGCCGCCGAATAGTCGGTCATCGCCTTTTTGACCGCGCAGCCATTCATCGGCACTTGTGCCGATAATAATATTATCTTCATCGCCGCCGCGCAGATTCCGACGACCATCGCCATAGACGAACACCGCATCTTCCGGCCCAACCGGACGACCGTCTTTGCCGAAAATAGTGATGTCTTCGCCAACCGGCACATAGCCGTAAATGCGCGCTTGGCTGGCAGATATCTCGTTCAAAGTAATCTCAAACTTCACGCCATTAGTATCGCGAATGAATTGCGCATTAATCGTATCGGTCGCAGCATCGGTGAGATAAATCTTTTCA
>CBFHPF010000139.1:0-2992 GCA_965657665.1 Alphaproteobacteria bacterium | reverse complement strand
TGAGCGATGGTGAGCAGGGCCGCGGCCCAAATACCGGCCAGCACATCATCCAGCATAATGCCGGTTGCGCCGCCAAGCTTGCTATCTGCCCAGCTTACCGGCCAGGGTTTGACAATATCAAACAGGCGAAACAGCGCGAAAGCAAGCCCGATGCCGAGCGGCGTCAGCGGCGCGGTGGTTAAGGCCAGCCACATGCCGACGGCTTCATCAATCACAATAGCCGAGGGGTCTTTATCTTCGCCTTGCGCTATCCAGCGCGTTGAAGCCCAATGGCCCAGCGCATAGCCGATAGCCGCGGCGATGAGCAATCCGGCAGGGCCAAACAGGCCCATAATCGCAATGCCGAGGGGCAGGGCGGCCAATGTGCCCCATGTGCCGGAAGCGGGTTTAATCATTCCGGCGAAAAAATAAGTGCCGATAAGCGTGGCGGGCGAATAGATCTTTAAATGCGGCGGTATTTTGTGCAGCGATAGCATTATGCGTTCCCGTCTTCATTTGGGGCGGGCATCAGCACAGAAGCCATGGCTTGCGCTGCCAGCCCTTCGCCGCGTCCGGTAAAGCCGAGGCCTTCTGTTGTTGTAGCTTTGACGGCAACTGCGCTGACCGGCAAGCGGCATAATTCGGCGATTTTTTGCCGCATTTTATCGCGGTGCGGGCCGATTTTCGGCTGCTCGCAAATAATTGTCAGGTCGATATGGGTCAGTTGCGCTTGCTTTTGCTGCGCCAAGTCGACGGCGAAGGTCAGAAAATCAGACGATGGGCGGTCCTTATGGCGCGCGTCTGATGGCGGAAAATGGTCGCCAATGTCGCCTTCAGCCAAAGCACCCAACAACGCATCGGTGATGGCATGCAGCGCGGCGTCCGCATCGCTATGGCCGATAAGGGCGCAATCATGCGGCACAGCGACACCGCCCAGCATAATCTCGTGTGCGCTGCCTGCTTTGTCGAAGCGATGCACATCAAAGCCCGCGCCGGTGCGCGGGTGCAGCAATCCGTTTGTCGTATGTGCGGGCATGAAATCTTCCTCAAAGGTCAGTTTGATATTGCTTGCGTCGCCATCTACCAGCGCGACGTTGAGGCCTGCCGCCTCAGCCACAGCCGCATCATCGGTTAAATTATCGGGGGCGGAAAGATGGGCGTTTTTGATCGCTTCGAAGCGGAAGGCTTGCGGGGTTTGAGCACGGTATAAATCATCGCGCGATACGGTCTCGGTAATTTTGCCGTCTGCACTGCGTTTTAATGTGTCAGTCACAGGTAAGGCGGGAATGGCACCGTCATGGGTCGCTAAAGCGGCGATGCAATCGTCGATAATGCGCTGGCTGACATAGGGGCGGGCAGCGTCATGTATCAGCACAAAGTCTGGGGTGTCAGTTATTTCGGATAAGGCGTTCAAGCCGTTTTGCACGGAATTTTGACGCGTTTCCCCGCCATCGCATAAAAATATATTAATATTTAATTTCAATTCAGTAACTGATAATTTGTAAAGTGATAGGTCAGCATTATTAATGCTTACGCAAATATCAGAAATGCGTTCATCAGCCGCAAACGCCGAGATGCTGCGCGCCAAAACGCTATCGCCGCGCCCGTCCGGCATCGGGCGATATTGCTTTGGCAATCCCCCACCGGCGCGGTGTCCGCGACCGGCAGCGACAATCAAAACGGCGATTTTGCTGGCTGTGTTCATGTAAGCAATCTAGCTTGCTGCGTGGGGTTTGGCGACTGATTTGGCGCATCATAGCGCGATTATTCTTGTCTTTTGCAGTTTTTGCCTTCATTTTAGGCATAATTTTTGATTAATGGGTTTTGCACACATAATGACCATTTCCATCGGCGATATGACGTTAAACGGGCGGGTTTTGCTGGCACCAATGTCGGGCGTCACGGATTTGGCATTTCGCCAATGCGTCGCCAAAACCAGCGCGGCGCAAGTCGTGTCGGAAATGGTAGCCAGTGAGGAGTTGGTGAAGGCGCGCCCAGATGTGGTGAAACGCGCTGAGGGTGAGGGCTTATCGCCGTTTATTCTGCAATTGGCCGGGCGTGACCCGCATTGGATGCGCGAAGGCGCAAGGCTGGCCTGCGCCGCCGGTGCTGATATTGTCGATATTAATATGGGCTGTCCATCGCGTCAGGTGACCGGTGGGCTGTCCGGTTCGGCTTTAATGCGCGACGAAACATTGGCTGAAGCGATTATCGCCGCCACAATCGAAGGCAGCGAACGGCCTGTGACGCTGAAAATGCGCCTCGGTTGGGACCATGACACACTAAACGCGCCGCATTTGGCACGTATCGCTCAAGGGCTTGGCGTGAAAATGATTGTCGTGCATGGGCGCACGCGTTGCCAGTTTTATAAGGGCTCTGCCGATTGGGCGGCGGTGCGCGCCACGGTTGAGGCGGTTGATATTCCGGTCATCGTTAATGGCGATATTATTGATGGCGCGACCGCCAAAGCGGCATTGGCGCAATCGGGCGCCGCTGGTGTGATGGTTGGGCGCGCGGCTGTCGGGCGGCCTTGGTTGTTGAAACAAATTGCCGGTTTTCTTGATGATGGTGTCTGGTCGCCCGACCCTTCGCCAATGCAGCAATGGCAAATTTTCGCCGATTGGTATGAGGCTTGTTTGACGCTGTATGGCGAAGGCAAGGGCATTCGCGTCGGGCGCAAGCATATAGCCGGTTTTATTGATGCCGTTTTGGGTGATGAAGCCGGCCGCGAGGCGCGCAGTGCCATTTGCCGACTGGAAGACCCGCAAGCCGTGTTCGATGCGATGCAGCAGATTTATGAAGCGCAAGCGATAGGCGCGCATAAAGGGGACAAAGGGAACAAAAGAGAGGTCGCCGCATGATGGAAGAGAAGCAAATTCTTGATGCGTTGCCGCAGCCGGTTCTGGCCGTTGGCGAAAATCGGCACATCAACTACGCCAATTTCGCGGCGCAGGAGTTTTTCGGCCTTGGCCTGAATGTGCTGCGCCGTCAGCATATTGAACGGATTGTGCCG
>CBFHPF010000138.1:0-3092 GCA_965657665.1 Alphaproteobacteria bacterium | reverse complement strand
GTCGCGCCCTGGCTATATCGCCGTTATGCGCGCGCGCAATGTAATGTATCACCTAATAATTAGATGCCCGGGATAAACGGGATGTCGATGATGCAACCGGCAGTCGCGGCGGCCAGCAAAATCGGAACAATAATCTTCTTCATGATGGGTCACTCCAAAAGGTCTTCTTCAGGCCAATTATTGGCCTGTGCTGTTATATAACCTTGATATCGTGGTTGGTCTATCGCCAGTTTGCCCATTGTGGTTTTTATCAAGTGTTGTTGCAGGCCGGGCGTCGATAAGTCTATCTCGCCCGACGCAATTTTGTCACATAATTTGCGATTGAGCGTCGCCAAATCACCGCTTTCATCAAGTAATGATTCGAGCCGTGCCGTTTCGGCAGCGCGATGACCCGGTGCCTGTGCCATTTCGCGCGCCAACATATCCAACACATTGCCGGCAACACGCGCATGAAAAGCGGCTTGGCCTGTCAATTGCGGCGCGGCGTGCTCAGTAATGAATTGCTTCACGGCTTGCAGCAGGTCTTCGGCCTTCGGGCGGTCTTGCATCAGTCTTCTCCCATCAGCATACGCAGCAAATCAATCTCGGTTTCAGAGGCGCGCCGCCCAATCGCTCCGCGCTCAATTGATGGGTCAATGCCGCCTTCAAAACTTTGCGTCATCAGCGCGGCACACATAATGCCCCATTTTAGCGTGCCGAGAATTTCCCAAAACCGTGCCGCCTTCTCGTCAATTTCGCCACCGGCTTCACGATAGGCACTATATAAAGTATCGCGCGCACCAAACCCGCCAACCGGCAAATGATGTTGCCCGAAACGCCAGCTTGGCACACACGGCCAACCAAGGTCTTCCATGGGGTCGCCAATATGCGTCAGTTCCCAATCGAGCAGGGCGACCAGCCCATCTTCCGGCGACACCATAATATTGCCATTGCGAAAATCGCCATGCACCAAAACCGGCTGAGGTGTGGTCGGCAGATTATCGCGTAGCCATTTTATCGCCAGCTCAAACACCGGATGCGGATGCCCGTAATCAGCAAGAAAGCCCGCATATTTATCAAGCTCGCCCGCCGCATCGCTGAACGGCAAATCGGGCAGGGTAGAGACATCTATTTGATGCAAGGCGGCCAGCATCTCGCCACATTGCGCGGCAAGGTTTGGGCGCACATCGTCAAACGCTGCATCGCGCAAAATTTTCCGCGCGATTGTTTCACCCTCAATGAAATCCATAATATAGGCCGGGCCAAGCCCATCGTCGGCAGTGCAAATATGCGCCACACGCGGCACAGCAATGCCCGCTTTGGCGGCGGCGGTGATAATTGCCGCTTCGCTGTCTTTGGTAAGGGCGGCGGATGGGCTGTCTTTACCATTGGGGTTGCGGCGCAACACATAGGCGCGCCCATCGCACACAAACTGCCAGCTTTCTTGGCTCGCGCCGCCTGACAATCTTTTAAACGCCTCAACAGGCGCGCCGAACCGCGCTTCGCATACGGCGTTGATGCTGGCTTCAATAGGTGAGGTGGATGCTTTGCTCATGACAAAAACCTGCCAGCTTGGCGGCATGATTTCAAACCAAATTTGCGCCAAGGCGGCGGACGTCTTATCAAGCGGGGATATCTATCGATTTAACTTATTTACTTCGAAAGAAGTAAAAAAAAATAAGCCTATTGTTAATCGCAAAACCCTAGCTAAAACTCGTCACAGAAGGCCAAAAAGCCAAAAATAAAGTTATGGCCTTCAGCATTGTTGCGTCTGTCAGTTGCGTATCCCCGCCGATTTAAGGGAATTTAGGCGCGTTGTGGTAACGAAATTTTAAGCATCAAGAGACTAGGCTCGGTCAATCGCGCCTGACTCTGTTGCGCTTTTTTTCGTATCTGCGTGGCGCCTGAAGAAAACGGTAACAACAATATACAGGACGGACTCCGATGTTTTTTGATCGCCTTTTGAAACTGACAACACTGAAAACGCGTCTGCTGAGCGGCACATCATTTAGCCAGCTTTACAGTCAGGAAAAATTACCGCTGCGTAAATTCCGCAAAGAAGGGGCGATGCTGTCGCCACTGATTGCCGGACTGCTGGCCGCGTGTGGCGGCGGAGGCGGAGGCATCATCCCAATTGGCGGTGCCGCCCCGCGCGAAGGAGATGGTGATGGCACGGGTTCTGGCGAGACGCCGACATCCAGCTTCTCTTTCTATGTATTGGATGGCGCGATTGAAGGCGCTGATGTTCAGGTTCTGAATGCTGATGGCACAGTCGCTTGGCGCGGCACGACCAATGTTGAAGGTCGGGTTGATATTCCGGAAGAACACGCCGGTAAAAAAGTTGAAGTCGATTTGGAAGGCGCATTCGACTTGGCGACCGGTCAGAAGTTTGAAGAAGGCGATGAATATGAAGTGACCTTGCCGGACAGTGTGGTTGAGCAACCAGTTGTTGTTGCCTCACCGCTGACCACGGCGATTGAGCGTTTGAAGGCGGAAGACGACACAATCACCACTGACCAAGAAGCGATTGATAAAATCTTTGACGCTGATTCAGGCATCACGATTGATGATTTGAACAATCCGGATAATTACGTTGCTCCGGCTTCGGCGACAGCCGCGCAGGCCGCGATATTTTGAAAGGCGGCAAGGGGGCGGATATTTTTGTGGCGCAGAAACCGGTTACGCGTAGCGGCCTAACCGACCATATGGACACGGTGAAAGATTTCAAAATAGGCGAAGACAAAATCGGCATCATCGATTTTAAACGAATTGAAGATTTGGCGAAGAGCAATGATGGTAATTTTGAGTTGGCGAAAAGCCTTTATCTTGAGCGCCTAACAGAACGCGCTGAAACAACCAGCAGATCAGAATTGGAATTACTACTCAAAGATTTAAACTTTGGTTTTCTGCAAATTCGAGACGGGACAGGCGACCTAAGGTTCCCCGCTTGGTCACTGGTCGAAACCGGCAGGAAAAAGCGAATTCAAGACGACACCGTTTTGCTGCGTTTCGCAAATTTCAATTCCGAAGATATTGATAATCCTTTTCTTGATGTGGATGATGTAACGACTATTTTCGAGTTTCTCTAAAGTGCCGGAATCACCGCATATTCA
>CBFHPF010000137.1:0-3140 GCA_965657665.1 Alphaproteobacteria bacterium | reverse complement strand
GGTCTCAACCATATCGCCTTCGCGCAATTCATTGACATAGCTGACGCGCATTTCACCAACCACAAAGCCATTGCCATTACGATAGGTTTGTTGCAAATCGACACCAAGCTCAGTCCAAAAATGCGGCACAGCTTCGGTCTGGCGGCGAATATAAAACATCGTGTTCATATGGCCGAATTGGTCGCACTCCCAGCTATTAATGCCGGTCGCGCCGGTGCGACGAAACCCTGCGGCCAGCGTTTCAGACAAAGGAATGGCTGTTGGCGGCCCACCGGCGGGCACATGTTTGGGCTGGGCATGGGGCGGTAAATCAATGCGCATTTTTTCCGCCAGTGCCAATGTCTCATCGTGCCACGGTATCAACCGCCGCGTTTGCAAATCAAAGTGACCGATAAGCGCGCGAAAGCTGGTCAGCAAACGATGCGCGCTATCGCGAAACTCGGCATATATCACCATGGTTTTTTCATTGATTTCGACCGGCGCGCTGCGGCCTATCATCAAACCACCGGCGCGCACTTCACGATGAAAGCGCGCGTGTTCTTCGAGCGCGACTGTGCCGCGTTGGTCTTCAGCCAATTGGCGCGGCGACATGGCCAAGGCTTGGCGGGTAAAAAATGAATGGTCGGATGAGCGGCCAAAAAAATGCGACACATTGAGATGATTATTCATGTCGCATTCCCAGTTTTGGGCCAGCCCTTTATAGCCGGGCAAAAGCTGCGCAATAAATTGCTCTTCATCCGCCGTGATATTGTGTTGATTGTCTTTACTCACACTTGCCTCGCAGTTTTGGTTGTCCGCATCCATCATTAATGCGGGCACACAGTGCCGAAAACCATTTGCAAACTCAAGAGGGCAAGCTCAATCGGATAATTTTGCGATTACAGGCTGAAACCGGCTTTTTCGAAGGGCGGTAAATAAGCCTCATAGCCTTCGCGCTTCATGTCAGCAAGCGGTACGAATCGAAGCGCGGCTGAATTGATGCAATAGCGCAAGCCTGTCGGGCGCGGGCCGTCATCAAACACATGGCCCAAATGGCTGTCGGCTTTTTTGGAGCGCACTTCAATGCGTCTTAAAAGCAGCTTCCAATCATCTTTTTCGACAATCGATTGCGCATTGAGCGGGCGGGTGAAGCTGGGCCAGCCTGTGCCACTGTCAAATTGGTCGAGCGATGAGAACAAGGCTTCGCCGGAAACAATATCAACATAAATGCCGGGCGCTTTATTGTTCCAATAGCGATTGCGATAAGGCGGCTCGGTTTTATCGTGCTGGGTGACGGCATATTGCAGCGGGCTGAGAGATTGGCGTAATTGCGCATCTGACGGTTTAACAAAATTACCCGAATCTGACTGGGCTTGAGACTGGGCTTGTGACTGGGCCACTGACTGGGCCACTGACTGGGCTTGTGCGGCGATTTGCGAAAAGCCCAGCAGAATGAACGCCAAAGCGGCCAGCAGTAAGACATCGCCGAAGCGGGTCTTGTCTTTGTTTGGTGATGCGGCTTTTGCGGTGCTGGTTTGAACCGGTGCTGTTTTCTGCATTGGGCTTCTCCTCAATGTTTCATGGCCTTAATTAAGCCGGTGATTGTGGCGGCACAATGGCAGGAAAATGACCATATCAGGGTTTTATTGCGGCCCGTTTATGAGGCGCTTGATTTGCGCTTTATGTGGCTGGCCGCGAGCAGCTTCTTTTTCTTCTATCTTCTTGTTATTATTTCGCGGACCGGTCTAAGCTGACTGATGCGCCCTAATTAATCGTAAAGCGCGTCAATAATGCCGAATGGCGCGATGAGTTTTGCATTGAAACCCTCGCGTTTTTGACGCACTATCGCGCCAGTCTTTCAATTGAGGAGCAGATAATGAGAGAAGCTGTAATCGTTTCGAGCGCACGCACAGGCCTTGCCAAGTCAGGCCGTGGTGGGTTCAACATGACACATGGTGCCGCTATGGGCGGTCACGCCATTAAACACGCCGTTGAGCGTGCAGGCATTGAGCCGGGTGACGTTGAAGATGTCATCATGGGCTGCGGCACGCCGGAAGGTGCGACGGGTCAAAATGTCGGTCGTTTGGCCGCAATTTGGGCCGGTTGCCCGGTCACCACATCAGGCGTAACTGTTAACCGTTTTTGCTCATCAGGTCTGCAAACCATCGCTATGGCTGCCGGTCGTGTGCTGAATGAAAACGTACCGGTTGCCATTGGTGCCGGTGTGGAAAGCATCTCAATGGTGCAAATGCAGGGCGCCAATTACAATAATATCACCGAAGAAAAGCTGATGGGAAGCTATCCGGCTTTGTGGATGCCGATGATTGAAACGGCTGATATTGTTGCTGAGCGTTATAATGTATCGCGCGAAGCGCAAGACGAATATGCGCTGCAAAGCCAGCAACGCATGGCGGCTGCGCAAGAAGCCGGTCTGTTCGCCGATGAAATCGTGCCGATGGAAACCAAAATGAAGCAGGTCAATAAAGAGACCGGCGAAGAATCAATTGTCGATTACACTGTTGACCGCGACGAATGTAATCGCCCTGGCACAACCATTGAAAGCCTGCAAGGCCTCAATCCGGTGCGCGGCGAAGGCCAATACATCACGGCCGGTAACGCCTCACAATTGTCTGATGGTGCCGCCGCTGTTGTGGTGATGGAAGGCAAAGAAGCCGAGCGTCGTGGTCTGGAACCGCTGGGCGCGTTTAAAGGTTTCTCAGTCGCCGGTTGCGAGCCTGATGAAATGGGCATTGGTCCGGTATTTGCCGTACCGCGTTTGTTGGAACGCCACGGCATGACTGTTGACGATATTGATTTGTGGGAGCTGAACGAAGCTTTCGCCAGCCAGGCGCTGTATTGCCGCGACCAGCTGGGCATTGATAATGACAAATACAACGTCAATGGCGGCTCAATCGCTATCGGTCACCCTTATGGTATGACCGGTGCGCGCCTTGTTGGCCATGCGCTGATGGAAGGCAAACGCCGCGGTGCGAAAAACGTCGTCGTTACCATGTGTATCGGTGGCGGCATGGGTGCTGCAGGTCTGTTCGAAGTCCTGTAAGCCCTTCGCGACATTTATCTTTGAAAGCCGCGGGTGGTGACGCCCGCGGCTTTTTTGCTTGATTGCGGGCCGTTGTGTTTAACGCCCGAACAGGGCACAA
>CBFHPF010000136.1:0-3260 GCA_965657665.1 Alphaproteobacteria bacterium | reverse complement strand
TATCAATTAACTCTTTCGCCGCGCCGCAGCGTGTTATACAAACGCAATTCCGCGATGGCCTCGTGGTGGAATTGGTAGACACAGCAGACTTAAAATCTGCGGCTCGATTAGAGCGTGACGGTTCGAGTCCGTCCGAGGCCACCACACTAAAAGCGCCCGTTCGCCAAAAGGCGAACACGGCGCGCCTTGTGCCAGCGAGCTGGCCCTTGCGAAGTAAGGCCAGCGAGACGCACTAAAAGCGCCCGTTCGCCAAAGGCGAACACGGCGTGCCTTGTGCCAGCGAAGCCTTGCGACAGCAAGGCGAAGTCGGCCTTATATTTTCACGCAGATGATGTTTCCGCTATTCGCCGATAGGCGAACACGGCGCACCTTGTGCCAGCACTTTTAGCGTGAAATATCCTGCATTTTGACGCTTTCACCGATTTTCATCACCAGCGCCTGATTGCCCGCCGCCTCAACAAAACGTTGGCGCGGTTCATCAAACGGCTCAAATGATAAAATAAACGTGCCCCAATGCATTGGCACCATGCGCTTGCAGCCAACATCGCGCCCCATATCAACACCACCTTCGGGGTCCATATGCGCGCCACGCATAAAGTCTCGCGGCGCATAAGCCCCGATGCTCATCAAGCCGAGGTCGCAGCCGCCATGGTTCTTCGCCATATGCGCGCCAATATCGGCAAACAGAGATTTATGTGTTTCCGTATCGCCGGTATGAAACACGGAATGACCACCGGCGGAAAAGCCATAGCTCATCCACAAGCTGCGATTAACGTCAAAAGGCGAGCGATTGGACCAATGCACCGCCGGATAAGCGGTTAGGCGAAATGTGCTGTTTTGGGCCGGCAGCGTAATCTCATCATACCAATCCACTTCGTGCACTTTGCCATAGCCCTTGAAATATTTGCCCAAGCCGAGCGGCACAATGGCAGTGATGCGCTGTTTATTCGGCAGCTTATCGAGTGTCGCCGTGTCGAGATGGTCGTAATGCGCGTGGCTGATGACAACCACATCAATCGGCGGCAAATCTTCAATGAAAAGCCCGGGCGGCAAAACGCGCGCCGGTCCGGCAAATGACATGGGGCTGGCGCGGCGCGAAAACACCGGATCGGTTAGCACCGTCACGCCGTCTAGGCGCACCAAAAAAGTGGCATGGCCGACCCAGCTGACAAAATCGTCATCGCCCATCGCCGCCAAAGCCGCTTTGGCCTCAGTGCGATCTATTGCGTGATTATCCGGAATTTCGGGGGTTGTCGCTGTGATGTTTTTCCACACGGCTTGCGCGAAAAACTGCAATCGCCGCGACACCGGCACTTTGCGCGTCATGCTATTGGGCGGATTACGAAACCCGTTTTCGAGATGATGGTAAGGCGCATCGCCACCGCGCGGTTTACCGACACCGCTGCAACCGGATATCAGAACCGCCAAACCGGCAACCACACCAACTGTGGCAAGGGCAGATATGTTCATCTCGCATCTCCAATTATCAATTCGTCGCGCGCATTTATGAGCAGCGCATAAAAAAACGGCGACCCTAAGGCCGCCGTCAAATCAGATAGGTTAGAAAACTTAGTTTTCCAGACCTTGCCATACTGGCCAGCAATTGCGGCCTGCTTTTGAAGCCAGAGCAGCCTGTGCTTCTTTGGCATTGGCACCTTGTTGGGTGCTTGAATAATCGTCTTTACCTGTGCACCACACGTAGAATTTGTGGTTACCGGCTTGGGCTTGAGCGTCAAAGCTTGAGTCCAGAGCGAAAGCGGCGTTCGGCAGTGCGATAGCGGCTGCGAGAGCCAAAGCTGTAATCTTTTTCATAAGAACCTCCCTAATTGGTGACACCACTGTGCGCAGTTTCATCGCAAAACAAAACTAAAAAATTTGTTAAGAAAGCGAAAAGCTCAGCCCTTCATTAAATCATGCGCCGGTGGACGCTCGACCAGAGGTGTTCCCATGTCTTGAAATAATTGCGTCACAGCCATCTCGACAGCCGCCAATACTTGCTTATCTGTGCCGCGCGCCACAACGCTGACCCCTGCCCCATCCGCCCCGTAAAACGGATACAGCCCGATAGAGACTTGCGGATGCGCGTTTTGCAATTGCTCCATCGCCGCCGCGATAGAGCCTTCCGGCACTTGCGCAGTTACTGTCACGGAAGACAGTTTTTCGCCGCCTTTTAACCTTGGCAAAATATTTTCCATCATGGCTTGCATGATTTTCGGCACACCCGCCATCACATGCACATTTTCGATGCGAAAGCCCGGCGCGGTTGAAACCGGATTTTCAATCAGGCTCGCGCCTTCGGGAATACGCGCCATGCGAGCGCGCGCCGCGTTAAACTCAATGCCCTGCGCGTCGTAATGCGCTTCCAAAAGCTGCACGGCTAGCGGATGCATTTCCAACTTCACGCCAAAAGCGGCGGCAATGCAGTCCGCCGTAATATCGTCATGCGTCGGGCCAATGCCGCCAGTGGTGAAGACATAGGTATATTTGGCGCGCAAGGCGTTTACCGCGGCGACCACTTCTTCCATTTCGTCGGGCACAATGCGCACTTCGCGCATATCAACGCCAATTTCACCCAGCGCAGCCGCCACGAAAGCCAGATTTTTATCTTGCGTGCGGCCGGACAAAACTTCATTGCCGACAATCAACATGGCTGCAGTCGGGTTATCACTCATCGGAGCTTCCTTTTTGGCGGTTTAATCGCTTTGGTTATGCGCGGCGTGTGTTGAGCAGCAATCTAACCTGACAAGATGTTTTGGCAAGTGACCATGCAGACACTAAACCAATGGTGCCAACAATGGTGACAGTGAGGCCGCGCCTGTGCTATTTCTCTGGCAGGAGAAGAAAAATGAACTTCATCGCAGCGGGCATTTCGCCGTTAACCAATACCGGGCAGATTAAAATCCACACTGAGGCGGATTTTGAAGGCATGCGCACGGTTGGCAAGCTGGCCGCCAAAACGCTGGACGCATTGGGTGAATTTGTGCAACCCGGTGTCACCACCGCGTTTTTGGATGATAAAGCCGTTGAGATTATCCGCGATTTCGGTGCTGTTCCCGCGCCGCTAAATTATCGCGGCTTCAGAAAATCGATTTGCACCTCCATCAATCATGTTGTGTGCCACGGTATTCCGGGCGACAAGGCGCTGCGTGAGGGCGATATCGTCAATGTTGATGTCACCTTGTTTTTTGAGGGCTGGCATGGCGACCATAGCCGCATGTATAGCGTTGGCAAAACCTCCATTAAAGCGCAAAAGCTGATGG
>CBFHPF010000135.1:0-3337 GCA_965657665.1 Alphaproteobacteria bacterium | reverse complement strand
AATATCGACAAAGCTCAGACGCGCCGGAATACGATTGGTCGAGGCGGCAATTTCAGCCAAATCATCGAGCCGTTCGTCGGGCACAGCCACATCGCCGACATTCGGCTCAATAGTACAAAACGGAAAATTGGCGGCTTGCGCGCTGGCTGTTTTGGTCAGCGCATTGAACAAGGTTGATTTCCCGACATTTGGCAGGCCGACAATTCCGGTTTTAAAACCCATGGTTTACTCCTCTGCCGCTTTCGGCTCGATAATATCGCGCATGGCTTCCACCACGCGGGTTTGGTAAGTGGCATCATCGCCTTGCGCAGCCAGTGGCGCGTGTTCAGCCAATGCCTTCAAAAATGCAGCCAGCCAATCGGCTTCAGACTTGGCAAAATCGCCAAGCACATAGCCGCTGACTTTTGCCTTATCGCCCGGGTGACCAATGCCCAAACGCGCGCGCCGAAAATCCGCTCCCATATGGGCGTTGATTGATTTCAGGCCGTTATGACCGGCAAAGCCGCCGCCATGGCGCATACGCAATTTGCCCGGCGGCAGGTCAAGCTCGTCATAAAATACCAGAATATCATCACCGCTGAGCTTGTAAAAATTCACTGCTTCCGACACGCTAACGCCAGATTTGTTCATCAAAGTTTGCGGCTTTAGCAGCAGCACTTTTTCAGTGCCGATGCGACCTTCAGCCAGCAAGCCATGATATTTTTCCTTAAATGGGGCAAAATTATAGGCCTCGGCCAGAGCGTCAATCGCCATGAAACCGATATTGTGCCGGTTCTTGGCATATTTCGCGTCCGGATTTCCGAGGCCTATGAAAAGTTGCATCTCATCCCCCAAAAGGGACTGAGGGGGCGAAGACTACTCTTCGCCACCTTCGTCGCCACCCTCGGCAGCAGCTTCATCAGCGCCCTCTGCATCGGCATCATCATCAGAGCCTGAGCTTTCGCTTTTCAGCGAGGCAGGTGCAGCGATGGTCGCAATGGTGAAGTCACGGTCAGAAATAACCGGCTCCACACCTTCCGGAAGGCTAACTTCAGAGATGTGAATACTGTCATTCATTTGTGCGTCCGCCAAATCCAAATCGATGGATGTCGGAATATTGTCAGCCGGGCAATTCAGCTCAACCGAATAACGCACAACGTTCAGCACGCCGCCCATTTTCAGGCCAGGGCAGGTTTCTTCATTAAGGAAGTTAACCGCCACTTCAACCGCAATTTTCGCGCCTTTACCAAGACGCAGAAAATCAGCATGCAAAATATCGTCGCGCACCGGATGCAGTTGCACATCACGGGCAATCGCGCGTTCTTTTTTGCCGTCAATGTCGATGTCAATCAACGTGCTCAGCATTTTGCCGGTATTAAAAAGCTTTTTCATTTCGCCCATAGCAACAGACAGACCTTTCGGGTCTTTATTGTCACCATAGATAACGGCCGGCACCAGTCCCTCAGAACGTAATGCACGAGCGACCCCCTTACCGGCCCGTTCCCGCACAGAGGCGGTAATTGTATAAATATCAGACATTTAAGTCTCCTTGGTTGCGATATTTCCCGGCATGACCCATGCCATGTCGGTCAAACCGATTTTCCTCCAGGGGTGCAAAATCGGATCGTGGGCGCGTTATAGCGGTCAAACCCTAAAGTTTCAATGAAATTGATTGCTAAATAGACTGCCGTTTTTGTTGCCAAATGGCGGGCCAAATAAATCAATCAAACAGGCTGGAAACCGAGTTCTCATCAGAGGTGCGGCGCATCGCTTCACCAATCAATCCGGCAATTTTAATGACGCCAAATTTTTCTGAGGTCAAAATCGCTTCGGTCGGCTGAATTGTGTCGGTAATCAGCAATTTTTCCAGTTGCGAATTATTCACTCGATTAACCGCCTCACCGGATAAAACGCCATGCGTAATATAGGCTGAGACAGATGCTGCACCGTTTTTCAGCAGCGCTTCCGCCGCATTGCACAGCGTGCCGCCACTATCGACAATATCATCAACCAGCAGACAATGGCGGCCGGTCACATCACCGATAATATTCATTACTTCGCTTTCACCGGCGCGCTCGCGGCGTTTGTCAACAATCGCCAAATCGGCACCAATGCGGTTGCCGAGTGCGCGGGTGCGCACCACGCCGCCGACATCCGGCGAGACGACCATTAAATCTTCGCCGTTAAAGCGGGATTTAATGTCATCCACAAAAACCGGTGCGGCAAACAGGTTATCGGTTGGAATATCGAAAAAGCCCTGAATTTGTCCGGCGTGAAGGTCCAGCGTCAAAACACGGTCAGCACCTGCAGCTTCAATCAAATTAGCCACTAATTTGGCTGAAATAGGCGTCCGCGGCCCCGGTTTACGGTCTTGGCGGGCATAGCCAAAATAGGGCAGCACGGCGGTAATACGACGGGCTGAGGCACGGCGCAGCGCATCAATGATAATCAACAATTCCATCATATGGTCATTGGCGGGCGCTGAGGTCGACTGCACGATAAACACATCTTCGCCGCGCATATTTTCCAATATTTCAACAAAGACTTCATTATCGGCAAAGCGACGCACATCGCTTTTTGCCAGCGGAACGCCGAGATATTGGCTGATTTCCTCTGCGAGGGGCAGGTTACTGTTACCGGCGATAATTTTCATGCGGTATCTCCCGAATTACTCTGTTCATTGATTAACAAAGCCGCTCTAGATTCGCCAATTGCGAATTCGATTTATCCCCGACCAAATAGCCAAACGTCACAAAACTGGCAAACAAATGGCCGAAATTTGCCGCCCATAATCCGCTTCGCCGCGATGCGTAGTGCGGCGATAAGAGAAATAATCGTTTTCGTTCTGATAGGTACAGCGATGAGCACTCTCAAGCGGCGCAACATGCACATCGCAGCGCGTGAGCTGACGGGCGATAAAGCGCGGCAGGTCGAACATAAAATGCCCGTCGCGTTGGGCAGAAACGAATAAATCGCAATCATCTTTCCGCTCATTTTCAAAGCGGGCAAAAAACTCCGCGCCGACTTCATAGGCCGCGCCCGAGATGCACGGGCCAATGACTGCCGTGATTGTGGCGGGCGTTGCGCCATGCGCACACATTGTGTCGACCACACTGGCTAAAATGCCATCAAACGCGCCGCGCCATCCGCTATGGGCCGCGCCGATAACGCCGTTTTTTGCATCATATAACAATACAGGCCCGCAATCTGCCGCCAGCGCGCCTATGGCGAGGCCAGGCGTTTTTGTCACCAAAGCATCGGCTTTAATGGCGTCTCGTTCGCTATCAGGTGCCGTGTCAATAAAAGCCGTGACAGTGCTATGCGTTTGATGGGCCGTTACCAAATGGTCGGCGTTAAG
>CBFHPF010000134.1:0-3423 GCA_965657665.1 Alphaproteobacteria bacterium | reverse complement strand
TGGGCCGGGGCGACGGTCGAGGCTTCAGACCTCGCCGCCCTGACCGCATGGCTCGATTGGGCCTTTGAAACAGCAAAATTGGAGGCACAAAATGCCTAAAGTACTGATTGCAGATAAAATGAGCCCGCGGGCTGAAGAAATTTTCAAATCACGCGGCGTTGATGTCGATGTCATTACCGGCCTCGATAAAGACGAGCTTACCAAAATCATTGGCGAATATGACGGCTTGGCTGTGCGCTCCTCAACCAAGGCAACACCGGCCATTTTAGAGGCCGCGACCAATATGAAAGTCATTGGCCGCGCCGGTATCGGCGTCGATAATATCGACCTGCCAGCCGCCACCGCCAAAGGCATTGTGGTGATGAACACGCCGTTCGGTAATTCCATCACCACGGCAGAACACGCCATTGCCATGATGTTTGCCGTAGCGCGGCAAATCCCTGAGGCCAATGCCTCAACCCATGCAAGCAAATGGGAAAAATCGCGCTTCATGGGTGTCGAGCTGACCGGCAAGACGCTGGGCGTTATCGGCTGCGGTAATATCGGCTCCATCGCTGCCTCACGCGGCGTTGGTCTGAAGATGAAAGTGGCGGCTTTTGACCCCTATCTGACGCCCGATCGCGCCATTGAATTGGGTGTCGAAAAAGTTGAGTTGGACGAGCTGCTGGCGAAGGCTGATTTCATCACGCTGCACACGCCGCTGACCGACAACACACGCAATATTTTAAACGCTGAAGCCTTGGCGAAAACCAAGCCGGGCGTGCGCATCATCAACTGCGCGCGTGGTGGTCTGATTGACGAAGCCGCGCTGAAAGCCGCATTGGAAAGCGGTCATGTAGCCGGTGCCGCGCTGGATGTGTTTGAAGAAGAACCCGCCAAAGACAATGCGCTGTTCAATATGGAAAATGTTGTTTGCACGCCGCATCTGGGCGCATCAACGGCTGAAGCGCAAGAAAACGTCGCGCTGCAAGTGGCCGAGCAAATGGCTGATTATTTGATGACCGGTGCGGTGACCAATGCCATCAACATGCCGTCTATTTCTGCCGAAGATGCGCCGCGTTTACGCCCGTTTGTGGCTTTGGCCGAGCAATTGGGTCTGTTTGCCGGTCAGTTGACGGAAAGCGGCATTGAAGGGGCGGAAATTGAGTATGTCGGCGATGTCGCCGCGCTGAATGTGGCGCCGCTCACCTCGGCTATTATGGCCGGTTTGCTGCGCCCGCTGCTGGCCGATGTGAATATGGTCTCAGCCCCCGCTATCGCCAAAGAGCGCGGTATTATGGTGTCGGAGTCCAAGCGCGACTCGAAGGGTGCGTTTGACAGCTATATTCGCCTGACGTTGAAAACCGAACGCCAGCAACGCTCGGTTGCCGGCACGGTGTTCTCGGATGGCAAGCCGCGCATTATTCAGGTGAAGGGCATTAACATTCACGCCGAATTGGCGCCCAATGTTTTATATGTAACCAATACGGATGAGCCGGGCTTTATCGGTGCGCTGGGCAGCGCGCTGGGCCAGCACGGCATTAATATTGCCAGCTTCCAATTGGGCCGCGAAAAGCCGGGCGGTGACGCCATTTCGCTGGTCAATATTGACAATCAAGCCAGCGCTGATGTGTTGGCTGAACTGGAAGCGTTGGAGCAAGTGGTGCAGATTAAGCAACTGCGCTTTTAACGCAATCTGAGGGGAACGCGTCATGGCTAATGTGGTTGTTGTCGGCTCACAATGGGGCGACGAAGGCAAAGGCAAAATCGTTGACTGGCTCAGCCTGCGGGCTGATGTGGTGGCGCGTTTTCAGGGCGGTCATAATGCCGGCCATACGCTGGTGATTAATGGCGAGGTGTATAAGCTGTCGCTTTTGCCGTCGGGCATTGTGCGCGAGGGCAAGCTGTCGGTCATCGGCAATGGCGTTGTGGTTGACCCGTGGGCGCTGCTGCACGAGATTGACACGCTGCGCGGTCAGGGTGTTGCCATCGGGCCGGGTAATCTCAAAATCGCGGAAAACGCGACGCTTATTTTGCCACTGCACCAAGAGCTGGATGCGGCGCGTGAAAGTGCCAATGACGGCGTGAAAATCGGCACCACAAAACGCGGCATTGGCCCGGCCTATGAAGACAAAGTCGGTCGCCGTGCGTTGCGCATTGCCGATTTGGCAGATGCCGACCGCTTGGACGCCAAAATTGAAAACCTGCTTGTGCATCACAACACGCTGCGCCGTGGGCTGAGCCTGCCGGAGTTTGACGGCGCGGAATTGAAAGCCGCTTTGGTTGAGATTGCCGATAAAATTTTGCCTTACATGGCACCGGTTTGGAAGCTGCTGGACGAAGCGCGGCGCGGCGGTCAGCGCATTTTGTTTGAGGGCGCGCAAGGCACGCTGCTGGATGTTGACCACGGCACTTACCCTTATGTCACCTCATCCAACACCATTGCCGGACAAGCCGCCATCGGCACCGGCATGGGGCCGGGCGCGCTCAATCATGTGCTGGGCATCACCAAAGCCTATACCACACGGGTGGGCGAGGGGCCTTTCCCGACCGAGCAAGAAAACGAAGTTGGCCAAAAGCTGGGCGAGCGCGGCCATGAGTTTGGCACTGTTACGGGGCGCAAACGCCGCTGCGGTTGGTTTGATGCCGTGCTGGTGCGCCAAGTGGTTAAAACGGCGGGCATTAACGGCATTGCGCTTACCAAGCTGGATGTGCTGGACGGCTTTGACGAAATTCAAATTTGCACCGGCTATCGGCTGGACGGCGAGGCGATTGATTATCTGCCATCCGACTCTGCCGCGCAGGCCCGCATTGAGGCCGAATATGTGACGCTGGAAGGCTGGAGCGGCGAAAGCAGCTTTGGCGCGCGCAGCTGGGCCGACCTACCGGCCAATGCCGTGCGCTATGTGCGCTACATCGAAGAGCTTATCGGCGCACCGGTAACCCTGCTCTCAACCAGCCCCGAACGCGACGACACGATACTTGTGAAGGATCCGTTCGAGGACTAGCGTGGCCCGCTTGCCCAAAGGGCGAGCACGGCAAGCTGTCCCAAGCGAGCAGGCGCGCAAAGTGCGCCTCGCGAGACGGGATTGAGATATTTATCTTAGTTTGCGCTAAGCACGTTACGCTGAACGGCTTTCTAGCCGTTGAGCGTATTCTTACTTGGCGATAATTAGAGGGATGATGCGGTTATTCCGCATCAATAACCAGCCCGCTATCTTGCGCGCCTTCCATCATACCCTTTTTGAGTTTTTCAAAAGCGCGGGTTTCGATTTGGCGGATGCGCTCGCGGCTGACATCGTGAATTTGCGATAATTCTTCCAGTGTTTGCGGCGGGTCGGCCAGACGGCGCGCCGTGAGGATGGCGCGCTCGCGCTCATTCAGCCCCTGCATGGCGGCCAGCAGCACTTTTTTGCGCGCGTCCATTTCATCGCTTTCCACCAG
>CBFHPF010000133.1:0-3451 GCA_965657665.1 Alphaproteobacteria bacterium | reverse complement strand
ATCAGCTTGCGAAAGCCGCCGGCCGGCACAACGATATTGTCTTCCGGCACGGTGACGTTATCGAGAAAAATATCGGCAGACGGCACGCCGCGAAAGCCCATCAGTTCTTCTTGCGCGCCAAAGCTTAAGCCCGGCGTGTCTTTTTCGACAAATACCGCACCAATGCCTTTCGCACCCGGGTCATCTGACAAGCGGGTGTAGACCAAATAGCCGTCAGAATGCCCGCCACCTGAGCACCAGCGTTTCTGACCGTTCAAAATCACTTTGCCGTCTTTAACCTCGCCCTTGGTAGTCAAATCGGTTAGCGCACTGCCCGCTTGCGGCTCAGACATAGACACTGCCAGCACCATTTCGCCGCGACAGACTTTCGGCACAACTTCTTGCTTCAGCTTGTCAGATGCAAAATGCACCAGTGCATGCACCGGCCCGACATTGGCCTCAAATAACGGAAACGCCGAAGCGGAAGAGATTTTGGCAAATTCTTCCAGCACCAAGAGCGCTTCCAAATTACCGAGGCCCAAGCCGCCCAGATGTTCGGGAATGTTAACACCAAGAAAGCCCATATCGCCGAGCTTTTTCAGCATATCAGCGGATGGCGGATGGCCGGTGGTTTCGCATTGCTCGGCAACTTTCGGCATTTCGGCACGGGCGAATTTGCGCGCCGTGGCTTGCAATTCACGTTGTTGGTCTGTCAGTTGAAAATCCATTTTATTTTCCTATTCCGCTTTTCCGCAATTTCGACCGGCGCAATTGCCGAATTAACTTATTCCAGCCTTTTTTATCGCCATTTTCCATCTCCTGCACAATACGCCAAACATGAGAGTATTTTTTCTTTTGCGGCAAACCGGCAAGCGGCACCCATAAACGCGCGCGGGTTCTGCGCTCCGGCCATTTATCCACCGCCTTGCTGACCGGCATCGGATAATAAGCTGCATAAGCGCGCGATTTCTTGACCTTGCGGCCACGGCGATTAATGCGTAGGCGCGCCATCTTACTCGCCTCGCCTTTCAGACCGGCTTCTTCAAACGCCTCCCTGACGGCGGTTTGGCGAGGCTTTTCTTTTTTCTCAACCGTGCCTTTTGGCAGCACCAAACGGCCCGGGTGTTTGCGCGAACTGATAACGCAAACCTCAACCCGTCCGTTGCGATAGCGAAGCCCAACAATTCCAGCTTTCTTTACGGCCATAAATGCGCCCTCAATAAATACCAAGCTATACAGTGCCGTGCTTCGAGCGCGACACCAACTGCCTCAAAACAATAAGTGCAAATTAAACATATGCTGCTCAATATCAGTTGATTTTTCCTTATCCAAGTTTCACAGTATCGGCAATTGTGAATTTGGAGGAATGAACATGACTGACGCATATATTATTGATGCCTGCCGCACACCGCGCGGCATCGGCAAACCGGGCAAAGGCGCCCTGACCGAAATCCACCCGCAGCAATTGGGTGCAACCGTGCTGAAAGCAATTGCCGAGCGCAATAAACTCAACACGGCTGAAGATGACGATCTCGTCTGGGGCCCCCGCGCGCAGCGCGGCACGCAGTCCGGCGATTTGGGCCGCATGGCCGCGCTTGATGCCGGTTATGATGTGCGTTCCAGCGCTATGACCCTTGACCGTTTTTGCGGCTCAGGCATTACCTCGGTAAACATCGCCGCTGCCAATATTATGTCCGGCATGGAAGATATGACCATTGCCGGTGGCACAGAAATGATGTCGCGCTATGGCACTGATGCCAAAGGCGACTCGCCGTTTATGGATAATGGCAATATGCGTTTGCGTGAAGCGCACCCGCAGCCGCACCAAGGCGTTTGTGCCGATGCGATTGCTACGCTTGAAAATATCGACCGTGAAGCCGTTGATGCGCTGGCTTATGTCAGCCAGCAAAATGCCGAGCGCGCCATCAAAGAAGGCCGCTTCGACAAGTCGCTCGTGCCCGTTTACCATGAAGACGGCACATTGGCCCTCGACAAGGAAGAGTTTCCGCGTCCGCAAACAACGTTGGAAAGCCTTGCCGCTCTTGACCCAAGCTTTGCCAAGCTGGCTGATATTCCGCTTGATGAAGACGGCACAACCTTCCGTAAGTTGGTTCTGCAAGCCTATCCGGATTTGGAGATTAATCACGTGCACCATGCCGGTAACTCATCGGGTGTTGTTGATGGCGCGGCGGCTTTGCTGCTGGCTTCATCTGATTATGCCAAAGCCAATGGCCTGAAGCCGCGTGCCAAAGTGCGTGCGCTGGCCAATATGGGTGACAGCCCGACGCTGATGCTGAACGCACCGGTTCCGGCGGCCCGAAAAGTTATCGAAAAAGCCGGTTTGACAATCGACGATATCGATCTGTTTGAAGTCAATGAGGCTTTCTCAGTGGTGACTGAGAAGTTCATCCGCGACCTCGACATTGACCGCGAGCGTATCAATGTTAATGGCGGCGCGATGGCTCTGGGTCACCCGATTGGCGCGACCGGTTCTATTCTGGTTGGCACTATGCTGGATGAGCTGGAACGCCAAGACAAGCAATTCGGTCTGGTTACCATGTGCGCCGCTGGCGGCATGGCACCGGCGATTATTATCGAACGCGTCTAATCACGCTTTCATATTTTGCTTTAAGGGCGGTGCTTCGGCACTGCCCTTTTTTTTCATGCCCTTTTTTGTGCGCTTGACCGAAGCGATAATTTTGACGCAAACTCTTTGCAGTTTTGAGGGAGGACGTTATGCGCGCGCATTACAATCATTTACACCCGTTTCTGACGGCTGACGACGCTGAAACCATGCTGCGTCTGGCGGAAAATTTTGGCAGCTTCGGGCCGTATGCCAATGAAGCGGAAAATGACGGCATTGGCGAAGAATTGCCGCAACGCTTTGATGCGGCGTTTAACTATATCGCGCATGGCATTGATGGCAGCGAAAACCAAGACGACGTTAAAACCGCCGCCGCCCGCACCAATTATTTCCGCGAAACCTATGCCTATGGCGATGAAGTGAAAGCGCCGGGTGTTGAGCCGTTTATGAACCATCCGGCCTTGGCTGAGACAGCGCGCAAAATCTCCGGCGTTGAGCGGATTGTTCCGGCGATTATTTTCGCCAATATTCTGATACCGGGCCAAGAGCTTGCCGTGCATACCGATGTGCCGGAATTTCGCGGTGCCAATCGTAAGGTGACGCCGCAATGGCTGCTCGTCACCATGCTGCATAGCGGCTTGTTTGACGAATGGCGCATCCCCATCACCACTTGCGTGTCGTGGTTTGGTAAATCCAAAGGCGGCGCGTTTGCGTTTTATCCGGAAGGGCCGAACGGCAAAGCCGAGGCCATTCAGTCTGACCATAACTCCGCCATTGTGATTGATACCGATAAAGTGTTTCACGGCGTCGAGCGGGTTTATGAAACCAAGCCCGATATTCCGCTGATTAACAAAAGCGCGCGACTGCATTTCATGGGCAATGACCATT
>CBFHPF010000132.1:0-3494 GCA_965657665.1 Alphaproteobacteria bacterium | reverse complement strand
AGCACCTAACGCCATGGTAAAAGCCACGCGCTGACCAAGCGGCAGGTCGACACCATCGCCGACCGCTTCGATTTCGCCCGCACCTTCAACGCCGATACGCGCCGGAAGCGGCATCGGATACAGCCCACTGCGGTGATAAGTGTCGATGAGATTAACGCCAATAACTTGCAGCCTCACGCGCACTTCACCGGCCGCAGGTTGCGGCACGGGTGCATCAATAATCTGCATCGCTTCAGGGCCGCCAAATTGCTCAATGGCGACCGCTTTCATCATATCATTCATCTGTTTACTCGCTTGGGTTCAAAACACTGCTTTATTCGGTGTCAGCTTACGCCAAAAAATCAGTTGAGCGGTAGGGGAAAACCGATAAGCTTTCGGAAAAGCGAAGGGAAAACGGCATGCTGCCTGAGAAAACCAATCATCTCTATGATGCACCGGTTTGGACGAGCTACGCGCTGCTTTTGGTAGCGGTGCAAAGCCTCATTGGCGGCACGCTGCATGTCATTTTGCCCGATAGTGGCCTGATTTCCATTGCCGGTCTTAATCTGGCGCATGAGGGCGGTTTACAAATGATTGCGATGGCGGCTTGGGTTGGCGCCACGCAAATCGTTTGGGGTTTGACCTTGGCTTTGGTTGCGTTGCGATATCGCAATTTCACGCGGGTTTTTTTGCTGCTGGCGATAATCGAGAAAACGCTGATTTTGGTCGGGCAGGCGATTAAGCCGACCGGTACAGAGCACACACCGCCCGGTATTAAAATCGCCGCTATATTGCTGGCGATCTGTTTGCTCGCTTTATTGGTTGCCCAAATTAAAAAACGCCCCACATCCGCTTAATGGATTTGTTCGATACTGATACGCCGCGCGATATTTTGCCGAGAGATGGGCAAGCGGTTTATTTCGGTGCGCTGTTTAGCGCGGCTGAGGCGGATGGTTATTTTGCTGCTTTGCGCGATGAGATTGACTGGCAATCTGACCGCGTAAAACTTTATGGGCGCGAGATTATCACCCGCCGCAAAGTGGCGTGGCACGGCGATGAGCCGTTTCAATATACCTATTCGCACAACACTAAAACGGCGCTGCCGTGGACGGATACGCTGGTCGACTTAAAGGCGCGGGTGGAGGCGGCTGATGGCAATTCATATAATTGTTGCCTGCTCAATTTATATCATAGCGGCGAAGAGGGCATGGCGTGGCATGCGGATGACGAGAAAGAATTACAGCCCAATGGCGCGATAGCGTCTGTCAGTTTGGGTGCACCGCGACGCTTTGTTTTTCGTCATAAAGCCGAGCGCGATAAAGCGGAAGTACTGCTCGACCATGGCAGTCTGCTGGTCATGCAAGGCGCGACGCAAACCCATTGGGAGCATAGTCTTCCGGTGATGAAGCGGGTTAAAACGCCACGCATCAACTTAACCTTCAGGAAAATCGCCGATTAGTGGCTGTTTTGCTGGACTTCATCGTTAGGCTTTGCGAAAGTTCTCATCAATTAGGGGAACTGGGGAGAGACCTATGTTGAAATTACACTTTGCGCCGAATTCTCGGGCCGTTCGCACACTTTGGCTGCTGGAAGAGTTGGGGCTGGAATATGAATTGAACCGGATGGATTTTCATCCGAAAGATTTGAAATCAGACGAACATCGCGCCCGTCACCCGCTGGGCCGTATTCCGGTTTTGGAAGATGGCGATATCACGATTTGGGAATCCGGTGCGATTGCCGAATATATTCTGGAGCGGCATAAAAATGGTGGGCTGAAACCGGCTGTCGATGACCCGAGTTTTCCGAAATATCTGCAATGGTTCCATTATTGCGAAGGCATGGTGATGCCGCCGATTAACACCATTGTTGTGCAGACCATTTTGCTGCCGCCGGAACGGCGCGACGAAACCGCTTTGGGCCAAGCGCAGCGTTTGCTGGCGAAAGCCGTGCAACCGGTTGAGGATGATATGTTCGGCAAAGACTACGTCGCAGGTGATTTCACCGCTGCCGACACTATGCTGGGACATTCGATTATGATGGCGCAGCGCATGGGTATTGTTACGGATGCGCATCCGAATTTAACCGCTTATATTGAGCGGTTGAAGGCGCGTCCGGCGCTTCAAAAAGCGTTTGAGTTTGACGCAGTTTAATAGAGGTAAAAAAGTTAATGGCTTTTAAAGAACAAAAAATCACCACCGGTAAATATCTTTTTCGGTTTCTGAAATTCTTGCTGACGCCGGGGGCTATCGGGCGCTTGAAATTACTGCTGACCACGCGTCCGAGCGATGAAGTTTCAATGATTGATTATCTCGAGCGCCACGCGAGTGAGCGGCCTGATGCGATTGCGGTGAAATTTGAAGACCAAACAGTCAGCTGGGGGGCGTTAAACGCCAAGGCCAATCAAATGGCCAAATATTTCCGCAGTCGCGGCGTCGCTTATGGCGACAAGATTGCCGTGAATATGGAAAACCGTCTTGAGTTGCTGTTTACTGTCATGGGTGCGCAAAAGCTGGGCGCGGTTGCCGGTATGGTGAACACCGGCCAGACCAATGAAGCGCTGGCGCATAGCCTCAAGCTTATTGATCCGAAGCTCTTGGTTATCGGTGCTGAGTGCCTCGGCAATATGGAGACGGTGAGCGATATTATTGAAAGCCATCACAGCGACAAATTGCTGTTTGTCGCCGATGGCAGCAATGATGTCATGCCGGGCGGGTATAAAGATTTGATGGCTGAAATTGACGGGCAAGACACCGCCAATGTTACGCCGGACCAGACGCTGACACTCGGCACGCCGATTTATTATATTTTCACCTCAGGCACCACCGGTTTGCCTAAGGCCAGTATTACCACGCATCTGAAAGTGCTGCGTGCCGGCACACAGTTTGGCGTTAACGTTATGACATTGGGGCCGGACGATACTTATTATTGCTCTTTGCCGCTATATCACTCTAACGCGCTGGTGGTTGGCTTTGGCTCTTGCCTGTGTGGTGGGGCGACTTTTGCACTGCGACGTAAATTTTCTGCCAGTCAATTTTGGGAAGATTGCATCAAGTTTGAGGCAACAGCAGCGATTTATATCGGCGAATTGCTGCGCTATTTGTTGGCTCAACCTGTGCGCGAAAGCGACACGGCCCATAATGTGACCCGCGTTTTGGGCAACGGTCTGCGCCCCGATATTTGGATGGAGTTCAAAAACCGCTTCGGCATTGGTCGCGTTCACGAGTTTTACGGCGCATCTGAAGGCAATACCGGTTTTGTGAATATTTTCAATTTTGACAAAACTGTTGGCTGGTCGCCGGGTTATGGCAGCGACTGGGATGTTGTCGCCTATGATGTTGATGAAGACGCGCCTATTCGCGGTGGCGATGAGCATTTGCAAAAAGTGAAAACCGGGGAGACCGGCTTGTTGATTATGCAAATTACCGAAAAAAACCCGTTTGACGGCTATACGGATGCGCAAGCCAGCGAGAAGAAGGTTCTTCGTGACGTGTTTGAAAAAGGCGATACTTGGTTCA
>CBFHPF010000131.1:0-3515 GCA_965657665.1 Alphaproteobacteria bacterium | reverse complement strand
GTCTTTGCGCCAAACCGCGTTTCGTGCACCAGGCGCTTATTTTGAGCGCTATGCCGATTTAGATGACCAGCAGGCTGAAGATACGGCGGTCGATATTTGGACGCGGATTAATTTGAAAAATCTTGAAGAAAATGTGCTGCCGACGCGCGGCCGCGCCGACTTGATTTTGCATAAGCGCGAAGACCACCGCATTGACCGCGTGATGTTGCGCAAGATTTAGCGGGCTTTTTCTAAAGCGTAATTTTATGGGCGGCAAGCTGCGCGCTAACATCGCTTTGTGGGCGCGGGCCGACATGGCGAATAACGTCGCTGGCGGCAATAATGCCGATTTGCGCCGCGTTTTCGGGGCTATGGCCGCGATGCAGGCCAGCCAAAAAACCGGCAGCAAATTGGTCACCGGCACCGGTTAAATCGACAATATCGTCAATTTTTTGTGCCGCCACATGGGTGGCTGTGCCTTTATCAAAAACAAAAGCGCCGTCTGCGCCAAACGTCACGGCTGCCATGATGTTGTGCGCGGCGCATTTTTCGGTAATCAGCGCAGGCGCATCACCGCCAAACAGAGCGGCGATCTCGGTTTCATTGGCCAGCAAAATATCAATATGGCTGTCCAAAAGGGCGATAAAATCTGCGTGGTGACGTTCAACACAAAATCCGTCGGCGAGAGAAAACGCGACTTTGCCACCTTGCGCGCGCACGCTTTCGGCCATTTTCAAAAAGGCCTGCTTGGCGCTTGGGCTATCCCAAATATAGCCTTCGGCAAAAAACAATCCGGTTTGTGCCATCAGCGCGTCATCCAAATCATCCGGCGCTGTGGTCACGGCTGCGCCCAAAACCGTGTGCATGGTGCGCTCGGCATCGGGTGTAATCAGCACCAAGCAATGGCCGGTCGGCAGCTCGCTGGCGTTTTGTTTTTGATGCGGAAAAGCGACATTGAGACGGTCGAAATCATCACAAAAAGCCGCGCCCAGCGCATCATCGGCCACTTTGCCGATAAAGCCGGTGGCGACACCCAAAGCCGCCATACCGGCCACCGAATTGGCGGCCGAGCCGCCGGGGCGCTTGGTGTGCACGCTGACTTTGTTTTGCATATCAGCCGATTGAGCCGCCTCAACCAGCGCCATGGAGGCCTTAACACTGCCCAATTCGTTCAACGCTTCATCGCTGACATCAGCAAATAAATCAACCAATGCGGCACCCATGCCGGTGATGCGTTTGTCTGTCGGGCTGGCTTGGCTCATTTATCTGTCCTCAAAAAATATCTAATCGCGGTTTATTTTACGGATGCTCGGTTTTCGGTTTAAAGCGGCATAAATCGCTGACAATGCAATTATAGCATTTCGGCTTGCGCGCCAAGCATACATAGCGGCCATGCAAAATCAGCCAATGATGGGCGTGCTGGCGATAGGGTTCGGGCACACGGCGGTCGAGTTTTTTTTCAACCGCCAATTCGGTTTTGCCCGGTGCTAATCCGGTGCGATTGGACAGGCGAAACACATGCGTGTCGACGGCAAAAGTTGCTACGCCGAAAGCCTCATTCATCACCACATTGGCGGTTTTGCGACCAACCCCCGGCAGGCTCATTAAGGTTTCCATATCATCGGGCACGACACCGTCAAATTCTGCCTGAAGGCGCTGCGACAGGGCATAAACATTTTTTGCCTTATTGCGATATAGCCCGATGGTTTTGATTTCTTCGCGAATACGCGCCTCTCCCAAAGCGGCCATATCGGCTGCATTATCGGCCAGTTGAAACAGGCTTTCAGTGGCCCGATTAACGCCCTTATCGGTGGCTTGTGCCGATAACACAACAGCAACCAGCAAAGTAAAATGATTGGTAAAATCGAGCTCGGTGCGCGGCGCCGGATCATCGGCCGATAGGCGGGCAAAAAATTCAGGGATTTGAGCGACTTTCATGGGCCGCACTCTAGCCTTGCCGCTTATAATTTGGCAAGCGCGATGGCTGCGTCGCGCGCCGATAAGCGTGCCCTATCCGCGACAGTCTGACGGCTTGTTTCATGGCAGTGGCGGCTTAAGTTGTTGTGCATGAGCCAAACATTTTCATTGCCGGCAGATTTCAGCCTTGTCTTGCGACCCAATATGTCGCTGTCGCCGCGCGGCTTTTTTTGGCTGATGGCGTTTATCGCCAGCGTATCATTCACAGTCGGCGCGTATTTTTGGTCGCTTGGTGCTTGGCCGGTATTCGGCTTTTTTGGCCTCGAAGTATTTTTGATTTATGGCGCGTTTCGTCTCAATTATCGCTATGGGCGGCGTTATGAGACGCTGGAGATGGTTGATAATCAGCTGGTTTTTTCACAAGTTAATGCGTTAGGTGTTATTCGCGATTGGCGTTTCGACCCCTATTGGGTGCGCGTCAAGCTGGAGCGTTTTGGAGAAAATGGCGAGGAAATCGGCAATTTGATTTTGTCATCGCACGGCAAATACGTCTCGGTCGGCGCGTTTTTGTCGCCCGATGAACGCGCCGGTCTGGCCGCCAGCCTGCAACTTGTCTTGGCTGACTTCCGCAATCACGGCACGGCAATATCACAAGATATACAAAGTTAAGTAACGCCGCAGGACTTGCAGCGGTAAATTCTTAAAACTTGAGGCCTTAAAATTTGAGGTCTTAAGATTAAGGCCGCTAAAATGCGAGCTGTTAACATTAAGGCTGAAGAATTTCTTTCGCGGTGACGGCGCCGTTTTCATCCAGCTGATAATGATATGGCTCGCCAGTGCCGATATTGACATCGATAATTTCTGCTGCGCTCAAGCCATCCAATTGCATCACCAGCGCGCGCAATGAATTGCCATGCGCGGCGATGAGAATATCTTTGCCTTGTTTGAGTAGCGGCATAATCGTCGCGTCAAAATAAGGCAGCACGCGCTCGGCCGTATCCTTCAGGCTTTCGCCGCCGGGCGGAGGAATATCAAATGAGCGACGCCAAATATGCACTTGCTCTTCACCCCATTTTTCGCGCGCGTCATCCTTATTGAGACCCGCCAAATCGCCGTAATCGCGCTCATTCAGCGCGTCATCTTTTGTGGTCGGCAAGCTTTGGCCTTGCTCTTCCAACATCAAAGCGAGGGTTTTTTGAGCGCGTTGCAAATTAGAGGTAAAAGCCAAATCAAAGCTCATATTGGCGGCTTTTAGGGCGCGCCCTGCGGCCCGCGCTTCTTCGACGCCCTGGGCGGTCAAATCGGGGTCGCGCCAGCCGGTAAACAGGTTTTTCTCATTCCATTCGCTTTGTCCGTGACGGACCAAAACCAGACGGCTCATATGACGCCCCTTAACTGTTAATCTTTTCCGAGGCCGAGAACATCAGCCATGCTGTAAAGCCCTTCTGGCTGCTTGGCCGCCCAAAGTGCGGCTTCAAGCGCCCCACGGGCAAAAATATCGCGGTTTTCAGCGCGGTGGCTCAGGCGAATTTGTTCATTTTCAGTGGCGAATATAACCTCATGGTCACCAACCACTGAACCGCCGCGTAAGGCGGCGATGCCAATAGCGCCCTCTTGAC
>CBFHPF010000130.1:0-3554 GCA_965657665.1 Alphaproteobacteria bacterium | reverse complement strand
TCATTGGGAGTCGGCACGCCGTCTTGCGTTTTCACGCCAGCGCTTTTGCTTTCTTCACGGATGATATCCATGCAAAGCTCGACGCATTCATCACAGATGAACACGGTCGGGCCGGCAATCAGCTTACGCACTTCGTGCTGGCTTTTGCCGCAAAACGAGCAATACAAAGTGCTTTTGCTGTCGCCGCTCTCGCCGCCGCTATTGCCTACTTTGCTCATATCATCATCCTTTCGCTGGAGCCGTTAACGACCCCGAAACTGATTCATTCAACAGTTGACCACAGGCTGCTTGCCTGACGCAAGCACCTCAGCGCTGACTAACTGTCTTTACCGGCGGCATCATCATCGCCGCGCTTATCGGTTACCGCATCCACAATACCGAAATCGCGGGCTTCCTCAGCCGTCATAAAGGTATCGCGTTCCAGCGCATCTTCAATTTTGCGCAAAGTCTGTCCGGTATGGTCGACATAAATCTTATTCAACCGCGCGCGCATGTGCAAAATTTCTTGCGCGTGACGCTCAATATCAGAGGCCTGCCCCTGAAAACCACCGGAAGGCTGATGCACCATCACCCGCGCATTTGGCAGCGCGAAGCGCATGTCTTTTTCACCGGCAGCCAGCAATAGAGAGCCCATTGAGGCGGCTTGACCGATGCACAATGTCGCCACAGGTGCGCGGATATATTGCATGGTGTCATAAATCGCCATGCCGGCTGTCACCACCCCGCCGGGCGAGTTAATGTAAATGGAGATTTCCTTTTTCGGGTTCTCCGCTTCCAGAAACAAAAGCTGCGCCGTAATCAGGCTGGCCATATGGTCTTCGATACCGCCCGTGATAAATATCACCCGCTCCTTCAAAAGGCGCGAATAAATATCAAAAGCGCGCTCGCCACGGCTGGATTGCTCCACCACCATTGGCACAAGCGTATTCATATAGGTATCGACCGGATCGTTCATGTCTGTCTCCTTCAGCTACCACTAATGTGGGGTGCTTTGACGCAAACGCCAAGTCGGAATTGACAAAACATTGACCAAACAATGCCGAAATGGACGCTTATTTTGCGTCTGTATCCTTTTTAGCGGCAGCTTTCTTGGCCGGAGCCTTTTTGGCGGCGGGCTTTTTTGCCGCAGCCTTTTTGGCAGGCTTGGCTTTATCGCCGTCATCTTTCTTAGCCGCCGCTTTTTTAGCAGGTGCCTTTTTCTTGGCAGCCGCTTTTTTCGGCTTGGCTTCATCTTCCGCGCCCGGCTCAACCATCAGCTCTTCGAGTGATACTTTCTTCTCGGTAACGGTTGCCAACTCAGCAATAAAGTCGATGACTTTTTCTTCAAAAATCGGCGCACGGATTTGAGCCATGGCTTCCGGATTTTGTTGGAAGTATTCGAACACTTGCTGCTCTTGACCGGGGAATTGCTGCACGCGCTGCATCAGACCCTGATTAAGCTCTTCTTGCGTAACTTCGATTTTCTCATTATTGCCGACCTCAGCCAGCACCAAACCGGTGCGCACACGACGCTCAGCAATGCCGCGATATTCAGCGCGCAAATCGTCTTCGCTTTCATCGAGGTCTTCAATCTTCTTCTGGTCGGCTTCCAACTCATGCTCGAACTGATGCCAAATCTGACTAAATTCCATTTCAACCATGCCCGGCGGCAGGTCAAAATCATGCGTATCAGACAATTGGTCGAGCAGACCTTTTTTCATGTGGCCGCGTGACATTTGATTATAGTCATTGCCGATTTGCTCGCGAATAGCTTCTTTCAGCTTGTCGAGGCTTTCCATGCCCAAAGACGTAGCGAACTCTTCATTGACTTCAGCCGCTTTCGGCGCGCTGACTTCATGCACGGTGCACTCAAACACCGCCGCCTTACCGGCTAATTCTGACGCGCCATATTCTTCAGGGAAAGAAACTTCCACGTCTTTTTTGTCGCCCGCTTTGGTGCCAACCAACTGCTCTTCAAAGCCCGGAATAAACTGGCCGGAACCCAACTCAAGGTCGAAACCTTCACCGGCGCCACCTTCAAAAGCTTCGCCGTCAATGCGACCGATAAAGTCGATTTTTACGCGGTCGCCGTCTTTTGCCTTGGCGGTTTTGCCGCGCGGCTCAAAATCTTTGCGGCCTTCAGCCAGACGTGCCAGCGCTTCTTCAACGCGCTCATCATCGACATCAACAACAGGCTTTTCGACTTTCAGCTTTGAGAAATCGGTCAGCGTGATGGCCGGAATAATTTCATAGCTAATGTCGTAAACGAGGTCGGCCTTGCCTGTCAGCACATCATCAACTTCACCGGCCAATTTGATCTCCGGTTGCAGCGCCGGACGCTCTTCGCGGTCGGTCAGCATTTGCTGGCTGCTTTGATTGACTGTCTCTTGAACAATCTCGCCCATTAAAGACTCGCCATAGGTCTTGCGAATATGCGCGGCCGGCACTTTGCCCGGGCGGAAACCCTTCAGCTGCACCTGATCTTTAATCTCGTCAATCTTGGCATCCAGCTTGGCGACCAAGTCAGCAGCTGCGATGGTGATTTGCACTTCGCGCGCCAGACCTTCGGCGCTTACTTCTTTAATGTTCATTTTCTTCCTCATTTGCCCAAGATGGGCGTTGTTTGGTGCGGGCGGAGGGACTTGAACCCCCACACCTCTCAGTACCAGAACCTAAATCTGGCGCGTCTACCAATTCCGCCACGCCCGCATAAAACTATGTTGCGCTCTATAGCAGGTGAAAGCGGCGATTGCCAGACTCTAAAACAGTCCTAAAAATAGCTCTGTTAAGATAAGAAAATAGCGGCAATATATTAAAATTCAGTTAGACAGTTTTCACCGTCGCCTTATCTAACGCAAAACAGGAGACACGCATGACCGTTTATATTATTGCCCGCTTTAAAATCCACGACCGCGCCGGATATGACCGCTATGAAGAAAACTTCATGCAGGTTTTTGAACCTTTTGGCGGCACCATGCTCAGCGTCGACGAAGAGCCGACAGTTTTGCAAGGCGAATTTGATTTCACCCGCTCCGTCTTAATCGAGTTTCCATCCGCCGAAAAAGCCATGGCTTGGATGGCCTCACCCGAATATCAAGACATCGCCAAACACCGGCTGGAAGCCAGTGTCGGCAATGCGATTATGGTGAAAAAGCTGCAAGACGGCGAGATGGAAGCGCGCATCGCAGCGAAAGGCTAAGCCTTTTTACCCAATGCTATTTTCATGTCTTCGGTTTCTTCGCCCTGCTCGATAAGCGATAGCGATGTGCCGTCTGTCTCGAATATGGACAGCGAACAATTAGCCGGTGCGAAGCTAACAACATCAGCCGCACCGGTAGCGGCGCAATAAGCCGCGTTCAGCGCAATGAAATGCGAGAAGATAACCACCGCCTCGCCCTGCATGGCGGTAAGCGTGGTCAGCACATTTTTGTTCCAGCCACGAAAATCAACGCCGCTCTCAATACTGACTTCGTCTTTATATAGGCCTTCCCACGTGCCGGCCATGACGCGGCGCAACCATTGTGTGCGATCCGTCAAATCTGTGACAGGCGGCGGAATTTCACCAACCCCCGTCT
>CBFHPF010000129.1:0-3685 GCA_965657665.1 Alphaproteobacteria bacterium | reverse complement strand
GAAATCATCGGGCGGCTCAACCGCAGGCACGGCATATTGACCACCCATCCAGCGATGCAAATCGACATCAGCACAGCGTTTGGAACAAAACGGGCGGAACTTTTCAACCGTCTCTTTGTCTTTGCAAATTGGGCAGCGCGGCATTAGTCAGCCTCGCCCATCTGGTCTGCACCGCCACCTTGGCGCATGGCCTCGGCAAGGCTCATCACGTCGCGACGGCGGGTCATCTCGACCACGCCAAACTCAGACATCGGCCCGATACGCACGGGGTTTTTATCGCCCTGAAAGCCTTCATCCAAGGCAGCCAGCACAGCCTCATTATCGCTCTCATCGCTCATATCAATAAAATCAATAGCGATGAGGCCGCCAATGGCGCGCAACCGCACCTGCCGCCCGATAAGCGCTGCAGCCTCAAGATTGACGCTACGCGCATCGCCCTCAGCACTGCCCGAATTGACATCAATCGTCGTCATCGCTTCGGTTGTTTCAATCATCAACCACGCGCCTGACGGCAAGCTCACGCGGCTCGATAGCGCGACCTCCAATTGACCGGCCACATCATAGCGGTCGAACAGCATTTCGCCGCTATCGGGGGCTTTGAGCAAATCCATGGCGGCTACCATATGCGTGCGGGCAAAACCCTTGGCTTGCGCCAATGCCGCATCGCCTTCAATGACAATAGAGCTGGTATCGGCACGCACTAAATCGCGCAGAGCTTTTTCAACCGGCCCCAAATCTTCATGCAGCACATGCGGCGGCTCGCTGTCTTCAGCGACATGCAGCAATTTTTCCCATTGCGTTGCAACAGTGGCCATATCAGCTGCCATTTCATCGGCTTGCATGCCGACAGCCGCCGTGCGAATAACCCACCCCGCCGGACCATCCATGCCTTCGACATCAACCGCTTCGCCGTGTTGCCCCTCGCGTATGGCCAGCGCCAAATCAGCCAAACGGCTGCGTTCGGCTTCATCTTCAATTTGTCGCGATACGGCAATGCGCGAGCGGCACGGCGCCAATACAACAGCGCGACCCGGTAAAGTAACATCAGCAGTAACTTGCGCGCCTTTATCGCCTTGCGGCGGGCGGGTGATTTGCACCAAAACCGTGTCGCCATCTTGCACGCAATCTTCAATCGGCGTGTCGCGGTCGGCATCGGGCAGCAAAGCGCGGGCTTCGCGCGCGCCCAAAAAGCCGGAGCGATCCATACCGATATCAACAAACGCAGCTTGCAGACGCGACACCACGCGCTCCACTTGGCCGAGATAAATCTGGCCGACCAAACGCCGGTCATCTTGTTTTTTGCCCAAAGGCGCAGCTTGCAGCGCGGTTAACACACCGTCTTCAATTTGAGCCACGCGCAATAAGCCGTTTTCGACACTCATCAAAATTTCATGCGACATTACACACCTCTTTCAAGCTCATTAACGGCCAAATTGATAACCGACACCACGCAATAAATTTGCGGTCTCATGTAACGGCAAGCCTACAATATTGCTATAGGAGCCAACAAGAGATGTAACAAAAGCATCTGCCCGCCCCTGAATGGCATAACCACCGGCCTTACCCTGCCACTCGCCGCTGGCGATATACATATCTATCTCGTCTTCAGATAATGCCTTCATCTTCACCCGACTGGACACGCAGCGCGTCATGCTTTTGTCAGCTGTCAAAAGGCAAAGGCCGGTTTGCACACGGTGGCCGCGCCCTGATAAAATAGCCAGACAGTCGCGCGCTTCTTGCTCGGTTTCGGTTTTCGGCAAAATGCGCCGCCCAACGCTAACCACCGTATCAGCCGCCAATATCACAGTTTTATCATTTAGCGCATGATTGAGAGCAGCCGCTTTTTCACTCGCCAAACGCAGTGCCAGCGCACGCGGCGTTTCGCTTTTAAGCTCGGTTTCATCAATATCAGCAGGCATGACGGCATCGGGCACAACGCCGATTTGCCGCAATAAATCCAGTCGGCGCGGGCTGGCACTGGCCAGCACAAGGCTATTTATAGCGATAGGTAATGCGTCCCTTGGTGAGGTCATAAGGTGTCATTTCCACCAGAACTTTATCGCCGGCCAGAACACGAATACGATTTTTGCGCATTTTGCCCGCCGTATGGGCGATCACTTCGTGATCATTTTCCAGCTTCACACGGAAAGTCGCATTGGGCAGCAATTCCACCACGGTTGCGTTAAATTCCAGAAGTTCTTCTTTGGCCATATATCTCACTCATTTCAATTTTGCGCACCATCTCATGCGCAAATCTAGGGCAATTTGGCGACAACCATCGGCAAAATCAACCTTTTTTTGCCGTCTTATATTTCCATCAACGGCTAGCCGCGCATTTGCAAAACGCTGATAAGGGTGAATAGTCGCCGCGCCGTATCATCATCAATATCAGCTTGCGGTGCGAGACGCGCCTTTAACAAAGTCGCGCTCTCATTGTGCAGCGCGCGGCGTGTCTGGTCGATTGTCTCAATCGTCTCCGGTGTGGCGGTGCGAATAGCCTCAAAATAGCTCTCACAAATCATAAAATAGTCGCGAATATTGCGCCGAAACGGTGTCATCGACAATTCAATATCTGCCAGCTTTTCACCATTCATATCGGAAACGACAAATAAAATGCCTCTATCTGCCAAGGACAGCACGACCCGATAGGGACCGCTTGCGCCATCCACCAGCGCAAAATGATTATCCTCAATCAGGTCAAAAATAGCGACACGGCGCTCATGCTCCAAATCCGCATTGCGTGCTTGCAGCGCCGGATCATCCAGCGAGATATGCGCGATACGTGTCTGCTTTTTCTCGCTCATCGGCTAACTCTTTTCACCCATATTCAAGCGGATGGAAATAGAACGACCATGCGCACTCAGCCCTTCTTCCTCAGCCAAACGAACCGCCGCCGGACCGATTTCAGACAGAGACGCGGCATCGCATTTGACCAATGAAGAGCGCTTCATGAAATTCAGCACTGACAGACCGGACGCATAACGCGCGGCGCGTGCCGTCGGCAAAACGTGATTTGGGCCGGCAATATAATCACCAATCGCTTCGGGCGTATGGCGACCCATAAATATTGCACCGGCATGGCGTATCTCATCGGCCATTTTCTCAGGCTCTTCAACTGCCAATTCCAAATGCTCAGGGGCCAGTTCATTAATCAGCTGCGGCGCATCACGATATAAATCATTGACCACCAAAACCGCGCCGAAATTTTCCCAACTTTTGCGGGCAATCGGCTCGCGCGGCAAATCGCGCAAGCTGGTTTCAACCGCTGCCTCAACCGCATCGGCATAATCGGCATCATCGCAAATGAAAATCGACTGGGCGACTTCGTCATGCTCGGCTTGGCTTAATAAATCAGCTGCCATCCACGCCGGATCATTATCTTTGTCGGCCGCCACCAAAATCTCCGACGGACCGGCAATCATATCAATGCCAACCTGCCCAAAAACCTGCTTTTTGGCGGCTGCTACATAAGCATTGCCCGGCCCGACAATCACATTCACCGGTGCAATGGTCGCCGTGCCATAGGCCAAAGCGGCGACGGCTTGTGCGCCGCCAATACGATAAATCTCATCGACACCGGCCAAACGTGCGGCCACCAAAACCAGCGGATTAACCGCACCGTCAGGGGTCGGCACCACCATCACCACGCGCGACACACCGGCCACACGCGCTGGAATGGCATTCA
>CBFHPF010000128.1:0-3730 GCA_965657665.1 Alphaproteobacteria bacterium | reverse complement strand
TAATAATCTAGAACAATTTGTAAGTTTTTTTAGTTTTTCAGTATTAATGTTTGTTTCAAAATTTTTATTAAATGAATTTTTTAAAATTAATGTAGGTATAGGTTTGTCCGGAAATCCACTCGCTGGCATCAGAGGCCAGATAAAGAGCCATATTGGCAATATCGTTCGGCTCACCCGGGCGGCGGACGATATATTTCGACATGGTGCTTTTTAACCGCTCAGGGTCTTCCAGCCAGGCCTGTGTCGCCGGTGTATTGGTCAGCGAAATGACGATATTATTGGCGGTGATTTGATGGCGAGAAGACGTGCGCGCCACGCTGCGCATAAAGCCCGCCGCGCCCGCTTTCGCGCCGGAATAAATCTCCATGCCCATATCGCCATAGCGGCTGGCATCGGAGATAATAGAAATAATGCGACCGGGAGCTTGGCGTTGCATCATGCCCGGCAATACCGCGCCGACACAATTAATCACGCCATAAAAATTAACCCCGATGGTGCGGTCCCAAATTTCCTTATCGGTTTCCCAAAACGGCTTGCGTTGTTCGGGTATCGGTTCGGCACCGGCATTGCCCGCATTATTGACCAACACGCCGACTGTGCCCAATTCCTCGGCGGTTTTGGCAACCATGGCCTCAACGCTGGCGCGGTCGCTGACATCGGCTTGTACGGCAATCGCTTTGCCACCGGCGCTGTTAATCTCATCAGCCACGGCCTCGGCCCGTTCAATGAAATAATCATTCACCGCAACGCCGCCGGAGTTTGTCGCGCTTGCCAAATGTTTGGCAATTTGTGCACCAACCCCTTGTCCGGCACCGGTCACAAGGCTGACGCGCCCACCCATCTCCAGAATATCACTCATTGTTTTACCTTATTTCAGTTCAAATTTTATCGGCACGCTGAACGGGCCGGAAACAAAACTGGCACCAACGCGTTTGACCGGGCCGGTCAGTTCGACTGATTTCAAGCGCGGCAGAAGTTCTTCCCAAAAAATTCGCATTTCCAAGCGCGCCAAATGTTGGCCAAGACAGACATGCGGGCCATAGCCAAGTGCCATATGGCGGTTTGGCTTGCGCGTGATATCAAACTCAAACGGGTTGTCATAGATATCTTCATCGCGACTGGCGCAGGCAAAATTTGACATCAGCCAGTCGCCTTTTTTGATATCGACGCCGCGAATTTGCACATCGCGCGTAGCGCTGCGCATGAAGTGCTTGACCGGACTTTCCCATCGAATGCTTTCCTCAACAAAGCCTGGAATGAGCGACGGGTCATCTTGCAGCTTTGTCAGCAATTGCGGGTTTTCGCATAAGGCAATCATGCCGGCTGATGTGGAATTTGAGGTTGTGTCATGACCGGCCGTGGCGGTGATGACATAATAGCCGAAGGTTTCAATTTCGCCCAAAGGTTCGCCGTCGATCGTGCCGTTTGACAAAACCGTCGCCAAATCATCTTTCGGGTTTTTGCGGCGGTCTTCTGTCATTGCTGAGAAATAGGCAAACGCTTCCATGGCAACTTCAGCGATCGCCTGTTGTTGCTCTTCCGGCGTTTTATAAACGCGGCCGGTCGCATTGGCTTCAGGGTCACCTGAGCCGAAAGTTTCTTGGGTCAGCCGCAGCATCATATCTTCAGCTGCGTCTTCCGCGCCCAGCACATCCATAATCACCCGCAGCGGATAGAGCAGGGCAATATCACGGGCAAAATCACATTCGCCACCAGTGTCCCTCAATAAATCGAGTGTTTGCTGCATGCGTTGGTGAATGCGCGGCTCAAGCTTGCGTAAAGAGCGCGGCCCAAACCATGTGGCTGTCAGGTCGCGATAGGCTTTGTGCTTTTCGCCATCCATTTGCACAAGTGTTAGGAAGCGGTGCGGTGAGCCGAACTCCTCGATTGTAAGACGATTGTATTCAGCATCGACCACAACAGTCGCTAAGTCACCCGCATGGAAAGTTTCATTATCGGCCTCAACCATCTGCACATCTTCAAACTTTGAAATAAACCAGAATGGGTCAAACCCCTTGGGCTTCGCCAACGCCACCGGTGCGGTTTGCCGCAGCTCGCTAAACACGGCATGAATGCTGTCAAAATCCTTATAGCTTGACGGGTCAACGAGCGCGTCAGCCAGCTCTTGCTTCATTTCCATGTTTCCCTCCCAGTTTTGTTAACTTTGTCAGATTGTAAATGCAGATGGCAACTGTTTTTGACCAAAAACCCGCCGATAAAAGAGGGGTGGCATGTGGCGGCAAGCATGGTAAATCTATAGGAGACTGGATAGCCAATGTCGGTCTAACGGGGGGTATAATGCAACAAAATGAGTTCAAACGGGGCTGGGCGGTATTGCTCGGCGCGTTTATCGGTTCCGGCGTCGGCTTGGCGTCGATGGTTTATTATTCAACCGGTATTTGGATCCGTCCTTGGCAGGAAGAATTTGGCTGGACGCGTGCTGAGATAGGCCTGCAGCAATCGATTTCAGTGATTGTGATGATGGCACTCGCACCCTTAGTCGGTCGCCTAATCGACCGCTACGGGTTGCGCCCTGTCACCGCCATATGCCTACTCGGCTATGGCCTGTTTCTTGCGGTCTTTCCGTTTATGAGCGGCAGTTTACTGGTCTTATATGCATTGAGCTTTGGCTATGCGGTTTTTGGTGTCGGCACAACCGGATTGGCTTTTACCCGTGCGGTAAATGCCTTCTTCATAAAAAATCGCGGTCTGGCGTTGGGTATTTGCCTTACCTCAACCGGCGTGATGGCGTTTGTCATGCCGCGCTTTATGACCCCTTATGTGGCCGAGCATGGATGGCGCGCCGGCTTTTGGGTGATGTTTGCAATCGTGATGATTTCCACGCCATTGGTTTATTTCTTGCGGTCTTTCCGTTTATGAGCGGCAGTTTATTGGTCTTATATGCATTGAGTTTTGGTTATGCGGTGTTTGGTGTCGGCACGACCGGATTGGCGTTTACCCGCGCGGTAAATGCTTTCTTCATAAAAAATCGCGGTCTGGCGCTGGGCATTTGCCTTACCTCAACCGGCGTGATGGCGTTTGTCATGCCGCGCTTCATGACCCCTTATGTGGCCGAGCACGGCTGGCGCGCCGGCTTTTGGGTGATGTTCGCAATCGTGATGATTTCCACGCCATTGGTTTATTTCCTTTTGCGCGATGCCCCTGAAGAAGACGGCACGGATGATGAATTGGCGGCGCAAGCGCAAGCCGGTTTGACATTCGCGGAAGCCATCCGAACTGTCACCTTTTGGAAAGTGGCCGCGATTTTCTTTCTTGTCTCTACCGCTGTATTGGGGTTGATACCCGCGTTTATTCCTTTGCTGCAAGATGCCGGTATGACACCGCAACAGGCGGGCAGTATTGGTGCGGCCATGGGTTTGTCGGTGATGGTGGCGCGCTTGCTTATCGGTTTTATTATCGACCGCGTTTTCGCGCCTTATGTAGCGGCGGCGGCTTTTTCTTTGGTGGCGCTTGGTTGTTTGGCACTGGGGCTGGGCGGCATTGGCTTCGCCTTGCCGGCAGCAATTGCCATGGGTCTTGCGGTTGGGGCAGAGCTTGACCTTATCGGCTATTTCACCGCGCGCTATTTCGGCATGGCAAATTATGGCGCCATTTACGGCTCGCAATATTCCATCTTTATTTTCGGCGCGGCCATTGGGCCGATTTATACCGGCTATATATGGGACGTGACCGGCAATTATGATTTGGCACTTTTAATTGCCGCCGCACT
>CBFHPF010000127.1:0-3923 GCA_965657665.1 Alphaproteobacteria bacterium | reverse complement strand
GAAACGGCGGCAACGTAAGACCAACGGCGCATCTTCTTTTCCTTTTTCTTTTTGAAGTTCGCGTAACAAAATAGCCTCAGTTTCGCCGGAAATCCGGTGATTATTTCATTTATTTTGATATCTCCCTTGCCGGTAACAGCGAATTCCGGCAGCAAGAACAAACAAGCAACGCCCAAGAACAAAAAAAGGGAGGGTCGTATGCGCCAAAAACGAACCAAAAAACGCGGCAAGATAACCTTTATCGACCTGTTCGCAGGTATTGGCGGTTTTCATATCGCTTTGAGCAATTTGGGAGCCGAATGTGTGATGGCTTGCGAAATAGATGATACGGCACGCACGGTTTACACAATGAACCACAATCCTGTGAACATGCGGCGCGATATTACTGCATTGGATGCGGCGGATATACCGGACCACGATATTTTATGCGCCGGTTTTCCATGCCAGCCTTTCAGCCAAGGCGGATTTAGGCGCGGCTTTGAAGATACGCGCGGCACATTATTTTTCAACATAATGCAAATTTTGGACACCAAACGACCGAAAGCGTTTTTCTTGGAAAATGTGCGCCACATCAAAAACCATGATGAAGGGCGCACCATGAAAACCATTGAGCGTTCCATTCGTGAACTTGGCTATTCCTTCCAAAGCTTCATTGTTCGCGCCAGCGACCACGGCTTGCCGCAACATCGCCCACGCTGCTTCATGATTGGCTTTGCCGAGGGGCATGAAATTACCCCGCCTGAAAAGCGCGACCTTGAAAAAACCATGAGCGATATTCTCGGCGGCCATTGCGAGCGCGAAATCGGCTTTACACTGAGGGTTGGCGGTCGACGCTCTCCGATAGAAGGCCGCCATAATTGGGACGGCTATGTTGTCGACGGTGTACCGCGTCGCCTTTCCGTGCGTGAAGCGGCGGCGATGCAAGGCTTCCCGCCCGACTTCATTTTTCCAAATTCTGAAAAACAAGCAATGAAACAACTGGGCAATTCAGTCGCCATTCCGGCCATTCAAGACTATGCCGAGAAGATTGTGAGCGCATTATGAGTAATGTGGCAGCGGCACCGACGAACCCATTATTCGAACCCGGCACAAAGACTGAAAAAGTATTTGCCACGTCGCTAAGTGGAGCCTCGACAGCGACAGCCAATAAGGCCAGCAGTTTTTTAAAGAAATACTGGGATCTATACCCTCAAGGCAACCCCGCTCTCAATGGTAACGTCTTTGAAGCGCTGGTCGCCATGCTTCTACAAAAAAAGGGGTTATTACCTCTTTATCATCAAGCACACATTACATTTGTTCCAAATGTAAAATTTGATTTAGTGATTTATACGAAAGAGCATGGGCCAGTTGTTTTATCTGTCAAAACCAGCTTGAGAGAGAGGTATAAGCAAGTTGACTTGGAAGGATGGGTATTAAAGCAAGTTCATCGACGAGCCAAAACCTATTTAATAACAGCCGATCAGAAAGATACGCCAAACGTGAATAAAAAAATTAAAGCCGGTGAGGTAATGGGAATTGAAGAGGTTGTTTATGCTTTTGGTCCTGAGATGGACGACCTGATTTTTCGTTTAAGTCAGTTAAAACTGGAAAAACCCGGCACCGCCGACATCATGACGGCAAAAACAATACTATAGTTTATTATCCATTTTTCGCCGCTCGATAGGCGGATACTTAACATCAATAAGCGGGTAGCGTTTTTCGCCAGTGTCACCTATCGCACGCCCTACAGCGCCAATAACATAATAGCCATCGGCTTTTTTAATCTTTTTGCTGCCATTGTCGATAGACAGCAATACGCGCAAGACTTCGTCTTCATCTGCGTCTGTATCTTCAAAAATCTCAAGCTTCTTAACTTTAAAGCCGAATTTATCTCGAATTACACCGCGCACAGCTTTTTTCAGCTCATTCATCATCCGACTCTCCATTATTTTTATCTCGGAATAGGGCGATGTTACATCATAACTCATAATGAGTAGATGATACAGGAATAGTTATTTTCGTGGTGACAATTAGGACACGAGCAAAGCTAATGATTTAACGGCCCGTTGCCCTGGCCGATATTCGGGGCGGATTTTATCGCTTGGTGGACGTAGTCGAGTGCGGTTTCGCATGCCGTGCGCAAGCTGGCATCGCTCGGCTGGCCTTTATCGTTCAGTCCGTCTTCAGCAGCGATAAAGCGGCTTAATTGCCCCGCCAGCGCGCTGGCCAGTGTGCACCCCGTGCCGTGGGTGTTTTTGGTGTCGAGGCGTTCATGCTCAAAAACCTCAAAGCCCGATTGCGTGGCTAGTAAATCCGTCACCACTTTATCAGAGCCATGCCCACCTTTAATGAGGGCGGCATGCGCGCCATCATTCATCAGCGCGTCGGCGGCGCGTTTCATATCATCGGGCGTGTCTATGTCGCGGCGCACCAACAGGCTGGCCTCGGGCAAATTGGGCGTCACCAAAAAGGCGCGGTCAACCAACAGGCTTTTCAGCGCGCCTACGGCTTCGTCTTGCAGCAGCCTATCGCCCGATGTGGCAACCATCACCGGATCGATGAGCATGGGAAGTTGCGGAGAGAGTGCCGCGCGCGCTTCAGCAACCGCCTCGATGACCTCGCGCGTGGCCAACATGCCGGTTTTCATCATATCGGCACCGATATCGCTCAAAATAGATGTCATTTGCGTGACCACAAAAGCCGGTGGCACGGGGAAAATATCTTGCACGCCCAGCGTGTTTTGCGCCGTTAAAGCCGACACCGCCGTGGTGGCATAAGCGCCCTGCGCCATGACCGCTTTGATGTCGGCTTGCAGCCCCGCGCCGCCGCCACTGTCTGACCCCGCGACAACAAGCACGCGCCCGACAGACGCTTGGTTAACGGGTGAGACCATTAAGCCGCGACGTCTTGAATGGTGCCGACAATCTCAGCCACTACTTGCTGCACCAGCGCGGCATCATCGCCCTCGCCCATGACGCGAATGAGCGGCTCAGTGCCGCTTTTACGAATAACCAAGCGGCCCTGATTGCCCAGCTTGACCTCGCAAGCGGCAATCACCGCTTTAACATCGTCATTTTCCAGCGGCGCACCGGCGGCAAAGCGCACATTTTCAAGAATTTGCGGCACAGGCTCAAACACGCGGCACAAATCAGACACCGGACGCTCGGTTCGCTTCATCACCGCCAGCACTTGCAGCGCGGCAATCAGCCCGTCGCCCGTGGTTGAAAAATCGCTCATCACCATATGGCCCGACTGCTCGCCGCCAAGGTTAAAGCCATGCTGGCGCATATGCTCCACCACATAGCGGTCGCCCACTTGGGTGCGCGCCAAAGCCAAGCCGTTATCTTGCAAATGCCGCTCCAGCCCGAGATTAGACATGATGGTGGCGACAATGCCCGGCGCGCTCAGCAATTCGCGTTGCTGCCAGTCGCGCGCCACCAGCCCCATAATCTGGTCGCCGTCAATTTTATGGCCGTTCTCATCGACAATAATCAGCCGATCGGCATCGCCATCCAGCGCAATGCCGATATCGGCTTTGGTTTCGCGCACCTTGTCTGACAAAGCGGCGGTGTCTGTCGAGCCGCAGCCCTGATTAATGTTAAAGCCATCGGGCGATACACCGATGGAAATCACCTCGGCACCCAGCTCCCACAGCGCGGTCGGCGCCACCTTATAGGCCGCCCCATTAGCGCAGTCGATAACCAGCTTAATGCCCTCAAGGTTCATCGCGCGCGGGAAAGTGCGCTTGGCAAATTCAATATAACGCGCCTGACTGTCATCAATCCGCTTGGCACGACCCAGCAACGCGCTATCGGCCAAAATCTCATTGGTCGGCCCGTCCATCAACTGCTCGATTTCATATTCAATCTTGTCAGACAGCTTATACCCATCCGGCCCGAACAGCTTGATGCCATTATCTTCAAACGCATTATGCGAGGCGGAAA
>CBFHPF010000126.1:0-4016 GCA_965657665.1 Alphaproteobacteria bacterium | reverse complement strand
TGATTGCCCATAATGCCGATTTTGATATGCGCTTTATTAATGCCGAATTGCGCGCATGTGGGCGCGATGATTTGAGCGGCCATGAGGTCATTGATACGCTGAAACTGGCGCGCACCAAGTTTCCCGGCTCACCGGCATCGCTCGACGCATTGTGTCGCCGTTTTGGGGTTGATAATTCGGGCCGCGAATTGCACGGCGCGCTTTTGGATAGTGAATTGCTAGCCGGTGTTTATATGGAGCTTATGGGCGGGCGACAGCCCGGCCTGGTTTTCGCGGCGGAAACACAGGCTGACAAAACAATATATGGAACGGCAGATGCGGCCTCTATGAAAAGCGATGGCTCGATGAATGCCACTTCGCGGCATAATCGCCAGCCGCAAAAACGCCGTCCGACCGCATTGCCGCCACGCCTCAGCACGAGCGAAGAGCAAGCCCATCAAGCATTTTTGGAAGCTCTACCGCAGCGTGCCATTTGGCTGGCCGATGATTAGGCCGCTATTTGGGCTGGCATTTAGGCTGGCGGTGAGGTGAACGGGTTAATTAATATCAGCGTTTTGTGAGGCTGCATTATTGGCCTCGTTTTGCTGGTAGAGGGACAAAAAGTCGATCGGGTCCAGCATAATTGGCGGGTAGCCACCGTCGCGTGTGGCATCGGCCAAGACACGGCGCGCAAATGGGAAAATTTGCCGCGGCGCTTCGATAAGCAAAATCGGCTTCACATCATCTTCGGCAATATTCAGCAGACGAAAAACGCCGCAATATTCCAGCTCAGCGATAAATTGTATATTTTGCGCGTCGTCTTCGCCATGGGTCGCCTCGATGCGAAACTTCAGGCCGACTTCGTAATCGCTGTCAGATAATTTGCGCGCGCCAACATTGGCTTCGACATTGATTGACGGGTTGTCCGCATTGCCGAAATTTGGCGCGCCGGGGTTTTCAAATGATAAATCACGGACATATTGCACCATGATTTGCAGTCCGGGGGCCGATGCCTCGGCCTCATTGCTTTGTGGTGCGGCGGTTTGGTTTTCATTGTCGGTCATAAAAGGCTCGCTTCTTGTCGGTCTGAGATTTTTTACGATTAACTGCGTTTGCAGCACGGTTGCGATAATCTAGCGAATTTTGGCGGCATGCCTAGCGTTTATTTTTCTTCATCTTCGACACGAAAATCGCCGTCAATGACGCCGGGCGGCAAGTCTTGGTCGCGCGGACCGCGAGAGCTATCTGGCGTATCCGCCGCATGAGGTCCTGGGCCCTGCCGCATGGCAAAGCCGCGCATGATTTGTGGCAAAAGCGCGGCCAATAATGTCTCGAGAAGGAGCGCGCGCAAGGGGCGCAATAATAATAAAAACCCCAGCGCATCGGTGAAAAAGCCCGGAATGAGCAGCATCAGACCGGCCATTAAAATCAGCACGCCATGCGCTGCCGCGGCAACGGGCGGACGACCGGCGGCTTGTGCGCTTTGTGCTTCGGCCAAAACCGCCAAGCCTTGCGCGCGCATGGCGCTGAGCCCCCAAAGGGCAGTGGCAATAATGAGGATGAAAGTCCAGCCGGCACCAATCGCGCCGCCAATTTCAATGAATAGATAAATTTCCATGGCCGGAATACCGACCAAAAGCAGCAAAAGCCACATATTCACGTCTCCGCATAATTTAGCTGCGCCAGCATAACGCAGCCAGCCATAAAGGCCAGCTTTGCATTTTGTCGGAAAATCGCCATATTGACGCGGTAGGTATAATGCATTGCCGACGAATTATGCGGGCGGGCGCGGCAAGAAATTGCCAAGGGAGCCTTGCCAGGAAAAGAATTTGAAAAGGACGCTGTGATGGATCCGCTCAATCTGATTTTATTGGTTGTTGTTGTGCTTATCGGGCTGAAATTGCGCTCGGTTTTGGGCACGCGTAATGATGATGAGCAGCCGGGCTCGCGGGCCGATGCTTATCGGCTTAATCGCGATGCGTTTGAGCGAACAGACGCGCGGGAAAATGAGCAAAACGAAGAAGCGGTTCTGAAAGCACCCGCACCGCAGCCCGAACAAGAATTGATGCGCCAAAGCGAGCCGGAAAATGCTGAAACAACTGAGGCTGCGGGCGCGACGATGGGTGATGATGAAATAGCCGGTCGTGGTCTGGCTTATTTGCGCAGCATTGAACCGGATTTTGATGAAGCCGGATTTTTGGATGGCGCGGGGCGCGCTTATGAGATGATTTTAACGGCTTTTGCCGGCGATGACTTATCGCCGGTGCAGGCGTTTTTGGGCGATGCCGTGGCGGATGGTTTTCAATCAGCCATTGCCGCGCGCCAAGCTGAAGGGCAGGTTTTGGAAACCCGCATTTTACGGCTTGATCGTCCGGCGCTTGACGATGCGCGTATCGAAAATGGCATGGTGCAATTGGATGTGCGTTTCCGCGCCGAGATTATCAGCTTTGCCCGCGATGCGGCGGCGCAGATTGATGAGGATAATTTACCGCCACCGGCAACCGCACATGATGTTTGGGTGTTCGAGCGCGCGCTGGCCGCCGCTGATCCGAATTGGCAATTGGTCGCCACCCATTCGGCCTGATGGCGAAGCGCGGCATAATGGGTAAGCGCGGCATAATGGGTAAGCGGCACAATGGGTAAAAAGCCTGGCGATAAGTTTGGTCAGAAATCCATTGATGGCGATAAGGCGTGGGCGCGGTTGCGGGCGCAAACCAATCCGCTCGATAGTGCTAAGCGCAATCGCCATACCGGCGCGGCGGATATGTCGGATATGCTCGATGCGCCGAAAAAAACCGCTCGAAAAATTGCCAAATCGAAAATCAAGCCGAGCAGGGAAACAGCACCCGAAACACAACCCAAAATAGCGCCTAAACTGGGTCTTCCAAAAGCGCCAGCTGAAAAATCAGCTGAGAAAACATTACCGCCATTGGAAGTCATTGAACAAAAAGCGCGCCGCCGCCTCAGCCGCGGCCATATGCCGATTGATGGGCGGCTGGACTTGCATGGGTTGACCGCAGCCGAGGCACAAGCGGCGCTGCGCGGATTTATTTTGCACGCTGTGGCGCAAAACCATATTTGGCTGTTGGTGATTACCGGTAAGGGCACGCGGGGCGAAGGCGTGTTGCGCCGTAGCCTGCCCGATTGGTTGGCCGCGCCCGAATTGGCGCGCCATGTCGTCGCTTTTGCGCCGTCCGCACCGGCGCATGGTGGCGGCGGCGCGTTTTATCTGCGTTTACGCAAAGCGCGCGCCCTCAAAGAGTAGGCCTCAAACAGTAGGCCTCAAGAGTAAGCCGAAAGATTGACACAAAACCTGTATGGTAAAGCTTTGAAAGCACGGCGAGTTTTGTTACAAAGAGCGCACGCCGCAAAAGCGGCTCTTCGCGTCATGAAAGGAATGCGCCATGTCTCAGCCGCGCACCGCGTCCAGCGCCCGCAGCACCAAGGAAACCGAGATTTCGGTGACCGTCAATTTAGACGGCACAGGCGAATATGATGTCGCCACCGGCATCGGCTTTCTCGACCATATGCTGGAGCAATTATCGCGCCATTCTCTCATCGATATAACGCTCAAAGCGAAGGGCGATTTGCATATTGATTTTCACCACACAACCGAAGACACCGGCATTGTGCTGGGTGAGGCCGTGCGCGAAGCGTTGGGAGACTTTAAAGGCCTGACCCGCTATGGCAGCGCAATTATTCCGATGGATGAAACTTGCTCGCGTGTGTCGCTGGATGTGTCGCAACGCCCTTATTTGATTTGGAAGGTTGATTTTTCCAAGCCGAAATTGGGCGATATGGATACTGAATTGTTTAAAGAATGGTTTCAAGCTTTCGCGCAAGCGGCGGGTATTACGCTGCATGTCGAAAACCTTTATGGCGAAAACAATCATCATATTGTTGAGAGTTGCTATAAAGCATTGGCGCGCGCCTTGCGCCAAGCCATTGAAATTGACCCGCGCAAAGCCGATGCCGTGCCGTCGACCAAGGGCGTGTTGGGCAGCTAGCAGGTTTATCAGTGAGCATAGCCATTATTG
>CBFHPF010000125.1:0-4066 GCA_965657665.1 Alphaproteobacteria bacterium | reverse complement strand
TGACAGCTGGCACAAACCTCTGAATAGACCTGATAACCGCGGCGCAGTGCATTGCGGTCATAGGTGCCGAACAGGCCGTTAAAGCTCCAATCAATGGCTGCCGGATGCTTGGCATCGCCGGCTGCTTGCGCGGGTGCGCCGAGGCCGATAACAACCACGGCTGCACCCAGAACTGATTTCAGTGCATTACGCATATTCATATTCCCCCTTGGAAGCCTTACTCGGCAGGTTGCGCTGCCAATACAGGCTCGGATATCGATTCCGGAACCGCTTTCGGCTTTTCTATAATGCCCAAGACCGGCAGGACGACCAAGAAATGAGCGAAGTAATACAATGTGCCGATACGCGCCAACACAATGTAAATGCCTTCCGCCGGCATGGCACCGAGATAACCCAGCATCAAGCAGTCGACGACAAACAAGGCGTAGAACTGACGGAACAGCGGACGATAACGCGCTGAGCGCACTTTCGACGTGTCCAACCACGGCAGCAGGAACAGCACGAAAATCGCACCGAACATCAACAACACACCACCCAGCTTATCGGGCACGGCGCGCAAGATGGCGTAGAACGGCAGCAAATACCATTCCGGCACAATATGCGCCGGTGTTACCAGCGGATTGGCTTGAATATAGTTATCCGCATGGCCCAGCACATTAGGCGCGAAGAAGATGAAGTATGAGAACAGCAGCATAAAGATGACCAATGCGAAGCCGTCTTTCACCGTGTAATACGGGTGGAACGGCACGGTATCTTGTTTGCTCTTGACCGAAATACCGACCGGATTGTTATTGCCCGGCACGTGCAGTGCCCAAATGTGCAGAATAACAACACCGAAAATCAGGAACGGAATGAGATAGTGCAGTGAGAAGAAGCGGTTCAGTGTCGGATTATCGACCGAGAAACCACCCCACAACCAAATGGCAATGCTCTCACCAACCACCGGCACAGCGCCGAACAGATTGGTAATAACGGTTGCGCCCCACAGGCTCATTTGACCCCAAGGCAGCACATAACCCATAAACGCGGCGGCCATCATCAGCAGATAGATGATAACGCCCAAGATCCATAAAACTTCGCGCGGCGCTTTATATGAACCATAATACAGGCCACGGAAAATGTGGATATATACGGCGAGGAAGAACATAGACGCGCCATTGGCGTGAATATAGCGGATGAGCCAGCCATAGTTCACATTGCGCATAATATGCTCAACCGAATTAAAAGCATGATCGACATGCGGTGTATAATGCATGGCAAGAATAATGCCGGTGATGATTTGTGTCACCAAGCAGAACGTCAAAATACCGCCGAAAGTCCACCAGTAATTGAGGTTTTTCGGGGTCGGGTAATCGACAAAACTATCGTGCGCCAGACGCAAAATCGGCAGGCGTGTATCGAGCCATTGGGTAAAACCATTGCCCGGATTATAAGTGCTTTCACCGCTCATAAGTCAGTTCCTATCCAATTTTAATACGTGTATCGCCGACAAATTCGTAAGACGGCACTTCGAGGTTTTTCGGAGCCGGTCCTTTACGGATACGGCCAGATGTATCGTAATGCGAGCCATGGCATGGGCAGAACCAGCCATTAAAGTCACCGGCTTGCCCCAGTGGCACACAACCAAGATGCGTGCAAATGCCGACCATGACCAACCACTCGTCTTTTTTCACGCGGTCGGCATCGCCTTCCGGGTCCGGCAAATCAGTAAACGCCACATTGCGCGCTTCAGTAATTTCGTCTGCCGTGCGGCGGCGAATAAACACCGGCTTACCGCGCCAAGTCACGGTGATGGACTGTCCGGTTTCGACAGCTGCCAAATCAACTTCGATGGAGGCGAGCGCTTTAACCGATGCATCCGGATTCATTTGATGGATAAGCGGCCAAGCCACATTAGCGGCGCCCACGGCGACAAATGCACCGGTCGCCAAAAACAGAAAATCGCGACGATTGGTTTCGTCACCAGCAGTTTGATGCCCGTCTGATGAATTGTCCGCCATTACACTCTCCTTCTTGCCCCCTCACGGCTTGCTCTTTATATACAAGCTTTGAGTGAGCGCAAACTACTGCCACAAGCGGGGCTAAAGAATGTGTCACCGTGACGCATAATATTACCCATGACGGGGCTTTGCAGCGGATGATAACATATTGTAATAATTGCGTAATTTTTAACGACGCCGAACGACGCCTGAAAGCGGGGACAAAGTGGACGAGAATCTTTGGAATCAGCGCAAGCAAACTGCCGCAGATTGGTTTCGCACTTTGCGTGACGATTTATGCACCCGCCTCGAATCATTGGAGCCGGAGGGCGCCAAATTCGAGCGCAAACCTTGGACCAGAGGCGATGGGTCTGAGGATTTGGGTGGAGGCGAGATGTCGATGCTGCACGGGCAGGCATTTGAAAAAGCCGGCGTGCATATCTCAACCGTTTATGGCGAGTTTTCCGAAGAGTTTAGAAAGCAAGTGGCCGGGGCTGAAGAAGACCCGCGCTTTTGGGCCGGCGGTATTTCGGTGATTATTCACCCAACCAACCCCAACGCACCGACCGCGCATATGAACACCCGCATGGTGGTAACAACCAAGGGCTGGTTTGGCGGCGGCGGCGACTTAACGCCCATGTTGGATGCAGCGCGTGACGAAAAGCACGAAGACACGGTTGACTTTCACGCCGCCTTTCAGGCCGCTTGCGACAAGCATGATGACGGCTATTACCCGCGCTTTAAGGAAGAATGCGACAAGTATTTCTTTCTGCCGCACCGCAATGAGACGCGCGGCACGGGCGGCATTTTTTACGACCATTTGGATAGCGGCGATTGGGATGCTGACTTCGCCTTCACGCAAGATGTGGGCCGCGCCTTTGTTGAGGTTTACCCCGAGATTGCCGCGCGGCGCATCAACCTGCCTTATGATGAGGCGATGCGCGACGAGCAAATGCAACGCCGTGGGCGCTATGTCGAGTTTAATCTTCTATATGACCGCGGGACGATGTTTGGCCTGAAAACCGGCGGTAATGTGGAGAGCATCCTCAGCTCTATGCCGCCGATTGTTAAGTGGCGGTAAAAGGGCGCAGTCCAGCCACCGAGACGCGAAGCGTCTGGAGTCGGCCTTTCTCGTCCAGCCTCATTCAAATCTTAGTGGCTGACCGGCTTTCGCATCGGTTAAAGCGCCATTGTGCAGGGCCGCCTGCCCGTTAACCAGCACATGCACAATGCCGCTACTGGTCTGCGAGCCGTCTTGATAACTGGCATTATCGGTAACGCTTGCCGGGTCAAAAATCGTAATATCAGCAACCATACCGGGCTGGATGCGGCCGCGTTTTTGCATCGCCTCTAGGCCCATATTGCCGAGATACACCGCCGCATTGGTTGACAGCCCGGCCACCAGCTTGAGCATATCGAGATTATGCTCGCGCGCCAGACGCAGACTGCGAGCGCGGGTTCCCGCACGGCGCGGATGCGTGTTTGGCAAGGCGGTGTGATGCTTATCCCACGCGCCGAAAACCGGCATGCCATCGCTGCCGATGGACACGCCGTCTAATTGCAGCCATTCGATAATATCTTCGGGCGGCGATTTATAAACAATCACCGCGCGCACCGGATCGGTTTTCACCAGCCGCAAATAGTCGGCCTTGGTTAAAAACTTGTTTTGCGACGGGTCGAACAGCCGCTCTTCATATTTCCAGCCAAGCTCATCTTCAAAAATTTCCGGCTTAAAGAACACCGCATTGATTGAGGTTGAACCGGCGATGTAAGGATAAATATCGCCCCATGCGTTGAGGCCTTGCGCGCGCAAACCGACCAGCAGTTTTTGCACATTGCGCCAACCGGCATTATTGAAATGATTGATGCAAACGGGCGCTTTCAGCGCGGCGGCATTGGCGAGAATTTCTTGCGCGCCGGTAATTTCATCGGTCGCATGGCCCGGTGTGTGGCGCAAATGCACGCAAGCTTGGCGGCCATAATCACCGGCCAGTTTTTGCATGTCGAAAACCTCGGGCGCGGTGATGGCGGGCATATAGCCCAGCGTGATGCCAATGCCGATGGCACCGGCTTTCAGCCCCGCTTCC
>CBFHPF010000124.1:0-4074 GCA_965657665.1 Alphaproteobacteria bacterium | reverse complement strand
TGCGGCGGCGTAAACGAACATTTGATTACCAAGGCCTCCGGCAATACGCGCAACCACAGTCGGTTTTTTCTTCATTTTACAACTCCCGATGGCAGTGTGAGGCAATAGTGTGAGACAATAATGTTCAATTGCCGATAATGGACGCTTCCTTGCATGTCATCGTTGAACTCTTTAACCCAAGCCATTCCTATCTTGTTCGTCGAGCTTTGTCCATTGCGGCAGAGGGCTGAATTGGGTAGCTTACGCCCGATAAAGGTCGCGAGGTGACAGTGGGCGCTTGGAGCACTGTATGACTTTTCCAAAAAGCCCAAATCAGAATAGGTTTAACGCATGAAACTTGAAGAAGCTTTGCGCCTCAGCTTTGGACTGAATGATGATTATCAAATCCATCCTGCTTCGTTAAACAGCGAAGCCGGCCAAGGGAAGGCGTTGGGCTTAAGCGGCATTGTTGTCTCTAAAAATCCAAATGAAATTAAGCACTTGCAGATGGTGCATATCCAATATGAAGACACGGATTTTTCCGGTTTTGTTTATCATGCCAATTATCTGAAATTTGCCGAGCGCGGACGTTCAAATTTATTGCGGCTTGCCGGTGTAACGCACACGCAATTACTGGCGCTGGAGCCGCAATTGGCTTTTGTCGTATCGCATATGGATATGGATTTCGTCCGGCCCGCGCATATTGATGATGTGCTTTTGGTCGAGACTTGTTTCACCCAAATAAAAGGCGCGCGCCTTGTTGCCGAGCAGCGCATCAGTCTGGATGGCGAGCCGGTATGGCAGGCAGATGTGCTGGCCGCGTGTGTTGATTTGCAAGGTCGCCCCAAGCGCATGCCGAGCGATATGGCGGATAAATTAAAGGCCGTTGAGGGTGACAGCTTTTTGCAGCGGCGCGGAAAGTAGAAGCTGGGTGGCAAACTCTTCATGTGATGAAGTTATAAGGTGACAAAGTTTGGTCACATTTGGTGATTAGCACAAACTGAGTATTTCAAAAATGACGCATGATTATTGGCTATTCACTATTCACTATTCGCAGCGAGATAAAGGGTAAATTATGGAAGCGGTAACGGTTCAGCAAGCGGCGCAATTGGCGGCCGCAGATTTCTCACTTTGGTCGCTGTTTTTGCGTGCTGATATTGTGGTGAAGGCCGTCATGATTGGCTTGTTGCTGGCATCGGTTTGGAGCTGGTCCATCATCATTGAAAAGACGCTGACGGTGCGACGCATCAAAAAGCAAGCCGATGAGTTTGAGGCTTTGTTTTGGTCAGGCGAAACCTTGCAAAATATTTATCGTCAAGTGGCGACCAATGAGGCCAGCCCGTCAACTGTGGTTTTCAACGCGGCCATGCGCGAATTTGTGCGTTTGGATGGCGGGCGCAAAAACGAGCAGGGGCTGTCGCCCGTACAATTTATCGAGCGCGCGCTGGCTTCGTCTATTGCGCGGCAAATGGAGCACTTGGAAGCGCGGCTTTTGTTTCTCGCAACTGTTGGTGCGGTCGCGCCGTTTGTCGGTTTGTTCGGCACGGTATGGGGCATTATGAATAGCTTTCAGGCGATTGCCATGACCCGTGACACAAATTTGGCTGTGGTTGCGCCGGGCATTGCCGAGGCGCTTTTCGCCACCGGCCTCGGCCTATTGGCGGCGATACCTGCCGTGATTGCCTATAATAAATTTTCCAGTGATTTGGGGCGCTTTGGTGCGCGGCTGGATTATTTTGCCGATGATTTTTCTGCGCTGATTGCGCGCCAAACGCGGAGCTAGGTCGATGCAATTGCCGCCCTCTGCATCTGGCGCATCTCGTGGCGCAGGCAAGCGCCGCCGCTATCAACCCATGGCTGAGATTAACGTCACGCCAATGGTTGATGTGATGCTGGTTTTGTTGATTGTGTTTATGGTTGCCGCGCCGCTATTAACGGTTGGTGTGCCGGTTAATTTGCCAAAGGCGGGCAGCCAAGCGTTAAACGGCGATGATGAGCCATTGGCAATCTCGGTCAATGAGCAGGGGCGCATTTTTCTGGCTGAAGAAGAGATTGTGTTGGAGGCACTTGTGCCGCGCCTTAAAGCTATTGTCGGCACGGGTTACGAACAACGCATTTATGTGCGCGGCGATAAAGCAGTGAGTTATGGCCGTGTTGCGGCTGTGGTGGCACGGATAAATGATGCCGGTTTTGCCCGCGTGGCCTTGGTAACCGATAAGGCCGAGGGGCGCTAATGGTGGTCTCGCGTGACCTGCTTGGCTCGCTGGGTTTGCATATCGGCTTGGCCATGTTGGTCGCTTTATGGACGCCGCTTATACATCGCGCGGATATGATTGACCAGTCTTTGCCGGTCGACATTATTACGGTTGAAGAGTTTACCCGTTTGATGGAAGCTAAACCCGAGAAAGAAATTGAGCCGGTAGAAGAAGAACGACCGCAAGAAGTGGCCGCACCGGAAGTCGCTGCGCCCGAAATGACGCAAAGCCCGCCCGACGCCATGCCCGAATTAAATGCCAAGCCGCCGGAAGAAAAACCCGATGCTGACGAAAAACAAAAAACCGATGCGCCGGTTCGTTTCAAGGTCGCCAAGCCGATACCGTTTGCACGACCTCAACCCAAGCCCAAACCCCTGCTTGATATTGGTCAGGTGCAAGCTTTGTTGAACAAAACACCCGATGCACCGCAACCGCAAGCGCAAGACAATGACAGCGAAAAGCAAGCGGCAGGCGCGCGTTTGACATTGAGCGAAGTGGATGCGTTCCGCGCGCAAATGCGGCGTTGTTGGTCGCCACCTGCCGGTGCGCGTGAAGCTGAAAATTTGGTGGTTAATGTGCGATTATCCTTAACACCAAGCGGCACGATTTCGGCCGGGCCTGTGGTGGTCAATCGGGCGCAATTGGGCGATCCGTTTTTTCGGGCAGCGGCTGAGAGTGTGTTGCGTGCCATCCGTCGTTGCCAACCTTTTTCTATGCCGGTTGAGAAATATCAGGCATGGCGTAACATTGAGTTAACCTTTGACCCGCATAGAATGCTTGGTGGCTAGGAGACCGAAATGACTGCACGTAACTTCTCAACTTTGTTGATGATGATAAAAATAAGGACGACCCGCATGCCGACTATCTATGGGAAAATATATGCCAAGTTTCGTTTATCTGTGTTTGCGCTTTTGATGCTTGCACCGATGTCCGCTCATGCGGCGCTGAAAATCGATATCACCCAAGGCAATGTTGAACCATTGCCAATTGCAGTGATGGACTTTGTTTCAGATGACGGCGTTGGGGCCGATTTGGCGCAATTGGTGATGGCTGATTTGGAGCGTTCGGGATTGTTTCGCCCGATTGACCGCTCGGCTTTTGTGGAAACACAAATCGGCGTCAATGTGCGCCCGCGCTTTAAAGACTGGCGGGTGATTAATGCACTGGCTCTGGTAACCGGTCGTGCTGTGCAGCAAGATGATGGGCGTTTACGGGTTGAATTTCGCTTGTGGGATGTGGTCGCTGAGCAGCAAATGACCGGCTTGCAGTTTTTCACCACACCGGAAAACTGGCGGCGTATCAGCCATTTGGTGGCTGACGCGATTTATGAACGGCTTACCGGTGAAACCGGTTATTTCGATACGCGCATTGTTTACGTGTCGGAATCCGGTCCGAAAAACCAGCGCGTGAAAAAGCTGGCCATTATGGATCAAGACGGATTTAACCAAAGCGATTTGACCAGCGGTCGTGCGCTGTCTTTGACCCCGCGTTTTTCGCCGACAGCGCAGGAAATTACTTATCTTTCGTTTTACCGAAACAAGCCGCGGGTTTATTTGCTCAATATCGAAACCGGTCAGCAAGAAGTGGTCGGTGATTTTCCGGGTATGACTTTCGCGCCGCGGTTTTCGCCAGACGGCCAGAAAATCATCATGAGCCTGGAGAGCAACGGCAATTCCAATATTTACACTATGGATTTGCGTACCCGCGAAACCCGTCGCCTGACGTCATCTTTGGCGATTGATACCGCGCCATGCTTTTCGCCCGATGGCAGCCGCGTGGTGTTTGAAAGCGACCGCATGGGGTCGCAACAGCTTTATGTCATGGAAGCCGACGGCTCTAA
>CBFHPF010000123.1:0-4079 GCA_965657665.1 Alphaproteobacteria bacterium | reverse complement strand
CCCAATTGGATATATGGCCCAAAGCGCCCGCTTTTAATATGCACATCAAGCTGGCTTTCCGGGTCTTGACCGAGAATGCGCTCAATATCGCCTTGCTCAGCTTGTTCACCTGCAAACGGGCGCGTGAAGCGGCAGTCAGGATAGCGTGTGCAACCGACAAAAGCGCCGAAGCGGCCTGTCTTCAGGCTCAACTCGCCATCGCCACATTTCGGGCAAATACGCGGATTGCCATCGCCGGTATCTTTAAAGATGTGCTTGCCGAGAACCTCGTTCATCGTGTCGAGAATTTCGGTGTTACGGATTTCCATCGTCGCATCAACCGTGCGGTGGAAGTCTTCCCAAAAGCGTGCCAGCACTTCTTTATAGCTCAATGAGCCGTCGGATACTTTATCGAGGTCAGCTTCAAGACCGGCGGTGAAATCATATTCAACATAGCGGTCGAAGAAGTTTTCCAAAAAGGCGATAACCAAGCGGCCTTTATCTTGCGGAATGAACCGATTGCGGTCCATCACCACATAATCACGCTCGCGCAACACACTCAGCACGCTGGCATAGGTTGACGGGCGACCAATGCCCAGCTCTTCCATGCGTTTTACCAATGTGGCCTCGCTATAACGCGGCGGCGGTTCGGTAAAATGCTGCTCCGGCGAAATTTTAAATACATCCAGCTTTTCGCCTTCAGCCACTTGTGGCAGGCGCGGGCCGTCTTTTTCGTCACCGTCGTCATCTTTACCTTCTTCATACAGCTTCAAAAAGCCTGAGAAAGTAACCACAGTGCCCGAGGCACGAAGTCCGGTCAGCCCATCGCTGCCGACAATCGAAATGGTCGTGCGCTGCACGCGTGCATTTTCCATTTGTGAGGCCATGGTGCGCTTCCAAATAAGCGCATAGAGCTTGGCTTGATCGCCATCGATATAGCGTGTCACATCTTCAGGACGGCGTGCCAGCGATGTTGGGCGAATAGCCTCATGCGCTTCTTGCGCGTTGGCGGCTTTGGTTTCATAGATGCGGGCTTTTTCGGGCAAATACTCATTGCCGAAATCTTCGACAATAATGTCGCGTGTTTCGGTCACCGCTTCCGGTGCGATTTGTGTGCCATCGGTCCGCATATAAGTGATGAGGCCGGTCTCTTCGCCGTCAATCGTCACACCTTGATAAAGCAATTGCGCCACTTGCATGGTGCGCTTGGCGTTAAAGCCCAGCTTGCGGCTGGCTTCTTGTTGCAGGGTCGAGGTGGTAAACGGCGCGGCGGGCTTGCGCTGGCCGGGTTTACTCTCAATCGCCTCAATCGCGAAGTCAGTACTGGCAATCGCGGTTTCGGCTTCGCGCGCCATATCTTCATTGCTGAGGGTAAATTTTTCGACTTTTTCGCCCTTATGCGTCACCAGCCGTGTCGGCAGCATGTCGCCATTAGCGGTTTTAAAGTCGGTATCGACTGACCAATATTCGCGCGGCTGAAACTGGTCAATTTCCAATTCGCGTTCACAAATTAAGCGCAGCGCAACTGATTGCACCCGACCGGCTGAGCGAGAGCCGGGCAATTTGCGCCACAGAACCGGCGACAAATTAAAACCGACCAAATAATCCAAAGCGCGGCGTGCCAAATAGGCATCTACCAGCTTGGTATCCAATTCGCGCGGATTGGCCATCGCATCCAGCACGGCATTTTTGGTAATGGCGTTAAACACAACGCGGCACACCGGCTTATCGCCGAGCACTTTCTTTTTGCGCAGCACTTCCAAAACGTGCCAACTAATCGCTTCGCCTTCGCGGTCGGGGTCAGTTGCCAGCACTAAGCCATCGGCGTTCTTCACCGCATCAGCGATATCTTTCAGACGCTTGCGGGCATCGCCTTGCTCTTCCCATGACATTTCAAAATCATTGTCAGGGTCAACAGAGCCGTTTTTCTCGGGCAAATCGCGCACGTGTCCGAAGCTCGCCAGAACCGTGTAGTCCTTGCCGAGATATTTATTAATCGTCTTCGCCTTGGCGGGCGACTCAACAATCACCACTTCCATATCATGTGCTCCAATGGCCGTTCGAGCGCATCATATGGTCAAAACATGCAGTGATGTCAAATCACGGATTTATGGCGTTGTTCAAATCAGGCTTATTTTGCCACCGGGCTCTTGCGTCAAACGCCCTGCCAGTTCCAATTCCAGCAGCACTAAATGCACCATTTGAACAGGCGCTTGCGACTGCTCAATTAACTCATCAACCGTCATCGGCACCGGCCCCATCAGGTCAATAATCGCTTGGCGGTCGCCATCGGTCATGTGTGGTGCATCACGCGGCGTATCAAACGGTTCGGTGTCGCGAGCCGACATATGTTGTCGGTCAATCTGTGGCCGCAAATGCGCCAGCACATCATCCGCCGTCTCGGTTAATATCGCGCCGTCACGAATAAGATTGTTTGAGCCGTGACACCGCGCAACCAATGGCGAGCCGGGCACCGCAAAAACATCGCGGCCAGATTCCCCTGCCAATCTGGCGGCAATCAGAGAGCCGGAGCGCCGCGCGGCCTCCACCACAATGACGCCTAGTGCCAGACCGGCGATAATGCGATTGCGACGCGGAAACAGACTGGCTTGAGGTGCCGTATCAGGCGGGTTTTCAGCCAGCAACAAGCCTTGCTCAATAATTGCGGCTTGCAAATCGGCATTGTCTTTCGGATAGGCATGCGCTGCGCCATTGCCAATAACCGCAATCGTGCCGGTGTTCAGCGTTGCTTGATGGGCCGCGCCATCGACACCGCGTGCCAGCCCCGAAATAATAACAATGTCGTTTTCACCTAACGGTGCAGCCAGCAAGGCAGAAATTTTGCGGGCCGCCGCCGAGGCATTGCGCGCGCCAACCATCGCAATGGCCGGTTTTTCCAGCAGGCTAAGATGACCATGCGCGGCCAGCACAGGCGGCGCGTCGGGTAGCGATTGTAAATGCGGCGGATAGGGCGCTTCTCCCCAAAATATATATTGTCCGCCAAGTTTCTCCGTCGCTGCATATTCGGCTTTGGCTTTTGCCATTGATACAGGCTTGATGGCGCGACTGCGGCCACTGCGGGACGATAAATCGGGAAGGGCGGCAATCGCTTTATCGGGCGTGCCGTAAACGCGCAGCAGGCGTTGGAAAGTTACCGGCCCGATATGAGGGGTACGCGCCAGACGCAAAAAATCCAGCTGGCGGTCAAGCGGCAGGCCGCTCACAAATCGGCTTGGTCGGTCATCTCATACATAAAGCCACCTTTTATTGGTTTTGTTGTGGAGGTTATTTTTGTCCGATTTTCGGCTCAGTGCCCGCGCGCAAGCGAGCAATATTATCGCGATGCGCATAAAGCGACAGGGCGACCATGACAATCACATAAGGCAGTGCCGTCAACTCACCAAGTGCCACCATAAGCATTGGCGCAAGCAGCATGGCGATAATTGCTGAGAGAGACGAAATGCGGAAAGCCAGCGCCAATATCAACCAGAGCAGCAAAAACACAATGCCGGTCAGCGGCGATATCATCAGCAATGCACCGATGAAAACAGCCACGCCCTTGCCGCCCTTAAAGTTCAGCCAAATGGGAAACACATGGCCGACAAAAGCGGCGAGGCCGGCTAAAAATGCGGCGTGGTCAGAGCCATAATGCCAAATAACGCCAACGGCGATAAAGCCTTTCGCGGCATCGGCCAGCAATGTCGCCAGTGCCAAAAGCTTGCTGCCCGAGCGCAATACATTGGTCGCACCGATATTGCCCGACCCGATATCGCGAATATCGCCCTTGCCGCCAATGCGGGTAAACAGCAGTCCGAAAGGAATGGAGCCGAGCAAATAGCCGACCACCAAACCAGCGACAATCATCATTGGATCACTCATGAAACGCGCCCCCCAAAAGCGTAAAATTAAAGTTCGAAAACCGCTTCGCCGCCGACGTAGCAGGCCAGCACTTGCCCCTGAACTTTTCTTTTATCAATAGCAGCATTTTGTGACTTGGAACGCAAGGCGTCTGCTTCAACTACCCACGGCGCATCAATATCGGTAATGGCGAAATCAGCCGCCGCGCCGACGCTTAATGTGCCACCCTCAAGCCCCAATAA
>CBFHPF010000122.1:0-4130 GCA_965657665.1 Alphaproteobacteria bacterium | reverse complement strand
CCGCTAACGCGGTTGAGCGTTACGTGCTCAGCGTAGGTTATCGGCTTTCGCCTTAGTTCTTCGGCGGTAAATTCGTCACCGGCAGTTCGCGGAAGTTGAGTTTGAGGCGGTTTTCATCGCCTTTGGCGATGGGGCGGGCTTTTTGGCCGTCGCGCTTTTGCGCTTCCTCGGCGTCTTCGGCATTCGCCGCCTTATAGCTCAAATTGGCCTCCAGCGTTTGGCCGGTCTCTTTTTTGGCCATCGCCTCGTCTATTTCCTCAGCCAGCTCGGGCGAGAAGGGCAGTTCATAAAGCCGCGGCTGACCAAGGCCTGTGCCGCGCGCATCCATTTTTTGCGCCAGCAGATAAATCGCGCCCTTCGTGCCCGCCGCCTTATCCGGCTCTTCAACCACCGCATAATGCAGCTTGAACGGATTGGGCGGTGTGTCGGCAGTGGCCCAGCCGCGCAGGTTTTGCGCGCCATGATACGCGCCCGCATAAAACAGCGTGACGAGGATAATCGCGGCGGTTTTAATCTCGCGGCGAAACGGCGTTTGCATATTCAGGCTGAGCAACAGCCCGGCCAGCAGCGCGTAAGAAACACCAAGCACAAGCGGTATGGTCATTACTTGGCTCCTTTGGCGTTAAAATCGTCAGCGCGAATAAGCAGCTTATTGCGCGAGGTTAGGCTGGTGACACCGCCCGTTGCATCCAGCGCAAAGCGCACAGCCGTTTGCTCATCGCCCGCGCCTGTAAGGTTGGTAACACCGGCGAAAATAACGCTGACTTGCGGGTTGAGCTTTTCAACCTTCACCTTCACCGGCACGGGGCGGCCCGTCTCGGCTTTGTAATGCAACAAATTGACGACATATTCACCCGCCGCAATGCCGCGCAAGGTTACGGTTTCTTGGTTCAGCGGATTGTCGATTTTCTTGCCCGACACAGTAATGCTGTCGCCCAGCCAACCGCGATCGTCGCGGTCGAGATGCATCAGTCCGGCTTCACGCGCATCAAACCATACCAAATTGCCTTCGCCATCTTCGACAATCAAATCAATATCGTCTTGGTGGCCATCGGGCCAAGCGGCGGTAATCATAAACTCGGCTTTCGGGTCAACCTTGCCCTCAATCACCTCAGGGCGTATCAGCATAAAGGCGACGGCGAACATAAAGGCAAAGCCCAAAAGCGCGTTGAACAGAATGTCGGTAAAGGCATTCTGGTCTTCCGGCGGGGCAAACAGCTTGCCGCCCTTCATGCGGCTTTACTCGCTTTTTTGCGGCTTGCCGGGTAGGCGCTGAGTATCAGCTTTTGCATTGCATCAGCGAGAAACTGAAACTGAAAGCGCAGCACGATATTGGCAATCAGCCCGCTCAGCGTGGTGTATAGCGCAACCGCCATACCGCCCGACATCTCGCCCAGTGCTTTTTGCAGACTGGCCGGGTCAAAGCTGGCTAAAGAGGCAATCGGCGAGAGCATCAGAATAAAGCCGATAATCGTGCCCAGCAGGCCGATTTTCAAAAGCGCATCGGCGGTAAACCATCCATGATTAAGCCAGCGCGCCATCACTGCCTCTTGCTCGGCTTCGGGTGCGGCGGCAAAGGCATCGGGCGCATCGCTTTGCGTTTGCACCCAGCGCAGCAAATACAGCCAGCGCGCCGTCATTACCGCCCAAATGGCGATAATCAGCCACGACAAGCGGCTTTTATCGCCCTCAAGCACCAGCCCCAAAAGGCCTCGGTCAAAAAGCAAATAAGCGCCAAACAGCACAAGCCCCAAAACAATAAGGCCCTGTTGCAGCGATGTGGTGCCGCGCGATGATGATGGCTGGTCCATGAAATCCTCCCAAACTGCCCTCACAATAGTCAGCCCGCCGGAATATGTCGAGGCGTGTTAAAATATCTCATGCCTGCTCATAAAGCGCGAGTTAAGGCTTGCCAAGGCTCGCGTATCATGGTGACCTTTGCGCGTGGGAGGAACTTATGAGTGTAACGGATATCGGGTCTATGCCCGCCTCGGCGCGCCGCATTAGCTGGCGCGAAGTTTTTGCTTATGCGCTGCCGCCTTTGGGTGGCGGCTATATGTTCTGCCTCGTCACGCTGTATACGATGAAATTTTCGACCGATGTTTTGCTCATCGCGCCCGCATTAATGGGTACGATTTACGGCATTTCGCGTTTTTGGGATGCGATATCCGACCCGCTGGTCGGCTATTTATCCGATAAGACGAAAACCTCAATGGGCCGCCGCAGACCTTGGCTACTCGGGGCTATTTTACCGACAGCATTGTTTTTCTGGATGTTGTCGTCGCCAGCCGAGGGCATGAGCGCCGGTGCGCTGGCACTTTGGATGGGCGTTGCGATTATCGGCTTCTTCTCGGCGCAAACCATGTTCATCGTGCCGCATATGTCTTTGGGCGCAGAGCTAACCGACGATTATCACGAGCGCACGAAAATTTTCGCCGCCCGTCATGCCGGTTGGATTGCCGGTTATATTTCCGCGCTGGGCACCATGTATTTCCTCATTCTGGCTGAAGGCGAAAGCCAAGAGGCGGTGCGCGCTTTCAATGCTGACCAGTCGCTTTATGCCGGTCTGTTCGCCGCTTTCTGCCTATTGGCGTGTGTATGGATTTTGCGCGAGCGGCCTGAGTTTATGGATAAAGCGCCCGAAAAACCATGGGAAGCCGCCAAGGATATTTGGAAAAACAGTCATGCGCGTTTGCTGCTGATTGTCATTTTTATTGAGAATTTAGGCGGCGCGACCGTTACGATTTTGACGCTTTATACCGCGCAATATGTGATGAACGCGCCGCAACTGGCGCCGGTTTTCATCCTCGCCTATATGGTATTTTCGTTTGCGCTAACCCCGCTCTGGACGCCGCTTGCCAAGCGTTTCGGCAAAAAGCGGCTATGGCTCGGCTCTATGCTGGTGACGGCTTTTGCTTTTGGCGGTATGATTACGCTGGAACCGGGCATGGAAATGCGGCTGATTTTATTGGCCGCTTTGGCCGGTGCGGCCGGCTCTTGCGGTGGCACGATTAACCCGTCCATTAAGTCTGATATCATCGACCTCGATGAATATCATACCGGCGAGCGCAAAGAGGGTGCTTATTTCGCAGCGTGGTATTTTGTTTCCAAATCGGCCTATGGCGTGATGCTGACTATCACCGGCTTTGCCTTGTCGATTGCCGGTTTCGTGCCGAATATTGACCAAACCGCTGTGGTTATCTGGACCTTTAAGGGGCTGTATGCCGGTGTGCCGTTTGTCGCTTATATTATCGGCGCGATTTTGTTTTCGGCCTTTAAGTTTGACGAAAACGAGCACAAGAAAGTCATCGCCGAATTGGAAGCCAAGCGCGGTAAGGTCTAAAACCGCTAAGCTCTCTTAGCGCCGGTGCCGTCGACCAGCTTGCCATTGCGAATGATCAGATCAAACATTTCGTATCTCCCAAATCTGTGTTGTGACCAGTGTGAAACAAAGCTAGGCTTTGTGTAAATAGGGAGATTTCCAATGCGCACAAAAACCATAATATACGCGCTGGCTTTTGCAGCTTCTGTTTCGCAAGCCATCGCTGGCGATGCCGCCTTACTGGGCACGAAACTAACACCAAACGGCGCTGACCCGTCCGCGTCGACTGATGGTATGATACCCGCCTATACGGGCGGTATTACCTCGCCACCGGCGGGTTATGTAAAGGGCAGTGACCATATCGACCCGTTTGCCGATGACATGCCGCTATTTACCATTACCGCCGATAATATGGCGCAATATGACAATCGCTTGAGTGTGGGGCAAAAAGCGTTGCTGCAGCGTCACCCGCAAACCTACCGCATGGATATTTATCCGACACGGCGTTCATGTGCGTTGCCGCAAGCGGTTTATGATGAAACGCGCAAAAATGTTAGCCGCGCTAAACTGACTGATGATGGCAATGACGTGAAAGGCGCGCGCATTGGTGTGCCGTTTCCGGTGCCCAAAACAGCTGTCGAGATTTATTGGAACCATAATTTTTATTGGCATGGGCATCGCTATCACGCCACGACGAGCGGCGCGAATGTCTCGCCAAATGGCGCACGGACAAAAATCATCCGCCAAGATTGGCGGTATAATTTCTACGCCGACCCGCAAGGGCCAAATCCGAAATATGAAAATGACC
>CBFHPF010000121.1:0-4166 GCA_965657665.1 Alphaproteobacteria bacterium | reverse complement strand
AATGCTGAAAGATGCAGGCGCTAAAGCCGTAATTGTCGGCCACTCAGAACGCCGTGCCGACCATGGCGAGACTGATAAGCAAGTTTGCGCCAAGGTAGAAGCCGCGCAGCGTGCCGGTTTGACGGCCATTATGTGCATTGGTGAAAGCTTGAAGCAGCGCAAAGCGGGCGAAACGCTGAAAGTCGTTCAAGCCCAATTGCGTGGTTCATTGCCAAGCGGTTGCACGGCTAAAAACACTATCATTGCTTATGAGCCGGTTTGGGCTATCGGCTCAGGGCTGACGCCGATGGTTGAGCAAGTCGAAGAAGTGCATACGGCTTTACGCAAGGCGTTGGTGCGTCGTTTTAAAGATGAAGGCGCAAAAATGCGCATTCTGTATGGCGGTTCGGTGAAACCTGCCAATGCCGAAGAGCTGATGGCAGTAGCCAATGTCGACGGCGCATTGGTTGGTGGCGCCAGCCTGACGGCTAAGGATTTTAGCGGGATTTTGAAGGCTTATCGCTAAGCGATAGCGTGGGCTTCCCATAAGGCCTTAAACGCGCTATACCCGCTGCAGTTTTTGAACGGAGAACGCCTATGTCCACCATTTTGCTGGTGATTCATTTGATGGTCGCGGTTGCGATGATTGTCTTGGTGCTGCTGCAGCGCTCTGAGGGCGGTGCCCTTGGTATTGGCGGTGGCGGCGATGGCATGATGTCGGCGCGTGGGCTTGGTAATGCCATGACACGGGCGACGGCTATTTTGGCGGGCGTATTTTTTCTTACTTCTATCGGTTTGACTGTGCTGGGCACGATTGAAAATCGTTCTTCGGTTCTCGATGGTGAGATTGAAGTTGACGGCAACACACCGGCCGGACCATTGGCTCCGGCGCCTGTTTTGCCTGACCTTGGCGATTTGCCGACACCCGGTAATCAATAACGGCACTCGATAAATATTAATTCTTTGTGAATAATCGAGTGAGTCGGGTTTTTCGACTCGCCCGAATCACTCCTTGCATATAATTTGAACTCCCATGGCGCGATATATTTTCATCACCGGCGGCGTGGTTTCATCACTCGGAAAAGGCTTGGCTTCTGCAGCCCTAGGGGCATTGCTTCAGGCGCGTGGCTATAAGGTTCGACTGCGGAAACTCGACCCCTATCTTAATGTGGACCCCGGCACTATGTCGCCTTACCAGCATGGTGAGGTGTATGTGACGGATGACGGGGCGGAGACCGATTTGGATCTCGGCCATTATGAACGCTTTACCGGCGTGCCTGCCTCGCGCGGCGACAATGTGACAACCGGCCAGATTTACCGTGATATCATCGCCAAAGAGCGGCGCGGCGATTATCTCGGCGGCACAGTGCAGGTTATTCCGCATGTGACTGACGCGATTAAAAACTTTGTGCAATCGGATGTCGACGATGTTGATTTCGTATTGTGCGAAATTGGCGGCACAGTCGGCGATATTGAGGGTTTGCCATTTTTTGAAGCTATTCGCCAATTGAATAATGACTTGGCGCGCGGCCAGTCGATTTTCGTGCATCTAACGCTGATGCCGTATATTCCCGCTGCCGGTGAAATGAAAACCAAGCCGACGCAGCACTCGGTGAAAGAATTGCGCTCGATCGGCATTCAGCCGGATATTTTGCTGTGCCGGTGCGACCGCCCGATACCGGAAGGCGAGAAGCGCAAAATCGGCCTGTTTTGCAATGTCCGCGAAAGCGCGGTTATTGAGGCGCAAGATGTCGATAGCATTTACGCCGTGCCGCATGCCTATCATGCTGAGGGGCTGGATGTCGAAGTGCTGAACGCCTTCGGTATTCAAGATGCGCCGTCGCCTGATTTGAGCGTTTGGGACGAAGTAATGACGGCGGTTCGCGAGCCGGAAGGCGATGTAACGATTGCCGTTGTCGGTAAATATACCGAGCTGAAGGACGCCTATAAATCGTTGATTGAAAGCCTGCAGCATGGCGGCATTGCCAATAATGTGGGCGTTAATATCGAATGGATGGATAGCCAGATATTTGAGCGCGAAGACGCGGCGGCTTATCTGGAAAAAGTAAACGGTATTTTGGTGCCCGGCGGCTTTGGCGAGCGCGGCGCGGAAGGCAAGATTGCCGCCGCTAATTTCGCCCGCACCCGCAATGTGCCGTATTTCGGCATTTGCTATGGCATGCAAATGGCAGTGCTGGAAGCGGCGCGCAATATGGCCGGTATGCGCGATGCCGTGTCCAGCGAGTTTGGCCGCACCGGCACTAAGCTGGTTGGTTTGATGACCGAATGGGCTGATGGCGAGACGTTGCAAAAGCGCGGCATTGAAGGCGATATGGGCGGCACTATGCGGCTTGGCGCGTTTGAGGCTTATCTGAAAGAGGGCAGTCGCGTTGAAGAAATTTACGGCACGCGGGTTATCTCTGAGCGACATCGCCACCGCTATGAAGTTGATATGGGTTATCGCGAAGCGCTGGAAGCCAAAGGCTTGGTTTTCTCTGGCGTGTCGCCCGATGGCGTGTTGCCTGAGATTGTCGAGATACCCGAGCATCCGTGGTATATCGGTGTGCAGTTCCACCCCGAACTGAAATCGCGGCCCTTTGCGCCGCATCCGCTTTTTGCCTCATTTATTGAGGCGGCGCTTGCCCAAAGCCGGTTGGTTTAGGCGAGCCGAAACAGAGGTCAAAATGGATACGCTCGAGTTAAAAAATTACGGCATTAAAATCGGCGATGGCGAGAAGCTGGTCGTCATGGCCGGGTTGAACGTGCTGGAAGATGAAGGCTTGGCGATGGAAGTTTGCGCCGAATTAAAAGCCATCTGCGCCGAGCTGGACCTGCCCTATATTTTCAAAGCCAGTTGGGACAAAGCTAATCGCTCTTCGATTAAATCATATCGCGGGCCGGGCTTTGAGGCCGGATTGCCGATGCTGGCGGCTGTCAAAGCGGCGCATGGCGTGCCGGTGGTTACTGATTTGCACGAGCCGGCGCAAGCCGAAGCCGTGGCCGAAATTGCCGAAGTCGTTCAGCTTCCGGCGTTTCTTGTGCGGCAGACAGACCTTGTGGTCGCCACGGCGCAAGCGGTTGCCAAGCATGGCGGCTGGCTGCATGCCAAGAAAGCGCAATTTCTCGCCCCTTGGGATTGCGCCAATATCATCTCGAAATCGCGCGAAGCCGCGCCCGATGTGCAGGTCATTCTGTGCGATAGGGGCAGCAGCTTCGGCTATAATAATCTTGTCGTTGATATGCTGGGTATTCCCGAAATGAAAAAACTCGGCGTGCCGGTGACGATGGACGCCACTCATGCGGTGCAATTGCCGGGCGCTGACCCGCGCACATCAGGTGCCTCAACCGGCGGTCGCCGCGATGGCGTTTCAGTGCTGGCAAAATCAGCCATTGCGGCGGGTGCCAATGGCGTGTTCCTCGAGTTTCATCCGAAACCTGACGAAGCCCTGTGCGATGCACCAAGCTGCTTACCGCTCAGCGATGCCAAACAGCTGCTAACAACACTACGCGACATCCACGCGGTGGTGAATTAAGCCGTTTCAGCAACCGCGCGTAATTTTATGTTTCGCCGCTTGCTAATCGACGTAATGATTTTAATCAGGTTTTTACTCGTTGGATTGCCGTCTGGGCCGAGCATGCGCGACAGACTTTTTGCAGGTATCTCAATTTCTTCTGAGAATTGCTCCAGTCCGACATCACCAATTATATATTCGCGTAACTGATAACGAGCCAAATCAAGTTGGCCGTTCAATAATTGTGTTGTCATGGAAGCCAACACCTCGGCATGAAAATCATTATCGTGCCGCATGCGATGTCGCACTGTATCGCGAAAGTTACGTGTCAGTTGCTCAGCCATTTTCCTGTTCCTTTCTTATCTCATAATCTGCCAATCGATTGCGGGCGTTCTCAATGTCTCTTGACTGGCTGTCTTTTGCGCCGCCGCCCAATAGCAAAATTATTTGTTCACCGTCTTTGGCGTAATAAACCCGCAAGCCGCCGCCATAGTTGATTTTAATCTCCGACAGTCCATCTCCCAAAAATTTGGTTGTAACCGTTTTCCCATTTGCCAGCTTATCCAGCGTATCCTTAACTTTAAGTGCCTGCGTGTTATCCAGCCCATCAAACCATTTCCCGAAAGATGACCGACCTGCCACGGTGATGTATTCTTTTATTATTATCATTGACGA
>CBFHPF010000120.1:0-4184 GCA_965657665.1 Alphaproteobacteria bacterium | reverse complement strand
CGGCGCACCGCGCTTCGCCGTTATGGTTTACCGGAAGAAGTGGCGCATATCACATTGTCGCTGGCTTTACCGGCGGCTAGCTATGTCACCGGTGTTGCCATTCCGGTGGATGGCGGTATGCGGGCGCGCAATAATTAACCGATTAAATAACGCGCCCGCTGTGCTTTTGGCTTGGCTTAAAAGGCTTTTTGCCAACCAATTGTCAGTGTTTCTTCGCGCTTCATTTGCACCCCGAATGCGTCTTGATGCACCGGCATAACAAGCTCAATCGCCAGACGATGGTCGCGCAAAGCACCGCTTTGTCCGATAAGGTTCACGCCGAGGGAGAGATTTGCCAATGTGCCGCCGCTGAAATTAGTTTGCGCGGTTTGCACCGGCAGATTTATTTTGCTGTCTTGGCCGTCAATTTTGCCTTGATGGCTGATATCGAGGCGCGCTGAAGCGCTGGCCCAAGGGGTGAGATTTTTCATCACCCAGCCCTGCAGTTCGGCTTTATCGCCGAGACGATAATTTTCATCATTATCATTCAGACGCATAACGGCGCTGGCTTGCGCCCCGACCCTCCATTTATGCCAATCGCCATTATAAGTGAGCGAGGGTTTGAAATCATAAGAGCCTGAGCCGAGCTGCATCGGATAAGGCAGGCGCTTGGTGGCGCGCATATTCATCGGCGTCAGCACAATGCCGGTTTCATCCAGCGCACCGGTCGGCAAAGAAAGCGCCAGCCCGTAATGCCATGCGCCGCTTTTGGTTTCACCGCCGCGCAAGAGCGCGCCAATCACCGTATCGCCGAGGCCACTGCTTTGGGAGGTAAACTCGCCAAGCTTTGCGCCCATCATATTATAGGTGGTCAGGCGCATCTCATTGTCGATATGCATCAGCATGGCCAGCAGGGTGATATTGTCATTGGGCGCATACATCGCGCCCAGCATGGTCATTTTCATGCCCATTTCTTGCGGCACAACGCGCAAGTTTTGCGGTGCGCCGTGCTGATTGGCCACGGCCATAATTTGCGTGTCGGTCACATCATCCGTGCCGTTTATATTGCCTTTCATGCGCATATCCATTTGCCGCAGCGACATCATATATTCGCCAGCCTTATGCATATGGTCGCCCATCACCATGATGGGTGCATGGGCTTCCGGCGCGGCGACAGCTTTATGCCCGCTATCGGCATAGCTGAGCGTTGGCGTGAGTATCAAAACAAGAGAGGCGGCCTTCACGGCCAGACGTATTTTCGTCATCAGACTGTTCCTTCAAAAAGGGAATTTCAAAAATTGGGATTTTAGAAAAACAGTCTTTGAGGCGGCGCGCGCGGATGGGCTTGGGTGGCACTACGAATAATATGCGCGTGGTGCGGGGCGTCGCTATTTTGGGTGAGATGGGCAAGTTGCCGTGTCGCCAAGCAGCCCATATCAGCAAGGGCAAAACCGGCCATTGGGCAGCAATCCGTATTGGTTTGTGCCTCTTGTTCATTTTGCGTTTCGACGTAAAGCGCGCTTGTTTGGCCGTTTGAACAAATCACATGCACATCGCCAACGCTGTGGCACGCAGAAGCGGTGAGGCTGCTTATCAGCAAAAAGGCGGCAAAGGTGAGATGCAAAAAACGCATAGGCTCGTATAGCTAAAGCGGCAAAAAATTTCCATAGAAACATATGAGCCGGGAAGCATTTCTCGCTATAAAAACAAAAAATTATGTAGAAATAAATATTATGCAAAAATAATTGGTAAATAGGCTTGCGTGGCTGTTTGGTTGCGCTATAAACGCAGCATTATTGTTTTAGGAAAAATAGATGAGCAACGCCCCAACTGAAGAACAAGTGCTGAGTGTGCATCACTATACTGACCGCTTGTTTAAGTTTCGCCTGAGCCGCCCGTCCAGCTTTCGCTTTCGCTCCGGCGAGTTCATCATGATTGGCCTGCGCCAAGAAAACGGCAAACCGCTTTTGCGCGCCTATAGTGTCGCCAGCCCAAATTGGGACGATACGGTCGAGTTTTATTCCATCAAAGTGCCGGACGGGCCTTTGACCTCGCAATTGCAAAACATCCAAACCGGCGACACGGTATTGCTTGGCAAAAAGCCGGTTGGCACTTTGGTGCTGGACGCGCTAAAGCCCGGCAAGCGGCTTTATATGTTTTCCACCGGTACGGGTTTTGCGCCTTTCGCCAGTTTGCTGCGCGACCCTGAAACCTATGAGAAATTCGACGAGGTGATTGTCACCCATACATGTCGCGAAGTGGCTGAGCTGGCTTATAGCCGCGAAATTGTCGATGGGTTTTTGAACGACCATGATATTGGTGAGTTGGGGCGCGGTAAGCTGAAGCTTTATCAAACCGTCACGCGCGAAGATTTTGAGCGGCAAGGGCGCATTACCGACCTTATTCGCGCGGGCACATTATTTGACGATCTCGACGTACCAAAGCTTGACCCGGCAACCGACCGCGCGATGATTTGCGGCTCGATTGAGATGACCAAGGAATTGAAAGAGCTGATGGAAGAGCATGGGCTGCGCGAAGGGGCTAATTCAGACCCGGCCGATTTCGTTATCGAACGCGCCTTTGTCGACTAGAATTTGACCGGAAGTTGAAGAGCGGCTGAAAAGCGGTCGACGCACAGCCGACCGCTTTTCATCGCCTAGTACTTAAACGGGCCCGGCACTTAACCGGTTTTCAAACCACCCAAATCCAATTCGATAAATGACCCGCCATTTTCGGCCAATTTGCTCAAAGTCGGAGCAATGACAATATCGCTGTTTTCAGCTGCCAGCTTTTGCATGGTCGCCAAAATAGCGGCTGCGCCGACCTTGTCGCCATAGGCCATCGGACCACCCGTATCGCCGGGCCAGCCATAGCCAAAGCACCAAATGACATCAATATCGCTTGGGCGTTGTGCTTTGTTTTCTTCCAAAATCAGCAAGGCTTCATTGACCATTGGGTGCAGGCAACGGGCCAATACATCTTCTTCCGACAGGCCGGATTGTCCGGGTGCAACACCCGTGACATCGGCAATCACTTCTTCGGTGACTTTGCTGGGGCTACGCTGACGGCTTTCATCATAATCATAATAACCGGCACCGGTTTTTTGGCCGCGGCGGTCCATTTCGCACAAGCGGTCGCGAATCGGATTGCCGGTGACCGCGCCTTTTTTCCAGCCAATATCAAGACCGGCCAAATCCGACATTTGGAACGGGCCCATTTTAAAGCCGAAATTATTAAACGCATTATCGACATCCCACGGCATGACACCGAGATTAACCAGATTTTGCGACTCGCGCTGGCGGGCAAACAAAATGCGATTGCCGACAAAGCCCGGGCACACACCAACCAGTGTTGCCACTTTGCCAATCTTAACCGCGACATCCATTGAGGTGGCCACCACATCATCAGCGGTTTTATCAGCACGGACAATTTCCAACAGTTTCATCACATTGGCAGGTGAGAAGAAATGCAGCCCGATAACATCTTGCGGACGCACCGTGACGGCAGCAATCTCGTCAATGTTTAGGGCCGATGTATTGGTCGCCAAAATGGCACCGGCTTTGCAGATTTTATCGAGATTGGTGAAAATTTCTTTTTTCACACCCATATCTTCAAACACGGCTTCAATGATCAAGTCACAATCCGCGAGAGCCGTCATATCAAGCGAGCCGGTAATGCGGTTCATCCGCTCATCAACTTCTTCTTGCGGAAAGCGACCGCGATCGGCAGAGCGTTGATAATTGCCGCGCACCACGCCAAGCCCGCGCTCCAGCGCTTCTTGCTTGGTCTCAATAATAGTGACGGGAATACCGGCTGTTGCGAAATTCATCGCAATGCCGCCACCCATTGTGCCGGCCCCGATAATGCCGACAGACTCAATTTTGCGCAGTGCCAAGCCGTCAGCTAGGCCGTCAATCACCCGTGCTTTTTGGGTGGCGTCGTTCATATAAGCGGCAATATCAGTCATGTCTTATCTCCCTATTTGCCCGCATATTGACGGGTCAAAGGCCGCTCGGCAAGTGCGATTGCACGCGCGCGCGATAAAAAGCTATGCTGATTTCTCAATTAGAAGCAGTAGAGGAGCCGCACCATGCCTATGGTTAATGTGAAAATCACCAAAGAAGGCGCGACTGCCGCGCAGAAAAAACAAGTCATGGCTGAAATGACAGAAGTATTGGCGCGGGTTTTGGGCAAAAATCCGGAAA
>CBFHPF010000119.1:0-4208 GCA_965657665.1 Alphaproteobacteria bacterium | reverse complement strand
ATCAGAGCAGATGAGCTCCGGCTCAGCCTTGGCGGCAGCGCGCGCGGCGGGGCGGCCAACTTTGACCGCCAAATCACGGGTCTCTTTCAGCACACCAAATGTGCCGCCATGACCTGAGCAACGCTCAACCACGGTTACATTGGCTTCTGGAATAAGGCGCAGCAATTCGGCTGATTTCGGGCCGACATTTTGCGCCCGCGCATGGCACGCCAAATGCATGGCAATGGATTGCGAATTGGCCACCAAGCCGTCGGGCAAGCCCTCTTTATTGGCAATGGCGACAACATATTCAGAAATATCTTTGGTCGCAGCGGAAAGCGCTTTGACGTCTTCATTATCGGGCACAATAAGCGGCCACTCAAATTTGAACATCAAGCCGCATGAGGCGGTCAGCGTGATAATATCTTTACCGGCATCAACCATCGGGCGCAGCGCGGCAGCTACTTTTTCAGCTTGTTCAGCCACTTTGGCGATATTGCCCTGCTCTAAATACGGCATGCCACAACAGCCCGGATATTCAGTTGAGACATCAACACCCAAATGCGCCAGCACTTTGGCTGAGGCTTCACCGACTTGCGGATTATTATAATTCACCGCGCAAGTGGCATAAATCACCGCTTCGCGACCTTTGGCCGGACCGTTTTCATTTGCGGTATAGGCCGGTGTACCAACCGCTTCTTGCGCGCGCTTAATAAATGTTTTGCCGGCGAATTTCGGCAGTTCGGCATTTTTATCAATACCGGCAACCGCTTCCAAAACCGGACGGGTCAAGGCATTGCCTTTTTGCGCACCCCAATTGGCCAATGGCGCAACAGGCGCCAAAGCCGTGCCATTGCGGTCCATCTGCGCCAATTGATTTTGAATGAAAGGGGCTTTGCCTTTTTCTTTCAGCTCAACAGCGCGGTAACGCAGCATGAGATGCGGGAAGTCGAGGTTAAATTCATGCGGCGGTACATAAGGGCACTTCGTCAAAAAGCACATATCGCACATGGTGCATGCATCGACGACCGGCTTAAAGTCATCTGACGCGACCGTGTCTAATTCACCGCTTTCGCTATCGTCAATAAGGTCAAACAGGCGCGGAAAGCTGTCGCATAAATTAAAGCAGCGGCGGCAGCCGTGACAGACGTCATACTGACGGCGCGCTTCTTCATCGAGTGCAGCGCGGTCATAAAATTCTTCGGAATGCCAGTCCAAAACATGGCGGATGGGGGCGTCGAGACTGCCTTCTTTCATTATACTTTCCTCAAAAAAAGAAAAAGACCCGGCGGCGTTGGGGGGCCGCCGGGCCAAACTGTTTGGACTTAGTCCATTGAGTCCAAAGCTTTTTGGAAACGACCGGCGTGGCTTTTTTCAGCTTTCGCCAGTGTTTCAAACCAATCAGCAATCTCGTCGAAACCTTCGTCACGGGCCGTACGGGCCATACCTGGATACATATCGGTATATTCGTGAGTTTCGCCGGCAATGGCTGATTTCAGGTTTTCTTCTGTGTTACCGATCGGCTCACCGGTTGCCGGGTCGCCCACAGCTTCCATGAACTCGAGGTGGCCGTGCGCATGGCCGGTTTCACCTTCCGCAGTTGAGCGGAATACGGTGGCTACATCATTATAGCCTTCTACGTCGGCTTTTTGCGCGAAGTAGAGATAACGACGGTTGGCTTGGCTTTCACCAGCAAACGCCGCCTTGAGGTTCTCAAGGGTTTTTGAATCTGCAAGCGACATGAGACGTCTCCTCTTTTCCTTGCTGTCTTCACTCAATGAAACAGAAACGCGACTGCGTTTCATGAACAGGTAGATAGTGTTTTCCACCTGTGAAGCAAGTTAGGTCGGAGGGACCATGAAGTCAAGTTTTTTGGAATTATTCTAAATTAAAAATTGTGGTGAAAATTGTCGCAGGGCGATTTGAGAGACTTGAAAGCGATGGTTAAAGCAATGGCTAAAGCAATGGCTATCGGCGTTTTCTCTCCGTTTATCTCTCGCTTTTTACTTCTCGAGCCGAATGACAATATCGACACCGCTCACCGCAAAGCCGTCAGGGGCATCGGGCAATTTCGCCAACGCCACAGCGTCTTGCTCAATATCGATAAGGCGGCCTTCCGCCTCGACATAAAAATGATGATGGTCACTCATATTGGTGTCGAAATAGCTACGCGCTTGGTCGACTTGCACTTCGCGCAGCAAATTGGCATCGCAGAACTGGTTCAGCGTGTTGTAAATCGTTGCTTGGCTGACTTTCAAACCGGCGGCACGCGCCTCACTGAACAAGGCTTCAGCCGTGATGTGTCGGTTGCCGTCAGCAAACAGCAATTCAGCCAGCATAAGCCGCGGCGCTGTCGTGCGCAGACCGTGGTCTTTCAGTTTCTGCGCCAAAACCGCGCGCTGCGCGTCATTTTTGCCGTTACTTTTGCCAGTATTTTTATGTGTCAGTTGTTCGGCCATCTGCGCCAAATTCCCTGCTAGTTATAATCATTCCAAAAAATACGGCCAAAGCGGCAAAAAGTCAACTGCTGGCGACCTCCGGCTCAACTTCTCTATGCGCCGGATGACAAAGCATGCTAGGTTCAGCTCAATCTTGGAGGGAAATAAATGTCCAATCAAAATGCCTATAATTATGACGAGCTTATCGCTTGCGGTGAGGGTGAAGTTTTCGGCGACGGCAATGCCCGCCTGCCAGCCCCGCCCATGCTGATGTTTGACCGCATCACCAAAATTTATGATACCGGCGGCGCCTATGATAAGGGCCATATGGAAGCCGAATTGGATATCCACCCGGGTCTTTGGTTTTTTGATTGTCACTTTAAAACCGATCCGGTCATGCCGGGCTGTTTGGGCCTTGATGCGATGTGGCAGCTGATCGGCTTTTATCTCGGTTGGCTGGGCCATCCGGGCCGGGGTCGGGCGCTGGGCGGCAGCATTAAGTTTACCGGCCAAGTTATGCCTGACGTTAAATTGGTGCGCTATGAAATTGACATGAAGCGCGTCATGGCCGGCAAGCTGGTTATGGGCATTGGCGATGCGCGCCTTTATGCCGATGATGAGATGATTTATGAGGCTGAAGGCCTTAGGGTCGGCTTGTTCCGTCCCGAACAAATGTAAGTGAAGGAGAGCGCCCATGCGTCGCGTTGCGATTACAGGAATGGGCATTGTGTCGAGCCTCGGCAATAATGCAAATGAAGTTTCAACCGCTTTGGCCGAAGGCAAGTCGGGCATTTCTGCCATGGCAAAATTTGCCGAGCTGGGCTTTCGCAGCCAAGTCGCCGGTCAGCCTACCTTAGATATTGAGGCGGCGGTTGATAAACGCGTGCGCCGCTTTATGGGCGATGGTGCGGCGTGGAATTATGTCGCGATGGAACAAGCCATTGCCGATGCAGGACTGGAACAAGACACTATTCAAAACCCGATGACCGGCCTGATTATGGGCTCGGGTGGCCCGTCCACCAAAGCTTTGATTGCCGCAGCCGATACGGCCAGAAACAGCAGCCCAAAACGCGTCGGCCCGTTTGCCGTGCCGAAAGCCATGAGTTCAACAAACTCGGCCACTTTGGCAACGCCATTTGGCATTAAAGGGATTAATTATTCCATCTCATCAGCTTGCGCGACGTCTTCGCATTGCATCGGCAATGCGGCGGAAATGATACAATGGGGCAAGCAAGATGTGATGTTTGCCGGTGGCGGCGAAGAACTGGATTGGGCTTTGTCGGTGCTATTTGACGCGATGGGCGCAATGAGTGCCAATTATAATGATACGCCGTCTTCGGCCAGCCGCGCTTATGATAAAAACCGCGACGGCTTTGTGATTGCCGGCGGGGCGGGCGTTTTGGTGTTGGAAGAAATGGAACGCGCCAAAGCGCGCGGCGCAAAAATCTATGCCGAGATAACCGGCTATGGCGCCACCTCAGACGGCCATGACATGGTGCAGCCTTCGGGCGAGGGGGCTGTGCGCTGCATGCAAATGGCCATGAAGGATTTGAGCGCAAAGCTGGATTATATCAATCCGCATGCCACCTCAACGCCGGTTGGCGACATTAAAGAAATTGAAGCTTTGCGCGAAGTCTTCGGTGCTGATTGTCCGGCGTTTTCGGCTACCAAATCGCTGTCCGGTCATTCGCTAGGCGCGGCCGGTGTACAAGAAGCGATTTATGCGCTGTTGATGATGCAAGGCAATTTCATTGCCGGTTCAGCCCATATTGAAGAGCTGGACCCGGATTT
>CBFHPF010000118.1:0-4233 GCA_965657665.1 Alphaproteobacteria bacterium | reverse complement strand
GCCCGCGCAATGGAGTGAAAGATGACAGGCGATAAAACTTGGTCGCAGCAAACCCGCATGGTGCATGAAGCCACCCCCCGCTCGCCCTATGGCGAAACCGGCGAGGCGCTTTATCTGACATCGGGCTTTGTTTATGAAACGGCTGAACAAGCCGAGGCACGCTTCAAGGAAGAAGAAGAAGGCTTTATTTATTCGCGCTTCGGCAATCCGACAGTGCGCAGTTTTGAACAACGCATGATGGCTTTGGAAGGCGCAGAAGATGCCCGCGCCACCGCCACCGGCATGGCCGCTGTGACCGCTTGCATGATGAGCCAATTGCAAGCGGGCGACCATATTGTTGCCGCGCGAGCTTTATTCGGCTCATGCCGTTATGTGGTTGAAACGCTGATGCCGAAATTCGGCGTATCGTGCACATTGGTTGACGGACGCGATATTGACGCGTGGCGCGCTGCCATGCAGCCTGAGACAAAAGTTTTGTTTCTCGAAACCCCGTCCAATCCGCTTTTGGAAATTGTTGATATGGCGGCGGTTGCCGACATAGCTCATGCGCATGGCGCGCGGCTGGTGGTCGACAATGTTTTCGCCACACCGGTTTTGCAACGCCCGTTTGAGTTTGGCGCGGATATTGTGATTTATTCCGCCACCAAACATATTGACGGGCAAGGCCGTTGCCTTGGCGGCATTGTGCTGGGCAGTGCTGATTATATTCAAAATGAGCTGGCTAATTTCATCCGCCAGACCGGCCCGTCTATGGCGCCGTTTAATGCGTGGGTGATGCTGAAATCGCTTGAGACGCTAGACCTGCGCGTGCAGGCCCATTGCGATAATGCCGAAAAACTGACCGCGCTGCTGGTCGGGCATGACAAAATTGAGCGGGTATTTTATCCGGGCCATGACAGTCATCCGCAATATGAGTTGGCGCAAAAGCAAATGACACGCGGCTCTAACCTCATCGCATTTGAGGTAAAGGGCGGCAAAGAAAACGCCTTTAAGCTGGCCAATAATTTGGATATTGCGCTGATATCCAACAATCTTGGCGATGCGAAAACGCTTATTACCCATCCGGCAACCACTACCCATGCCAAGCTTTCCGATGATGCAAAAGCCGAATTGGGCATAAAAGGCGGCAGTTTGCGATTATCGGTTGGGCTGGAAAACGGGCAGGATTTGGTTGACGATTTTTCCGCTGCTTTGGCAAAATTGGCGTAAAATAAAGCTTGAGTTTAACGTACAGCGTATCGCTTTGGAGAAAACGAGATGATGAGCGCCGTCACCCGTAACATTGCCGTCTCGGTTGAGACCAGCTTTCTGGATAATGACAGCGATCCGGAACAGCAATATTTCGTTTGGGCCTATCGCATCACCATTGAAAATCAGGGCGATGAAACGGTTCAGCTTTTGAGCCGTCATTGGCAAATCACCGATGCACAAGGGCGCATGCAAGAAGTACGCGGCGCGGGTGTGGTCGGCGAGCAACCGGTGCTGGCGCCCGGCCAAAGCTTCACTTATTCATCAGGCACGCCGCTTCAAACAGCCTCCGGCTTTATGCGCGGCAGCTATCAGATGAAAAACCAAACCGGTGATGGTTTTGATGTCGAAGTGCCGGCCTTCTCGCTGGATAGTCCCTATGACGCGCCGCAATTGCATTAATCATGCGCACCAATAGCACCATATTTTTCATTATCGGCCTGCTTTTGGCGGCGGTTTCAGTCGGCATGTTATTGCCCGCTATGGCAGATGCCGCGATCGGCCATGATGACTGGCAGGTGTTTATCGCCAGCGGCTTGGTGACGGGCTTTATCGCCGGTGCGTTGATCTTGACCAATCGCGGCACGCTGCCGCCTTTATCAGTCAAGCAGGCTTTTTTGCTGACCAGCCTTAGCTGGCTGTCGCTAACCGGTTTTGCCGCTCTGCCTTTTGCCTTTAGCGGGCTGAACCTCAGCTATACCGATGCGTTTTTTGAGGCGATGTCGGGCCTGACAACCACAGGCGCGACCATCATCACTGAATTGGACACCGCACCGCCGGGCATTTTATTATGGCGCGCTTTGCTGCAATGGTTTGGCGGTATCGGCATTATTGTTATGGCGATTTCGGTTTTGCCGATGCTCAATGTCGGTGGCATGCAATTGTTTCGCCTTGAAAGCTCCGACACATCGGAAAAAATTCTGCCGCGCACAGCACAAATCGCCGGTTCCATTACGCGGCTTTATTTCGCCATCACCTTGGTTTGCGTGTTGGCTTATATCATTGCCGGTATGGGGGTGTTTGACGCCGTCGCCCATGCCATGACAACGATTGCAACGGGCGGCTTTTCAACCCGCAATGACAGCTTCGGCGCGTTTGCCCCCTCCGTTGCCATGGTGGCGATTTTCTTCATGCTGGCATCTTCTTTGCCGTTTGTCGCTTATCTGCAATTGGTCAATCGCAAGTTCGACAAGTTTCTCCAAGACGAACAAATTCGCGCCTTTTTTATTATCACCGCTTTGGCAGTCGCCGCCATGTGGGGCTATCAAATGGCCATGGATATTACCTCATCGGGCAATGCGCTATTGGCAGCGGCGTTTAACATCACCTCAATCTTGACCGGCACCGGCTACGCGACAACCGATTACGGGCAATGGGGCTCTTTTTCCATCGCCATGTTTTTTGTGCTGACTTTTGTTGGCGGTTGCGCCGGTTCAACATCTTGCGGGCTGAAAGTTTTTCGCCTGCAAGTAATTGTTAAATCGGGCTGGCGTTATATCCGCCAATTGAGCTTGCCGCATGGCGTGTTTGTTATTCGTTATAATGGCCGCCTGCTTGACGATGGTGTCGCCAATTCAGTGATTGCCTTTGTACTGATTTTTATTCTGTCATTTTCCGGTGTCGCGCTGACTTTGAGCCTGATGGGGCTGGACCCGCTCACCGCTTTATCGGCCGCCGCCGCCGCCATTGCTAATGTCGGGCCGGGGCTTGGCCCTGAAATTGGTCCGAGCGGCACATATGCCGGTCTGCCCGATGCCGCAAAATGGGTGTTGGCGTTTGGCATGTTATTGGGACGGCTGGAATTTTTAACGGTCTTGGTGATGTTTTCGCCAAGCTTCTGGCGACGCTAAAATTACTCAGCGGCTTGCGGCGCATCTCCGCTTTTATCTCCGGCCTGATTATCTTCATCAGTGCGGCCACGCAAACGCTGGGTAAAAGCGCGCAAATCTTCTTGCATGCCGAGAATACACGGCACCAAAAACAGCACAATCAGCGAAGCAAAAGCCAGCCCCCAGGCAATGGTAATGACCATCGGCAGCAAAAACTGCGCTTGAACCGAGGTTTCAAATAGCAGCGGTGCCAGTCCTAAAACCGTCGTTAATGAGGTCAGCGTCACGGCGCGGAAACGGTCGCAAATACCGTTAATCACCGCGTCACGTAATTCTTCGCCTTGGCTGCGCCGCTCTTCAATACGGCTGATAAGAATGATGGAATTATTGACCAAAATACCAGACAGGCCGAGCAGGCCAACAAGGCTCAAAAAGGTCAAATCAAAACCTTGCACAAAATGGCCGGTCACTGTGCCGATAAGGCCGAACGGAATAACCATCATGATAATGATAGGCCGCGAATAGCTGGCAAAGACAAAAGCCAAGATGATATAAATCATCGCCAATCCCATCACCGCGCCCAGACGCAAAGAGCCCAGCGTCTCGCCTTGCTCTTGCGCGCGCCCGCCAAAAGAAAAGCCGACATTATATTTCTCAGCCAATTGCGGCAAAGTCGTCTGCTTCATATCTTCCAACACATCATTGGGATTGCCGGCATCATCGGCATAATCAGCCACGATTTTTACCGTTACCTGTCCATCGCTGCGGCGCACCGAAGAAAAGCCCGGCTTTTCGACAATATCAACCACCGCATCCAGCGGCACATAGCGCGGCGGATTGGTTGCAGGCACCGGCAATTCAATATCCGATAGGCTTTGCGGACTGGTTGAATCGCGCGGTTGCAAAACCCGTAAAGTGACTTCTTCATCGCCGCGTGCAAAGCGTTTGGCGATAACCCCTTGCAAGTGACCGCGCGTTAAATTGCCAATCATTTGATTGGAAAACCCAAGCGCTTCGCCGCGCGGATTGACCACCAAAAGCAATTCCTGCTTGTTATAAAATAAATTATCCCGCGCCCGTGAAATGCCGCCATATTGCTCAAGCGCGAGACGCACTTCCACGGCGGCTTGTTTCAGCACTTCCGCATCATCGCCTT
>CBFHPF010000117.1:0-4349 GCA_965657665.1 Alphaproteobacteria bacterium | reverse complement strand
AAGCGATTAAATTCACGCGCCGCTTTTGGTGTCAGCACAAAGCCCTCAGCCGCCAAATTAACCGATGGGCGCACCAGCACATCCCAAGGCTTGCTGCCGAATTTTTCATGCAGCGCCGCCATGCCAGCCACACTGCCAGGCACGCCAACCGCCAAATGGCCCTTCAGGCTGAGGCCTTTTATCACCTCGCCGTTTTCATCGAGATACATATCCGGCGTGGCGGCAAAGGGCGCGCGCTCGCGAAAATCCAACGATCCATTTTGGCCATCAGCCAGCCGATAAACCATAAAACCGCCGCCGCCAATATTGCCCGCTTGCTGATAAACCACCGCCAGCGCAAAATTAACCGCCACTGCCGCGTCAAACGCATTGCCGCCCTCACGCAGCACATCGCGGCCGACTTCACTGGCCAGCCGATGCGCCGAGACAACCATCGCCTGCTCGCCATAAACACCCTTGGGCGCAAGCCGCCAATGATGGCTGAGATAGAGATATTGCAAATGCAAAAACGGCCCGATGAGCATCAGCGCACTCATCAGCAAAATGGCGATGGCGGGCGGCTTGGGTGATGCCAAATGTGACGTCATATGCGATTGCGACATAAATCTCTCCGAATACCGGCTAGAGGCTAGCCAGCCACGCGCTTTTGAGCAAGAGGCAAGAGCAAGCGGCGTTAAGAAAGCAAGCTGCCTAGCCCTTATACCCCGTCTCATCGGTTGCTCTACGCGCAACCGCCTCGCTTGGCCCCCTTCGGAAAGCGGGTGCTTATACCCCGTCTCGTCGGTTGCTCTACGCGCAACCGCCTCGCTTGGGGAAGGCGGACTGGGGCAGCAAAGCTGCCTAGCCCTTATACCCTTGCCTGACCCGCCTCATCGCCCTAAATTATTGGCGAATAGGGAGAGAAATGATGAGTGCTGCCGAAAAGCTTTTACCGGGCCATGAGAAATATGCGCGGCTGTTTCAGCCGCTGGATTTGGGCCATACGACGATTAAAAACCGCTCGATTATGGGCTCCATGCATACCGGCCTTGAGGAATTGCCAGACGGCTTTGAGCGCATGGCGGCCTATTATGCCGAGCGCGCGGCAGGCGGCGTCGGCATGATTATCACCGGCGGCATTGCCCCCAATCCGGAAGGCGGCATGACTGTTAAAGACGCCGATGGCAATGAATTATTCGCTGCCTCGAAACTGCAAAATGACAAAGAAGTAGAAGGCCACGCCATTGTCACCAAAGCGGTGCATGACGCCGCGCCCGATTGCAAATTCGTCATGCAAATTCTGCACATGGGGCCGCTTGCCTATAATGATATGGCGGTTGCGCCCTCGCCTGTTAAGTCGCGCATTGGGGCTTTCGCGCCCGCAGAATTGGACGAAGCAGGGATTGAAAAGCAAATCGCCGACCACGCTCATTGCGCCGCCATGGCCAAAAAAGCCGGTTATGACGGAGTCGAGATTATCGGCTCGGCCGGTTATTTGCTGTCGACATTTTTGGTCGAGAAAACCAACCAACGCACGGATAAATGGGGCGGCTCTTATGAAAACCGCATGCGCTTTCCGCTGGAAGTAGCAAAGCGCTGCCGCGAAGCCGTTGGCGATGATTTCATCATCATCTTCCGCATTGCCGCTATGGATATGCTGCAAGGTGGCATGAGTTGGGATGAAGTGGCTCAACTGGCCCGCGAGCTGGAAAAAGTCGGCGTCTCCATCATCTCCACCCATTTTACTTGGCATGAAAGCGCCGTGCCGACCATCGCAACCATGGTGCCTCGCGCTGCCTTTACATCTGTCACGGCGCGGGTGCGCAAAGAGGTTTCGGTGCCGGTCATCACCTCCAACCGCATTAATATGCCGCAAGTGGCCGAAGATGTGTTGGCGCGCGGTGATGCCGATTTGGTTTCCATGGCGCGGCCCATGCTGGCTGATAGCCAATTTATGGTGAAGGCGGCAGAAGACCGCGCTGACGAGATTAACACCTGCATTGCCTGCAATCAGGCCTGTCTCGACCATACATTTGGCGGCAAAACGACAAGTTGCTTGGTTAATCCGCGTGCCTGCCATGAAACACTGCTGACATATGCGCCGACTGATGCGGCGAAAAATATTGCGGTGATTGGTGCGGGCCCCGCCGGTTTGGCCTATGCCACTGTGGCGGCAGAACGCGGCCATAACGTATCTTTGTTTGATGCGGCTGATGAGATTGGCGGGCAGTTCAACCTTGCCAAGCTGGTGCCGGGCAAGGAAGAGTTTTACGAGACCATTCGCTATTACGGCAAAATGATTGAGAAGCTGGGTATTAAGCTGCACCTCAACACCCGCGCCGATGCCGATATGCTGGACGGCTTTGACCATGTGGTTGTCGCCACCGGCATCAGCCCACGCGTGCCGAACATTGAAGGCATTGAGCATGAAAAAGCGGTTAGCTATGTCGATGTGCTGAAAGGCCGTAAACCGGTTGGCAAGCGTGTGGCGATTATGGGTGCGGGCGGTATCGGCTTTGATGTTGCCGACACAATTTCGCATGACGGCCCGTCCGGCGCGTTGGATGTCAATGTTTTCGCCAAGGAATGGGGCGTGGATTTTGAAAACCATCCGCGCGGCGGTGTCACCGGCATTGAGCCGCAAGTGGCCAGCGCCGACCGCGAAATTTTCCTGATGCAACGCAAGGAAACCAATGTCGGCAAAGGGCTGGGCAAAACAACCGGCTGGACGCACCGCCTGACGCTGCAACGGCGCGGCGTGAAGATGATGAATGCGATTGAATATCGTAAAATCGACGATGCCGGTCTGCACATCACCGCCAATGGCAAACCGGATATTCTGGAAGTCGATACGGTGATTATTTGCGCCGGACAAGAGCCATTGCGCGACTTATACGATGCATTGGAAGCCAAAGGCGCATCTGTTGAACTGGTCGGTGGTGCCTATGAAGCCGCCGAATTGGATGCCAAGGCGGCAATTAAGCAAGCGAGCGAGTTGGCGGCACAAGTCTAGCATTGCGAGACCAAATCTCGTGTTACGAGATAAGTGCTTCTACCGTTTCGATATTCAACTGTCCGGCCAATCCGGCGGTGCGGTGAACACTGGCCGCTTGATATTCGGCTGACGCAATCATTTCGCCCATTGCGGCGCGGCGCGGATATTTGACGACGGCGACGATGTCCCACAAATCTTCAACCTCGCCCAGCATTAGCCGCTCAACCCCGCCTGAAAACAGCATCTCGCCACCCAAATTTTGAACAATTTTTGTCACTGCCGCGCTGTAAATCGCATAGGCCTCAGCACCGGTCATATCTTTGCCATGCAGCTCATGGTCAACCGGATATTCGGCTTTTTCTTTCAGTTTAAGCAAATTGACCATGCAAATCGGCTTGCCATGAGGGTCGTCGGCAAATCCTTTTAATTGTTCGCGGGTTGGGGTTACGGCGTTTTCAACGTGCATGGCGGTCTCCAAATTTAGTTCTGATGAAAGCGTAAAAACGCATGACGAACGTGTCAATAAGATGTATTCAGTCAGCAGAAATAGCGCGGCGTTTTTACGCGCTGCGAAAGTTTGGCTTTTTTGCCTCTGGGGACTGAAAAATCCAATTTTCGCGTTATATTAGGCACAAGTGAAAACAGTAAGAAAGAAAACCGGCATGGAATTCGATCCGGACAATCATGAAACACAACCGATTGTTGAACGTAAACGGCGGGGCTTACGCCTAAACCGTTCTATTTTAACCGCAATTTTGGCATTTGGCGCGCTGGTCATGTGGCTCATGAGCGGTGTTATGTCAGACAGTGCAACCCCTCCCGAACCGGCAACCGCCTTGGTCAACACCAACGCGCCAATCGAGCGTTTTAAGGTCATGGTCACCGAACTGGAAGCCAAGCCGCATATCAATAATATCAAATTGCAAGCGCGCACCGAGGCCGACAAGCTGGTGACAGTGGCTGCTGAAACCGGCGGTACAATTTCAAAACTGCCGGTTGATAAAGGCGCATTCGTGCAAAAAGGCCAAGTGCTGTGCCATATTGATGTCGGCGCACGGCAGGCAAATGTCGAGCAATCTCGCGCCCAGCGCGATGCCCGCAAAATCGAATATCGCGCCACCAAGCGACTAAATGCCAAAGGCCATGCATCAAAAAGTCAATTGGCTGCCTCTAAAGCCGCTTATGACGCTTCCGTTGCCAATGTTAAAGCGGCGCTTGTTGAGCTTGAGCGGACAAAAATCAAAGCGCCGTTTGACGGCATTCTTGACCGCCAGCCGGTAAAGCTCGGTGAATATATGAGCCCGGGCAAACCATGCGGCACAATCATCGATAAAGACCCGCTTTTGGTGGTCGGCCATATTGCCGAAAACCAAGT
>CBFHPF010000116.1:0-4351 GCA_965657665.1 Alphaproteobacteria bacterium | reverse complement strand
TGACTCTCTCTTGTTCTCATTTTAGAACAAAACAGGAACAAAAAAGAGAGCGTAATGCCCAAACTAATGCATCATCAGGCCACGCAGGCGACCGGAAAAGCTGTCGCGCAACACAAGCTTGCGCGGTTACGCCATATGGTGGCGCGGTTTGAGCCGACCGCTGCTGAAGGGCCGCAATGCGACACCGGCTTCGCGCCGATTGATGATTATTTGCACAATCAAGGCGGCGGCGGTTTGCCATGCGGCGGCATGCACGAGGTCATTGCCGCGCGCAGTGGTGATATGGCTGCGACGCTTGGTTTTGCGCATGCGCTGGCGGCGCGGTTTCTGGCTCAGCAAACCACGCAAACAATGTTGCTTTACGGGCAAACCCATGCGGCGGCGCGTGAGGCGGGGCAGCCTTATGCACCAGCAATGGCGGCGCATGGCTTATCGGCTGAGCAGCTGGTATATCTCGATGGCGTTGCCTTACCTGATTTATTATGGGCCGGTGAAGAGGCGCTGACTTGTCCGGCCATTGGGTGCAGCATTTTGGCATCTTGGGATGATGCGCCCGATTTCACTGTCAGTCGGCGATTGAGCTTAGCGGCGCGTGCTGCCGGTCGCCCGTTAATTGTCGCTTTGGCCGCGCCCGCTTCGGGGCAGTCTTCGGCCGCGACCACACGCTGGCATATCACGGCACAAGCCGGGCAAGCATGGCAGGTCAAGCTCAGTAAATCGCGATTGAATTATACATCCATGCCGCCGCCGGAAGGCTGGACGATATATCCGCATCATAAATCCAAGCCGAAATCCAAGCCGACCCCTCAAGCATTTGAGCAAGACTTGCTGGCAGATTTGTCGCCAAAATTGCCCTCACCAGTACCGCCGCGCACAGCGCGCACCGGCTCTTAGGTCTCTATGTCGATGCCGCGCCAGCCGACAGCACAAAAGCCTCTACCGCCCAGCGTATCGGGGCGGCGCATTATTGCTTTGTGGTTTCCTTATTGGGCGGCGCAAACCAGCACGGCAGAGCATGAGTGCGACAAGCCGTTTGCTTTGTTTGACCGGCACAAAAACGCGCAGCGTCTGGTCGGCTTAAACCCGCTTGCCGAGGAAGCCGGATTGGCACATTCCATGCCTTTGGCTGATGCTCGCGCGCTTGTGCCTGAGGTGCAAATTGCACCGGCTGCGCCGTCTGAGGCGCAGGAAAAACTCAGCCAATGCGCCGAATGGCTGCAACGTTATACGCCGTGGGTCGGCCATGATACGGCGCATGATACGGCGCATGATACGGCGCATGACACTATCGCTGAGACACGCCATGGGCTGAGCGATTACGGCTTATTATTGGATGTCAGCGGATGCGCCCATTTATTCGGTGGCGAGCGCGCTTTGCTGCAAGATATGGCGGCGCGCTTTGCCGCTTATCGGGGCGGGCGCGGTGTGACTGTGCGGGCGGCCATGGCGGGCACCATCGGTGCGGCATGGGGGCTGGCGCGGTTTTCGCCGACAGATTTAACGGTCTTGCCACCGGGCCAAGAGGCTGAAGCGGTGTTGCGTTTGCCGCCGGCGGCTTTGCGATTATCGCCGCCGCATATTGAATTGTGCCAAAGGCTGGGGCTTGAAACCGTGGCGCAATTGGCGCGCTTTCCACGCCGTGATTTGACCCGCCGCTTTGGCCCGCAACCGGTGGTGCGCCTTGAGCAGGCTTTGGGGCAGGCGGGGGAAAGCCTCAATCCGTGTTTGCCGCCGCCGCAATTTTCAGTGCAGCAAAATTTGCCGCAAGGGATAGCGCAATTGGATGCGCTGGCGCAGTTAATTGACGGTTTATGTGTGCGTCTGGCGGCGCAATTACAGGCAGCGGGGCAAGGCGCGCAACGGCTCGATTTGGTGCTGACGCGCAGCGATAATGCGGTCTTGGCGTTGGCTTTGCCGCTGGCGCATCCTTCAGCTGATGCGTTGCATATGGCGCGTTTGTTTGCCGCGCGGCTTGAGCGTTTATCGCGCGGGGTGGATGCCGGTTATGGCATTGAGCGTTTGGTGTTGACGGCGGCACGCACCACACCGGTTCAGGCGCATCAAGATGCGATTGGCCTATCGGGTCGCTTGCGACAGGCGGCTCCGGTGGCTGCTCTGGGTAGTTTTTACGACCGGCTGGTCAGTCGGCTTGGGGCGCATATTGTTGTGCGCCCGATAGCGCATGCGTCTTATATTCCTGAGCGCGCTGTGCGCTTTGTGTCTGTGTTGGATAGGCCCAATGAAGCCGTGATGTGTGAGGGTGCGCCCGATGCGGCAACACGCCCGCTGTTTATGTTATGCGCGCCCGAGCCGATTGAGGTGATTGCCGAAATTCCTGAAGGCGCGCCTTATCGGTTTCGCTGGCGGCGTGTTTTGCACGAGGTGACGGCTGCCTATGGGCCGGAGCGTATCAGCCCCGAATGGTGGCGCAGTTTTATCGGTGAGACGACACAACATAATCAGGTGACACGCGATTATTACCGCGTTGAAGATATGCAAGGGCATCGCTTCTGGCTTTATCGCGATGGTTTATACGGGCGTGAAACCGATAGCCCGCGCTGGTTTATGCATGGCATTTTTCCATGAGTGGTTTTGTTGAACTGGCGGCTTTGTCTAATTTCAGCTTTCTGCATGGCGCATCGCATCCGCAAGAAATGGTCGAGACGGCGGCGGCTTTGGGTTATCGCGCTGTCGGCCTGGCTGACCGCAACACTCTGGCCGGTATTGTGCGCGGCCATGTGGCGGCGCGTGAGGCGGGCATTCCTTATCTGCCGGGCGCGCGCTTGGTCACGCAATGCGGTTTTGAGGTTATCGCTTATCCGCGCAGTCGCGCCGCCTATGGGGCGTTGTCGCAATGTCTGACACAAGCCAATCGGCGTGGGTTGAAAGGGCAATGTCTGTTGAGCATGGCGGATGTTTTATCTTTGGCGCGCCATGCCCCCCTTTGTTGGTTGGCTGTGCCGCCGCGCCGCATTGAGGCGGCGTTTAAGGAAAATCTGGCGCAATTGGCGGCGGCTTCATCGCATGTTTATACGCTTTTAGTGCCGCTTTATGGGGCGGATGACAAAACCCGGTTTCGCGAAATTGCCGCGCTGGCTGAATGGGCTGATGCTGATTTGCTGGCCTCGTTTGACCCGCTTTATCACGCGGCTGACCGCCGACCGGTGCAAGATGTCGTCACATGTATTCGCCAGCATGTGCGGCTTGATGAGGCGGGTTATCGACTGGCTGCCAATGCTGAGCGGCATATGAAGCCGATTGCGGAAGCGCAGCGTTTATTCGCCGATTATCCGCACGCGCTGCGCAATGGTGAGGCCGTGTTGGCGGCGTGTCAGTTTTCGCTCGATGAGCTGGCCTATCAATATCCCGAAGATGCATTTGACCGCCAACTTGCGCCGCAGCAATTGCTTGAGCAGCTGGCTTGGGAGGGGGCGCATGCACGTTTTCCCGATGGCATAGCTGAAAAGCTTAAAGCGCTTTTGCATCATGAATTGCAGCTGATTGCCGAGCTGGATTACGCGCCGTATTTTCTCACTGTGCATGATTTGGTGCGCTTTGCGCGGTCGCGGCGCATTTTGTGCCAAGGGCGTGGTAGTGCTGCCAATTCGGCTGTGTGCTATTGCATCGGCATTACCGCCGTTGACCCTAGCCGTTTGGACTTGCTGTTTGAGCGGTTTATTTCGGCTGAGCGCAATGAGCCGCCCGATATTGATATTGATTTCGAGCATGAGCGGCGCGAAGAAGTCATCCAATATATTTATCAAAAATATGGTCGCGAGCGCGCCGGTATCGCCGCCACGGTGATTACTTATCGGTCGCGTTCGGCAGTGCGCGAAGTTGCTAAAGTTGTCGGTCTGTCGGGCGATGTCGCTTCGGCTTTATTGGCCTTGAATTGGGGCAGTGGCAGCAAGCCGCCGCCGCGCGAACATATTATTGAGGCGGGGCTGGACCCGGACACGCCGGGCATTGCCGCCACGATGGCGCTGGCCGGAGAGATTATCGGCTTTCCGCGTCATTTGTCGCAGCATGTTGGCGGGTTTGTTATCACCAATGACCGGCTGGATACGCTGGTGCCGATTGGCAATGCGGCGATGGCGGACCGCACATTTATTGAATGGGATAAAGACGATCTCGATGCGCTCGGCATGCTGAAAATTGACGTGCTGGCTTTGGGTATGCTGTCGGCTATTCGGCGCAGCTTTGACCTCATTGCGGCGCATTATGGCAAGCCGTTTGAGCTGGCTGATGTGCCGCCAGAAGATAGCGCGGTTTACGATATGCTGTGCCGCGCTGAATCTATCGGCGTGTTTCAGGTGGAAAGTCGGGCGCAGATGAATATGTTGCCGCGCCT
>CBFHPF010000115.1:0-4418 GCA_965657665.1 Alphaproteobacteria bacterium | reverse complement strand
CCTTAGTCGCCGTTTTATATCCGGTCGGGGTTATTATTATGGCCCAAAAACACGCGAGGCTTAGCATCGCTTTGCTGATATCGGCTGATTGGACTGAAGAAGAAGAAACCCTACTGCGAAGAGCTATTTGGTATGGCTATCGACCTGAGCAATTGGTCTTCACCTTTTGGCGACGCAGCCAAGAAATTGATGCAAAAGCCAAAGAATTGGGATTGCTATAGCCCGTCTCTAATTGGGCTTATTCAAATCACGTGAAACGACAAAAGCCCCGCTAAAAGCGGAGCTTTTGGACTGTGACATAATAAGGCTACTCTGAATTTGTCATCATTCGGTGAGTAACCTGCCCAGCAAGCTAGGTCTTAAAGCCCGAAAACGGGATACATAATCAAAATAAGCTTTTCAACGCAATTTGTCTAGTTAAACCCCAATCCGGCCAACACGCCCTGCCGCACCCTTTGCAAATCATCGGCAGTTGCCTCCGGTGTCATATATTTGCGGCGACCGGTCTTATAGCTAGTCAATCGCTGGCGACTGACATTCAAAACCATATCGCATTTAGCCCATACCTGACTGGCTGTGACAGCTAATGGACTATAATCTTTTGACAGCAACACAGCATAGTCGACGGGACGTCTCGGCGCAGTGGTGCTCAGAGGAACAATGGTTACTATTTCCGCACGATTTGGCAGGCGGGGTGATACCACCATAACCGGTCTTTTCTTCGTCATTTCGGGCGCGGTAAATTTAGCGAAATCGCAAATAAATATCTGCCCCGCGCGTGGATAAAAATTTATTGCCATCGCTTATTCGTCGTCCTTCTTTGTGACGTTTATTTTCGACAAACAAATTCTAGGGCGCCTTCGGGCGCTTTTACCCCCGCATCAAAAAATACATAAAGCCGATAACAGATAAAACGACCGCCGTGTTAGACAGGGCCAGAACGTTAAATTTTGCATTGACCACAGCGAAACCTCTTTTCAGAGTTCCGTCGAGCCGCGCTTCGGTTCTTTTAACATCGGTTTGCACATCGTCAATCAACTGGCGGGTTTTTTGCGTTTGTTCACTCATCTCGCGGCGCATCGCATGGGCGGCAACGGTGATTTTCCCATCCATATCGCGCCGCAAGCCTTTACGTTCAGATGCAAAACTACCTTGCATTGATGCAACGTCCTGTTTGCTGGCCAATTGCAGCAAAATATCTGCTTGGTTCGCGGCCAATAATTGAGCCTGAGATTCTTCCATGCCTTTATCGGTAAAGTCTGTGACAAATTTGTCTTTATCAAAGGCCATTCAGGCGCGCTCCTTATTGTTCTTAACAAGACGCTATCACGCCGGTGCAAGAAACACTAATTGTGTATCGCCTTTTATACGCCGGTCTGTTTCGACAAATCCCAGCGGGGTTGCAAACGCAGCGCGCTTGTCTTCCTCCACCACCAAAACGGCATCCTCGGCCAGCCAGTCGCCCGCAATGAGAGCAGCTAAAGCCTGCTCGCCCAACCCCTTGCCATAGGGCGGGTCGGCAAACACCAGATGAAAAGGCGGCATTTGGCATGGCCCCAATTTTGTGGCATCGCGGCGATAAATTTTCGAGTTACCCGTCGCACCGCACACTTCGACATTGGCGCGAATGGCAGCGCGGGCGCGGGCCTCCATTTCTACGAAAAGACAAAACGAAGCGCCGCGCGATAAGGCTTCCAAGCCCAACGCACCGCTACCGGAAAATAAATCAAGCACGCGCCAATCGGCGAAGTCATATTGCGCCGTCAAAATAGAGAATAAAGCTTCGCGATTGCGGTCAGTTGTTGGCCGCGTCGCATTGCCTTTAGGTGCCTGCAAAGGGCGACCGCGCCAGTCACCGCCGACGACGCGCATCTTTATCCCTACTTGGCTTATCGCCAAATTTTCCGGATGGTTTGCCGCTCGGTTTACCCGATGGTTTGCTGTCTGATTTAGCAAAAGACTTAAACGACTTCCCAGTTGGTTTGCCGCTCGGTTTACCTGATGGTCTGCCGCCCGATTTTTTATCGGTTGCTCTATCGGCTTTAAAATCTGTTTTACGCTTATGATTGCGGTCCGGCTTATAATCAGATTTCGTATCGGATTTATCGCCCCTATCACCTTCTTCTTGTTTGGTCACCGTGCCGTCAACAATGGACTGCCAATTTTTACCAAGCTGCTGGCGCAACACACGGCGCGGCACTTCTTCGACCTTACCGGCTTCCAATTGGCCCAATTGAAATGGCCCGAAACTGAGCCGGATGAGGCGGTTCACTTTCAAATCCAGCGCTTCCAAAACTTTTTTAATTTCGCGATTTTTACCTTCGCGCAAAGCCATTGTCAGCCAAACATTACCGCCCTGCTTGCTGTCCAGTGTGGCATCAATGGATTTATAATTAACCCCATCAATGGTGATGCCGTGTTTCAACGATGCCAGTTTGGCCTCATCGGCCCGCCCAAAGGCACGCACCCGATAACGGCGCAGCCAACCCGTGCTGGGCAATTCAAGATAGCGCTTCATGCCGCCATCATTGGTCAGCAATAAAAGCCCTTCGGTATTAATATCCAGCCGACCGACCGCATTAATGCGTGGCATTCCGGCGGGAAGTTTTTGAAACACGGTTGGCCGACCTTCAGGGTCGCGCTCTGTCGTCACCAAGCCTGCCGCTTTATGATAACGCCATAAGCGCGGCGGATCCGGTTCGCCAACCGGCTTACCATCAACGGCGATTTTATCATCCGGCGTTACATTAAAAGCCGGTGTATCAAGCCGCCGCCCGTTTACTGACACGCGGCCATCGGCAATCATGCGCTCGGCATCACGGCGCGAACATACGCCTGCCCGCGCCATCACTTTGGCGATGCGGTCACCCTCAAATTGGCTGGCGGAATTGGAAATGTCTTTATTCATGCCTTCGTGTAGCACGCGCCGCGCCATGCATGCTAGTGTCGCCGCTATGGAAGAAGATTATATGCAAATCGCTTTGGCCGAAGCCCAAGCCGCTGCCGAGGCGGGCGAAGTGCCGGTTGGTGCGGTGGTTGTTGGGCCGGATGGCAAAGTGCTGGCCCGCGCGCGCAATGCTATGCGGGGCGCACATGACCCGACAGCGCATGCTGAAATAGCTGCCATTCGCGCCGCATGCGCCGCCTTAGGCAATGAGCGATTGGTCGATTGCGATCTTTACGTCACCTTAGAGCCGTGCCCGATGTGCGCCGGTGCCATAGCTGAAGCGCGCATCAGGCGGCTGTATTATGGCGCAGCCGATATAAAAGGTGGCGCGGTGGATAATGGCGTCGCTTTGTTTGCTCAAAAAAGCTGTCATCACGCGCCGGAAGTGATTGGCGGTCTGCAAGAGAGCGCTTGCGCTGCTTTGCTGACAGATTTTTTTGCCCTGCGGCGAAATGAACCCTAATGCGCGGTTTTTTTTCTGGCACGGCCTAGTGCTTTATTCTAGGCTTTCTTCAGAACGAAGGGGAGACAAGAATGATTTTTGAACATAATGACCGCACCAAAGAGCTGATTGCTCGGGTCGAAGCGTTTATGGACGCGCATATTTATCCGAATGAAAGCACCTATCACGACCAAATGGACGCGTTTCGCGCCGATGGCAATCCGTGGCAAGTGCCGCCCATCATGGAAGAGCTGAAAGCCAAGGCCAAAGACGAAGGTTTGTGGAATTTGTTTCTGCCGGAAAGCGAACGCGGCTTCGGCTTGAGCAATGTCGAATATGCCCCGCTTTGTGAAATTATGGGCCGCGTTGGTTTTGCGGCTGAAGTGTTCAACTGTGCAGCGCCCGACACCGGCAATATGGAAGTGTTGGAACGCTACGGCAATGACCGCCATAAAGAAGAATACATGGTGCCGCTGCTGAACGGCGAAATCCGCTCAGCCTTTTTGATGACCGAGCCTGCCGTGGCCTCATCAGATGCGACCAATATTGAAACCAGCATTGTGCGTGATGGCGATGAATACGTCATTAACGGTCGCAAATGGTGGTCTTCAGGTGTTGGCGACCCGCGTTGTAAAATCGCTATTGTGATGGGTAAAACCAATCCGGAAGCCCCGCGCCACCAACAGCAAAGCCAAGTATTGGTGCCGCTGGACGCACCGGGTATTGAAGTTGTCCGCATGCTGCCGGTCTTTGGTTATGACGATGCCCCGCATGGTCACGCTGAAGTTATTCTGAAAGATGTCCGCGTGCCGGTTGAAAACCTGCTTTTGGGTGAAGGTCGTGGCTTTGAGATTGCGCAAGGCCGCCTCGGCCCTGGCCGTATTCACCACTGCATGCGGACCATTGGTGTCGCTGAACGTGCACTCGAAAAAATGATTACCCGCCTGCTGTCACGTACCGCTTTTGGTAAGCGTGTGGCTGATTACAGCATTTGGGAACAGCGCATTGCTGAAGCCCGTACCAATATTG
>CBFHPF010000114.1:0-4438 GCA_965657665.1 Alphaproteobacteria bacterium | reverse complement strand
TGAGATAAAAGTCATCTCGCCCGATATGTTCAAGACAGTTCCGCTGCCGATTTATCCGGAGATAAAATTGGCATTGTTTGCCAAACGAAAAATGGCGCGGCTGATTGATGAATTTGCGCCCGACAGATTGCACATCGCGACTGAAGGCCCGCTTGGATGGGCAGCGCGGTCTATATTTTTAAAACGCAATTGGCGCTTCACCACCAGCTATCACACAAAATTTCCTGAATATGCCCATGAGAACGTCGGTATGCCCCTGAGGCTCGGTTATGCCGTGGTGAAAAAATTTCACGGCAAATCGGCCGCCATGATGGTCGCCACAAAAACACTGGAAGATGATTTGGCCGCACGCGGCTTTGACAACGCCGTGACGTGGACACGCGGGGTCGACACCAAACTGTTTAACCGCAGGCGCAAAAAAGCGGTCACATTGCCCGGGCCGGTGATGGTTTGTGTCGGGCGCGTCTCGGTTGAAAAAAACATTGAAGCGTTTTTGGACCTTGATGTGCCGGGCAGCAAATTGGTTGTCGGCGACGGCCCACAATTGAACAAGTTAAAAAGCAAATATCCGCATGTCACTTTTGTTGGCGCCAAATTTGGCGAAGATTTGGCAGCGCATTATCGCAGCGGCGACATATTCGTCTTTCCCAGCAAGACAGATACTTTCGGATTGGTGATGCTGGAGGCGATGGCGTGCGGCCTACCGGTTGCTGCCTATCCGGTCACCGGACCTTTAGATGTGTTGGCCGGCAGCAAAGCCGGCAAAATGGATGAAGATTTATCCAAAGCCGTTAAAGCAGCCCTCAAAGCAGACCCAAAAGCGGCGCGCGACCATGCGCTAAAATTTTCATGGGAAGCCTGCGCAAAGATGTTTTTATCAAACTTGATAGCGCGATAATTCTTTCGCTCGAAAATGACAAACCCTCCAAGCTAGCTCCACAAGCTGAAACGGCCCCCCGTTTACCGGGGGGCCGTGCCATTTGTGTAAGCCAAGTTTTATGTTGAGACAGGCTTCCAGATTTAGTTTGTTTTCGCCCGTGCTTAATTGGTGATGGTTAATGTCACCTGAAACGGATCAGCGCCGTTCTTCAGCGCATAAATCGTGCCGGACCCTCCCGGATGCGCCATATCAACACTCACCGAATCGGTCAGCGTGAAGGCCAATGAAAACTGGCTAGTCGCGGTAACGGTTTGCGGTGCCGCCAAAGACACCAAAATGCGGTCAGCATTGGCCGCACTGGTTGCCGTTGTCGCATTGTCGCTTTGCAGCAGACGCGCTTCCCCACCATCCGTATTGGCACCGAAAGGGGGTGGGCTGCCATCGGCGAAGCTGTCAAAAATTTCTGTCGTAAAGGCCGCCCCGGCTGCGGCTTCAGCAGCCGTGCCACATTCCATGCCCAGTGTAGAGGTATCATCTGGGTCGGGATCAGTTGCATCAGAATCCAAACCGGCAAAAGCGGTAATCGCATTGGTTGTCCAGCATGTGGTGCCTGCTGAATCATCAACGCCAGTCATATCCCCTCCATCATTGCGGGCGAAGGTTTCTGTGTGCTTAATCTGCAAGCGATTATTCACCAGCATCACCATATGGGTATAGCTGCCAGTGTTAAACGGCGTATCAGCAGTGCTGGTGTTGAGAACCGCGGAATTGCCAGTGCCTTCAATCGTATGCACCACGCCGTCATTATCATTTACCAGGAATGTGCAAGAGGCCAGACTGTTGGTGTTGTCAGCCAGCGGATTGGCTGTGCACAATCCGAAGCGATAAAATGTTACGCGATATTGATCCGGCACTTCTTTGCATGAAGTACCATCATTGCCATCAGTATCCGTCACAAAGTCTTCGAAGCGGCCGGGGGTTTGGTCGACAATAATCGCGCCATCATCATTACGCTCGCAAGCTGTTTCGGTTTCGGCCATAGCCGTGCTCGCGCCGCCGACCCAAATCAGGCCAAGGAAAAGCGCGCTTACTAAAAATCGATGCAAGTTCATATTAAACCCCTGTTACGAGAACAACAAAGGCGCCACCGCGCTCTTTGGTAATTGTGTTGGTACGACGCACTTTTTCCAAACGCCGGTCTTCGATAGGCCGCAATTCATATGCGTGTTGCGACACCAAATTGGGCGACCAGCTCGCCGCATCACGACCCAAGGCCATGTTGAGCGATAGGCTGATAAAATCTTGGTCTGCGGTATCGTCATCATCATAAGATGTGGTACCGGCCTCTAAAGTGAAGCCATAAGGCAGCGCGCTTCTTAGGCTGGCTGTGTTGCCTTCAATTTCCGTATTGGTATCATTGCCGTCAAATTTGAAGGCCTTGGCATGAATTTTGGTCAAAGGCAGATAAGGCAAAGGCAGAGATAATTCTGCATCAAAGCCGTCCAAAGCGGTTTCGCTGACGCCGTCTTTGCCGTCTTGCGTATCGCTGAGGGCGGTATAATTATTAATCCGAATATCGCCGACACTGCTCAACAGTTCAAAACCGATAGAGGCGCGTTCATGGTCGAAGCTCCACTCATTATCGTAAAACCCGTTCACACCGATAATCATCGTATTATCGGCAATAAGCTTACGATAACCGATGCCGATATTACCCGTATCGCGCTCATCGACTGAACTAATGCTGCCTTGCAGAAATATCGTCCGACCGGCTTGTAAATCATCAACCAGCGGCATCACTTTAAGGATAGAAAAAGCAGGTTTGCCCTTGTCAAAACCGCTCATTGTGACTTCCAGATTATCACTCAAACCACGAAGCGTATCCTCGGCAGCGCGCTCGGCTGCATTGGCAAGATTGCTTTGAAGCGCAGATTTCACCTGCTTTTCAGCGCGTGGCTCAGCCATCACAGGCGTCACCATAATAGCTAGACCCAGCAAAGCTGTGGTCGACAATTTATACATCGGTATATCCTCCAAATATGTATTTTTGAAGGGTCGTCTCTATTGTGCGCGATAAAAAGTTCGAGCGAACTTTTTACGGGTTTTTTTGTTAGGCTGTCGCTAAGGCGGTTAAAGCCGCTTTATCAATAATGGTAATCGCCCCATAGCCAAGCGACACCACCCCCTCATCAGACATGCTTTGCAACGCCCGATGCACTTGCAAACGCGAACAGCGCATTTTTTCAGAGAGTTTTTGCTGCGTGACTTTGAGCGGCCCGTCGGCTTGGGCAGCATAGCGCAATAACACACCCGCCAGACGCTGCGGCATGGGCTGCTCAATCAAAGCGCTTTGATACTGCGTAATCCGTTCCAAATGACCGCAGAGATTACGCACACAAGCAATCGCAAAATCACTTGATTGCGCCATCAGTTCCAACATCTCATGTTCTTTCAATTCGAGAATGCGCGTCTGGCCGACCGCCTGTGCATTAAAGGCGCGCGGCACATGATTGAAAATGGTTCCTTCGCCGAAACATTCGCCGGCGCCCACTTCAGCAACTTTAATTTCACGACCCGAAGGAAATAGGCTGCTTAAGCCGACCTCACCCGCCAACACAACGATAACTCTGGCATCCCGGCTTTCCGCCAACGCAATCATCTGTCCGTCGTCAAAAGACTTCCGCTGGCCCGCTTTGAAGACCAAGAGAAAAGTTTCTTTGGCCAGACGGCCTATAAAACTGCCGGAAGGGAAATCGCCCTGACGCATCGATACTCCTCATGACACAATAACTCGCAGCACCATCTAAGCCGCCCTTTACGCGCCGCGCAATCCCTAATCAAAAAGGGCAAAAGCACGACACCGCCGTGGCATGGGTCGAGAAAACACCGGCCTAGGATTGCCCCTCAAACCAAGCCGCTTCGAGTGTTGTTAAATCAGTATTAATTTGCTCATGCGCCTGCGCTAATTGCGTCAATTGGGTTTGGTCTTGCGCCACCTGACCGGTCTACATTTGGGCTTCAAGGTCGGTTTTCTGCGCGGTTAACGCTTCAATTTTTGCTTCCAATTTAGCAATTTGAACAGGATTGCCGGATGGCTTATTGCCGTTCGCCACGGTCTCTTTTGTGCCGGATTTTTTCTGTTTTTTTGCTTTGCGCGCATCGGGACGCTCTTTGCGCCTTTGTTCCATAATCAGCTGGCGATAAGCCTCCAGATCGCCATCATAAGACGTAACGCTGCCATCCTTGACCAAATAGAGCCGGGCAGCAAAGCCGGCAAAATGGATGAAGACTTATCCAAAGCCGTTAAAGCTGCCCTCAAAGCAGACCCGAAAGCGGCACGCGACCATGCGTTGAAATTTTCATAAGAAGCCTGCGCCAAGATGTTTTTATCAAACTTGATAGCGCGATAAAAAAGCCAAGCCTAGGCTCTCCACTTGGAAGCTGCTAAAGTTTCTTTCAAATGGGGAGATACATATGAGCAAGAAACCGATGCGCCTGCGCCGTTCACAACTGGCTGTGCCGGGTGTGAGCGAAAAAATGCTGACCAAAGCCGCGGCC
>CBFHPF010000113.1:0-4439 GCA_965657665.1 Alphaproteobacteria bacterium | reverse complement strand
TCTCTTAAAAACGCCAATTGCGATTTGATTGTCTTCGGCACGATTATTGCCGATGCCATTCGTGGTTACTCAACCGCCCGCAAGCTCGGCGTGACGGCGGACATGATCGGCAACGTCGCCTCGGCTGACAAAATTGTTGCAGCGGCCAAAAATAACGCAACCGAAGGTCTGTATGTGGCAACGGCTGCGCGGGCGCTTTATTCAGATGATCCGAATTTGACTGCGACGCAAAAAGATTTGATTGACCGCTTCAAGAAACGCTGGGGAGCAGAACCTTCTGCCGCGTTGATTTACGGTCACTTGCAAACCAAATTGCTGATTAAAGCCCTCCAAGATGCTGGCCCTGATTTGACAGTGGATAGCTTTATCGCCGCGATGGAAAACATCAAAAATTTCGATGACGGCATTGGCACACCATTGCATAGCTACTCTTCAACCAGCCATGTTGGCGCTGAAGGCGTGCTGTTGGATGTTGTAAAAGGCGGCAGGTTCGTGCCGGTCGCAGACGACATCAACAAAATGTAAAACCATGCGATAGCCGTGGCGGTTTCGTTTGTGAACGTCACGGCTATCGTGTTTTCCCCTCCCCTTAGCAGCCTCAACGCGCTAACAAACTCTCGCCCATCAAAATATTGATTTTTTTCTGGTCAGCCGCGCCAACCGACCTAACTCATTAAATAGAGTAATGGGAGTAAGTTGTCGTGGATACCGCACATCGTAAGGTCCAACGAAAACAACAGATTGAGTGGGGGACAGCACAGCCTGTAAGTCAGGCTGAGCCGCGCAGTGCCGAGGCAACGCTTGTCAGCATCACCGATCCAAAACATTTCAGAAATTTATTGGTCGACGCCTTAAACGACGGCCTGCCTCACAAAGACGATACGCTGTTTGCACCGGCGCAGCACCATTTCGCGACAGGTGGTAAATTGCTGCGCGGTATTTTGGCTTTCGCCTCAGGCATTAACCTCGGCCTACCGCAGCATGTGGCATTAGATTGGGCTTTGGCGATTGAGTATCTGCACAATGCTTCACTAGTGCATGATGACCTGTGCGATGATGATGTTTCGCGGCGTAACCGCCCTAGCGTTTGGGTGGCGTTTAATCGCCCGACAGCCATTTGCCTTGGTGATTGGATGATTGGCAAAAGCTTTGCCCATGCCGCCGCTGCGCAAAGCTATATGCCCCATGCCGACCTGACCGGACTGTTGGCACAAACCCTCACGCGCTTATCGAGCGGACAAGCCAGCGAATTTATTCCCGGCCAAGAGTTGGATATCGACGCCTACACACAAATCGTGTCGGGCAAAACCACGCCACTTTTTGTCGCCGCTATGGAAGGTATTTTGCACCTCGCGGGTGAAGATAATCCGTCTCAAATTGAGGCGTGCCATCAACTGTTCTCCCATATCGGCATTGCATACCAAATCGGCAATGATTTGGACGACCATGCAGAAACCATGAATGCGCCGACCGAAGGCGATTTAATGCGCGATGCGCCCAATGCGGTGTATATCGCTTTTCGCTCCGGCCTCTCTGCACAACAGAGCATGGCATTTGATAATTGGCGCAGCCGTGCTGATGCCGCCTTGCTTGGCGCATGGCTGACAGAAATTAGCGCCTCAAACGCGGTTGAAACAGCCGAAGCGTTAATGCAGCAACATTTGTCGGCCATTAACAGATGCAGCGCCGCGCTGACGGCTGAAATGGAAATGCTTATTATGCCCATTCTTGACCATTTGGCGGCCTCCCATGTTTCACCAACCAAATAGCAAACAGCCCCACTCAATTGTTATTGGCGGCGGCTTTGGCGGCATTGGCGCGGCCATTCGCCTGCGCGCTAAGGGCCACCGCGTCACTTTGTTAGAACGCCTCGAGCGCATTGGCGGACGCGCGCAGGTATATGAAAAAGACGGATTTCGCCATGATGCCGGGCCGACGGTTATCACCGCGCCGTTTTTATTTGAAGAGCTATACGAGATGCTGGGCGAAGACCTGCATGAGCATTTGGATTTTGTGCCGGTGGACCCATGGTATCGGTTTTATTTCAATGATGGGCGCAGCTTCGATTATGGCGAGGATGCCGACGCCCTCAAGGCGCAAATTGCCGCTTTCAACCCTGACGATGTTGCGGGTTATGAGCGCATGCTGGCGGCTTCCGAAAAGATTTTCGATGTCGGTTTCACGCAATTATCAGATGCACCGTTTTTAAAATTCACTGATATGCTGAAGCAAGTTCCCGCGCTCATGCGGCTGCGCAATGACCGCACGGTATCGCAATTTGTGGCGCATCATTTGAAAGACCCGTCACTGCGGCAGGCATTTTCTATTCAACCGCTTTTGGTCGGCGGCAATCCGTTTACCACCACCAGCATTTATTCGCTTATCCATTTTTTGGAGCGCAAGTGGGGCGTGTATTTTTGCATGGGCGGCACAGGTGCGCTGGTTGATGGGCTTGATGCGCTGATGCGCCGTCACAACATTGATATTCGCACACAATGCGATGTTGACGAGATTATCACGCAAGGTCGGCGCACCACCGGCGTAAGACTTGCCTCAGGCGAAACGCTACTGGCTGATAATGTTGTCTGCAATGCTGACCCGCCAACGGTTTACCGCGAGATGATGGGTGAAAAACCTGTTGCGCCGCGCCGCCCGCTGCCCGAGGCGTTAACGCAATATTCTATGGGCTTATATGTGCTTTATTTCGGCACGACGAAGCAATATCCCGATGTTGCGCATCACACGATTTGGATGGGCAAGCGGTTTAAACCCCTGCTGGCCGATATTTTCGGCAATAAGCCACTGGCCGATGATTTTTCGCTTTATGTCCACCGCCCGACCGCCACTGATGCGAGCTTCGCGCCGGAAGGCTGCGATAGCTTTTATGTGTTGTGTCCGGTGCCGAATTTGCAAGCCGATGTCGATTGGGATGTCGAAGGGCCGAAACTGCGCGACCGCATTGTTGCAGCCTTGGACGCAACGATTTTGCGCGATTTGAAAAATACGATTACGGCCGATTTCTGGAAAGAGCCGCGCGATTTTCGCGACAGCTATCGCGCCACCCACGGCGCGGGCTTTTCCATCTCGCCGATTTTCCGCCAATCAGCATGGTTCCGCTATAAAAACCGCGACCCAAAAGTCGACAATCTCTATTTTGTCGGCGCGGGCACGCACCCGGGGGCGGGCATGCCCGGCGTTTTATGTTCAGCTCGTGTGCTGGACCATTTGATACCGGCAGCCCAATGACCCAATCAGCCGCTCCTGCAGAACATTCGCAAGCGGCGCTGGCGCAGCTGGCCCGACACGGCAAGACCTTTAACTGGGCGCGACGTTTGCTCGGGCACGATATGGGTTTGGCGGCGGCGCAGCTCTATGCCTTTTGCCGCCATGTCGATGATATTGCCGATGGCGATATGGCGGGCGGTAAACCCCATCTCGATAAAATCGCCGCCTGTTTACGCGGTGAAGCCGCACCGCCCGACAGCCAGACGGCACATTTTATAGCGCTCGCAAAGCGGCACAAAATTGACTTACGCGCCGCCCATTCATTATTGCTCGGCCTGTTGTTCGACCAAGGCGAAGTCGCCCTTGAAACCGAAGATGAGTTGTTGGTTTATGCCTATCGTGTGGCCGGTACAGTCGGGCTAATGATGGCACCAATATTGCAATGCTCGACAAGCGACGCGCATCGCCACGCCATTGACCTCGGCATCGCCATGCAATTGACCAATATTGCGCGCGACGTGGCCGAAGACGCTGCTATGGGGCGGCGGTATATTCCGGCTGATTGGTGCGGCGGCGCGAGCAGCCAAGCCATAGGCCATGCGGTAAAAGACGACACATCACAAACGCGGCCAGAGCTTCAGCGCGCCATTGCGCGACTGCTTGATTTAGCAGACAGCTATTACGCCTCAGGGTTTCGCGGCCTCGCCGCTTTGCCCTTGCGAGCGCATATCAGTATGGCGGTTGCGGGGTATTGTTATCGGCAAATCGGCGTAAAATTACGCGCACGTAACCATGCCTATTGGCAAGGGCGCGTTGTGGTCGGTTGGTTCGGTAAGCTGGCTGCAAGTCTGCGCAGTCTGGCGACATTGCGCCTGAGAGGGGTCGACACAGCCGCGCATAAGAGCGAGTTGCATCAAGCAATTATCGGGGAATTATATGAGCAGCGTCGTGCCTGAGCAGACCGGCGCTATTGGTATTATCGGTGGCGGTTGCGCAGGGCTGGTGCTGGCTGACCGCCTGTCCGCCCAAAATGATACGCCGCCCATCACGCTTTATGATGACGCCAAGCCGCGCCCTGACCATATTTGGGGTTATTGGGATAGCGGCGAAGCCTTCATGCAAGCACCCTTGGCGGCCGCCAAGCACAGCTACCCTGATGGGCAAATCATCACCCCCGAAGGCACGGCTAAAATGGGCGGCGGCACAGCACGTTA
>CBFHPF010000112.1:0-4565 GCA_965657665.1 Alphaproteobacteria bacterium | reverse complement strand
GCATCGGCTTTATCGACCGGCACGCTTTCAACAACGAAAAACTTATCGTTTTGCTGGAAAATCTTATGCGTGTCTTGGTCCAATGTCCGACCGGCAATATCGCTATAGGAAAAATCTGAACCCATAAAGCTGCCATCTTGTTCAGATGACGACAGTTTTTTCACGCTTTTAAGCGACGGGAAATAAACCCATTGTTTCTTGTCTTGTGTTGACTGGTTGGTCTCAGACGCAAGGCCAACACCCTTCACATTACCGGGCTTGAAAAACTTTACCAAGCTACGCTTGAAATCGTCATCATTTTTAGCGCGCAGATAGAAAAACCGCTCGCGCTCGCGCCCTTTTTTATCCGCCACGGTCAAACGAACCGTCGCTTCAGACTGCGGAAAAATATCGGATTGTTTGTAAACACGCTGCATAACATCGCGACCGGTTTCGGCAAGAGCCGGGCCGGTTGCCAAAGCAGCAACAATAACGGACGCGGCCAGAAGGCGCGCTGACGCAAATATAGATGACATAAAACTGCTCCCAACTTTAGAGCTAAAAATAAACCATTTTTCACACGGAAAGTCTAGGCTTCAGGGCTGCCCGAACAAGTTTCACCCGACCATTTACTCAGTGCTGTTTTCGCGCAACATTTCCAGCTCCAGCCACTCGTCTTCCGCCGCAGCCAATGCGGTTTTGGCTTTTTCTAACTCATCGGCAATGACATTAAACTTGGCCGGATTTTCAGCAAACAAATTGCCATCCGCCAGCAAAGTTTCTGCCTTGGCGATACGTTTTTGCAACGCAGCCATTTCATCCGGCAATTGCTCAAGACGAAATTTATGCTTGTAACTCAATCGATTAGAGGTTTCTGCCTCTGTCTTGCCGGTAGATTTCGTTTCAGACTTTATGCCAGCTTTCAGAGAGCTTTTTGGCCCGTCCGGCGCTTGCTGCTTTTCAGTTTGTTTTTCAGCCGCCTTTTGTTGCGCCTTCATATCGGAGTAGCCACCGGCATATTCCACCCATTTGCCGTCGCCTTCGGCATGAAACACGGCTGTTACCGTGCGGTCGAGAAAATCGCGGTCATGGCTGACCAAAATCACCGTGCCATCATAAGCAGCAATCATTTCTTGCAATAAGTCCAGTGTTTCCAAGTCCAAATCATTGGTTGGCTCATCCATGACCAGCAGATTGGATGGCTGGCGCAGGCCACGCGCCAGAAACAAGCGCGCCTGTTCGCCGCCTGACAACACTGATACCGGCGTGCGCATTTGTGACGGATGAAACAGGAAATTTTTCATATAGCCAATCACATGCATGCTGTCATCGCCCAGCGGCACGCGGTCGCCCAAGCCATCGGTTAGCGCATCTTTGACATTCCAATCTTTTTTAATGCCTTTGCGCTGCTGGTCGAGAATAAGCGGCGTCAGGTTTTTGCCCAAGCGCACATTGCCGGCATCCGGCTCAAGATTGCCCAGCAGCATATTCAGTAAAGTGGTTTTACCCGCACCATTAGCGCCGATAAGACCAATACGCGCGCCGCGTTTAATCTGTGTGGTGAAATTATCGACCAGCAATTTATCGCCATAGGCTTTCTTCACCTTATCGGCTTTGACCACCAGCTTGCCCGAACGGTCACCGGCTTGCATCACAGCTTCCATATCGGCCTGTGGCCCACGATAATCGCGTCGCTGTTGGCGTAATTCATGCAAATTGCCCAGCCTTTTGATATTGCGCTTGCGCCGCCCGCTGACCCCATAACGCAACCAGTCTTCTTCGCGAGCAATTTTGCGGTCCAGCTTATGCTGCTCTTCGGCTTCGCGGTCTAATTCTTCATCGCGCCAATCTTCAAAATAGGCAAAGCTTTTGCGCATGAGTTTGGTTTTACCGCGGTCCAGCCAAACCGTTTGTGTCGCCATATTGGATAGAAAGCGCCGGTCATGGCTGACCAAAATAAGTGCCGAATTAATCTGGCGCAGCGCACCTTCCAGCCATTCAATCGCCGGTAAATCCAAATGGTTGGTCGGCTCATCAAGCAGCAGAATTTCCGGCTGGGTTGCCATAGCGCGTGCAAGAGCCACTCGCCGCCTTTCACCGCCCGACATGGGCGCAATTTCAGCCTCAGCCACCACATGCAAATCAGCCATAAGCTGAAACGCGCGCTGGCGATATTCATTATTTGTCAGTCCTTGCAGCACAAAGTCTTCGGCTTTGTTAAAGGCCGAAAAATCAGGGTCTTGCGCCAGATATTCAATCGCTGTGCCCGGCTGCACAAACCGCTCGCCGCTATCGGCATCGACCAATCCGGCAATTATTTTCAACAGGGTCGACTTGCCCGAACCATTGCGTCCGACCAAACAAATGCGGTCATCACGGCCAAGCGACAGGCTCGCGCCGTCCAGCAATGGCGTCACCCCGTGCGTGAGGTGGATATCATCAATATATAAAATTGGCGGGCTGGCTGACATGGGCTTTCTATAGCGCGGCGTAAATGGCAAAGCCAGAACCAAAAAAAGAGACGGAACTTAAGACGGAACTTAAGAAAGACCGCGCGGCCAAATTAATCTCGGTGCAATATTATCCAGGTCTCGACAGAAAACACGAAAAATCACGTTCAACGGTATAGGAAGCCGCTTATGGGGGATTATAATGAGAGCCGCAATTATTTTATTGGTCATTTTTGGATTGCAATCACACGCTTTTGCCGAGGAAATACATCCGGGCGTGATGCGGACACCTGACGAACGGTTTCAAAATCTAAAAGATTTCGATTTCAAGCCCAACTATATGGTCATTGATAATTTGCGCGTTCACTACCTTGATGAGGGGGCCAAAGACGGCAAACCCATCCTCCTGCTGCACGGGCAGCCGAGCTGGGGTTATTTGTTTCGCCACATGATTGAGCCTCTGACGACAGCAGGGTACCGTGTCATTGTTCCAGACATGGTCGGCTTTGGCAGGTCAGACAAGCCCGTCAATATGGAAGATTATAGCTATCCAAAGCACGTAAAAATCATCAACGCATTGGTCAATCGCCTGAACCTTGAGGACGCGGTGTTTTTCGGACAAGATTGGGGCGGTATGGTTGGACTGCGTGTCGTCGCCAGCTCACCTGATCGTTTCTCTCATATTATTGTATCGAATACGGCTCTAGTGGCAGCGGATGGTGTGCAAGGATATATCGGCTATCCACTTTTAAAGCTGGCTGTCTGGTGGGAAGGCGCCATGACATTTGAGGAAATGCGCGACCGGGCAAATTTCAGAAGTTGGATTGCTTATGCCTATCATGCCGAAGATATTGCAGTCGGCAAGCTGATGAAAAATTTGGGCGACATTAAAGACCCGAAAATAGTGGAGGGTTATGAAGCTCCCTTTCCGTCACCTGCTTACAAAGCCGGCGCGCGCGTTTTTCCGTATCTTATTCCGTCACAATTGAGGGAAAACGCCGAGGTTTGGGAAAATGTGTACGAAAAATGGGAAAAACCGTTTTTGGTAGCGTTTACGGATGAAGACCCGGCGACAAGCGGCACGGACATGGCCGACCAGTTCGAAAACCGTGTGCCCGGTGCCACAAGGGTCGTTATTGAGGGTGTTGGGCATTTTGTCCAAGAGGAAGTCGGCCCTCGTTTGGCCTACTTAATGGATGACTTTGTTAGCGGTCGTCCTGTTTCCGGCTTTAAAAAGTAGCAACCAGCAAAGGCCTTTCGATAGGCGGCAGGCTGGAAAGACATCAAGAGAAACAGACGCCGTGGCTAACGCCTATGGATATGGCGATAATTTTCGTCAGCGACAGAATTGAGGATTTTCGTGTAGCGCGGCGCACCGCCCCAATAGGCGATATAGCGCATCGGCCCGTCTTTATCGTGCAAGTTCGAATTATATCCGGTGAACCAGCTTTTGACTTTGCTGAACGGCATCATTTCTTGCATTTTAATGACTTCCTGCGTCCAGTCGTTTTGTGCCTCGGCATCGGCTTCAATACGCTGCACGCCCTCTTCGCGCATATGCGCCAAGAAATCGCCAATCCAATCAACCGCCACCTCAATGGCGCGCGGATAATTGGTCGAGCCGGAAACGCTTTGCGGCCCGGCCACCATCAGCATATTGGGAAACTGATTGACCATAATACCGAGATAAGTTGTCGGGCTGCCCTGCCATGTATCTTTCAAACTGGCACCATTGACGCCGCGAATATCAATCCGCTCCAAAGCCCCGGTCATCGCATCAAAACCGGTGGCATAGACCAGCACGTCAAAGTCAAATTCTTCCTCGCTTGTTTTGACGCCACTTTCGGTAATTTGTTCAATCGGCGTTTCCAGCAGGCTAACCAGCCTGACATTGTCGCGATTATAGGCCTCAAAATAGCCGGTCTCCATCGGCATGCGGCGCATACCAAAACCATGGTCTTTCGGAATAAGCCGCTCGGCGGTTTGCGGGTCATTAACACGCTGACGAATACGCTCGGCAACATAATCCGATAAATCCTTATTCGGCCCTTCCTCCAAAAACGTCTCGCGATAATTGGCCAAAAGCAGCGCAAAGCCGCGCGCATCATATAGCTCATCCCAAAGCGCGCGGCGTTC
>CBFHPF010000111.1:0-4625 GCA_965657665.1 Alphaproteobacteria bacterium | reverse complement strand
GATTATCACCGGCCCACGCTATCAGCGTGCGTACGGCGGCTTCTGCCTCTTCGCGTGAAGGTTTATCCACTTTTACGTCCCGTTCTCTAATCTGCGGCGTGTTATTGCCGTCTACTCTTGCGTCCATTTTTGCCTCACCCTACGGGAAATACGTCCCGGTATTCGTCAGGCATGCTGATTGCCCAGAAATTACGTGGCCCCAGCAGTCACGGCTTTATGCCATGATACGATTGACGCAACGTCTCCTTATATTTGCATAGGCTGTTGCGCCGATGCAAACATGCCGCTTCATAACGAGAAATTAGAGAGCGGACAACCGCATTTATCTGCGGCGAAACGGTGCAACAACAGTCGCAGCCATTTGTTTTACGTATTGGTAACTATAACGGATGCGCCGAAAGTCCACTTTTGATGTTTTATTCTGAAATCGACTTGCCGCTCATTGGCGGCGCGCTTATGGTGCGCGCATGACTGAGACACTTTATTTGCACAATAATTTGGCCCGCGAAAAGCAGGCTTTCGTGCCGCAAGACCCGGCGCGTGTGTCGATTTATGTATGTGGACCAACGGTTTACGGCGCATGCCATATTGGCAATTTTCGCCCTGCCGTTGTGTTTGATGTGCTGGTGCGCGTGTTGCGCCAGCTTTATCCGCATGTGGTTTATGCCCGCAATATTACCGATGTGGATGATAAAATTAATGCCAAAGCAGCCGAAGAAAATGTCGATATTTCGGTAATTACCGACCGCTATCACGCAAAATATCTGGCTGATATGGATGTGTTGGGCGTGTTGCCGCCTGATATTGAGCCGTTCGCCACCCAGCATATTGACGAAATGCAGGCGATGATTGCCGCCCTTATTGCGCGCGGCCATGCCTATGAAGAGCAAGGCCATGTGCTGTTTGATGTGACCAAAGATGCAGAATATGGCGGGCTGTCGGGGCGTTCGCGCGATGATATGCTGGCCGGTGCGCGGGTTGAGGTTGCGCCCTATAAACGAGACCCCGGCGATTTTGTGCTGTGGAAGCCCTCGACCGATGACCAACCGGGCTGGAATAGTCCTTTTGGCGGCGAGGGCGGTCGCGGTCGCCCGGGCTGGCATATTGAGTGCTCGGCGATGATTGAAAAGCATCTCGGCGAGACAATTGATATTCATGGCGGCGGGGCAGACTTGCAGTTTCCGCATCATGAAAACGAAGCGGCGCAAAGTCGTTGCGCGCATGGTGCGCCCTTGGCGCGCTTTTGGGTGCATAATGGGATGCTGAATATTTCCGGCGAAAAAATGTCAAAATCCATCGGCAATATCAAAACCATGGATGAGTTGTTGCAAGATGCGCCGGGTGAGGCCATTCGGTTGGCGTTGCTGCAAGGGCATTATCGCCAAAGGCTCGATTTCTCGGATGATTTGCTGGCGCAGTCGGTGAAAAATCTTGACCGCTTATATGGCGCGTTGCTGGATGAAAATGGCAAAGCCGCCGATATTGCGACCGAAAATATATCTGTGCCGGAAGGGTTCATGACCGCTCTGTGCGATGACCTCAACACGCCCAAAGCATTGGCCGCGCTTTTTGCGCTGGCCAAAAATGCCACCACGCCCGAGACGCGCGGTGCATTGCGGGCGGCGGGTAAGCTGATGGGCTTGTTGCAGCAACACCCTGAAGATTGGTTCGCCGCGCAAACCGCTGGTGTCGATGTTGATGAAGCGGCGATTGAGGCGCTGATTGCCCAGCGGGCGCAGGCGCGCGCCGATAAAGATTATGCCGCCGCCGATGCGGCACGTGATGCGCTAATGGCGATGGGCGTCAGCATTGAAGACACGCCGGATGGGACAATTTGGAAGCTCGCCAAATAGGCCGCGTCGGCTTATCTTATGCGCATGATGAACGAGCTTTACAATCAACGTATTTTGAAACTGGCGGCGGATATTCCTCATATCGGTCGGCTGGATGCACCGCAGGCAACCGCCGATGCGGTGTCGCGTTTGTGTGGCTCGAAAGTGCATGTTGAATTGAGCCTTGGCGAAGACGGAACCGTTGCCGCCTTCGCGCACGAGCTGGAAGCGTGTGCGTTGGGCCAAGCCTCAAGCTCGGTTATGGCGCGTGAAATTATCGGCTGCGGCCCGCAAGAATTACGCGCTGTCGGCGAGGCCATGCGCGCCATGCTGAAGCAAGACGGCGCGCCGCCACAAGATTCTGACCGCGGCGGCAAATGGTCTGACCTTGAAGTGCTGGAGCCGGTGCGCGAGTTCAAAAACCGCCACGCCTCAACGCTGTTAACCTTCGACGCCGTTGAAGATTGTTTGGCGCAATTGGGGGTTTAATAAAACTTCCAATTTGGCAAATATTGCCATATATTGTCATTCCAGAAAGGGGTGAAGAATATGGCAACAATGAATATTTCCCTTACCGACACGCTGAAGCAATTTGTTGAAGAACGGGTCAATGGTGGCGATTATGCAGGCACCAGTGATTATATGCGCGACCTCATTCGGCAAGACCGAGAGCGGCAAGAAAAGCTTGCGCGGATGCAGGAACTTGTGACTGAAGCCATAGAGAGTGGTATAAGTGACAAAACCGTCGATGAGATTTTCGACGAAGCCCTCGAACGGCACAGAAAGAAAAATAACAATGTCCGCCAAACTGGAACTGACGCAGGTCGCTGAGGCTGATTTCAACAAACTGATTGATTATGGCGTCGCTAATTTCGGTGAGAAAGCAGCGTCTGATTATGCAGAGAAAATACGCAGTCGCTTCCGTGACATATGCGCATTTCCAGAGAGCTTTCCTGAAGACGCAGACTTGCAGCCTGCGCTGCGCGTATCGCCGCTTTTGAGCCATATAATTTTGTACCTACATGACGGCGCAACAGTAACCGTTTTGACTATTTGTCACCATTCCGAGGACTGGCGAAAAACCACTTCCGGCAATTCGTGATTGTGCTAGCTTCACATCACCACCCGAATAAAAACAAAAAGGGGAGCGGGGGATGAGTAATTGGGAATATTTTATCAGTCCAGAGGCCGTCGATTTTACCGAAGGGTGGCAAAACGAGGCCGATTTTGACAAATGGCTGGTATCACCTGATGGGCTGACACGATTAGAAAACGAAACAGGTATAAGAATTGACCCGGATAGTATTCGTTTACAGGAATCTGTCGGCGGATATTACGCAGATATTTTTGCATTGGATAATCGAGAGAGTATTGACCGACAGGTTGTTATTGAGAACCAGCGTGGCACTACAAATCACGACCACTTAGGCAAAGTTCTTACCTATGCCGGAGCCTTGGCGACTGAGCCGCAAGGGTGCTTTTTAGTTTGGATTGCAGAGAGGTTTAGGGATGAGCATCGCGCAGCTATCGATTGGCTCAATCTAAAGACTGAAGGAGCGACAAATTTTTTCGGTATTGAAATTGAGCTTGAGCGTTATGGAGAGCTACTCAGCCCGAGGTTGAAACCAGTATGTTTGCCAAATGATTGGTCGGGTAATCAGCGTGTTATTGCCCATTCGGCCACCAAAGGAGCGCGCAAGGTTTACGCGGAATTTTGGCCTAAATTTGCCAATTATATGAAGCAGAAAAACAGCCCGCTGAAGGCTTACCACAGCTTCTCAACTGGCTTTGACGCAGCTTGGACAAACTATTCAACAAACCGCGTTTTCTTTCCGTCAATTGATTTGTCAATTAAATATGGCGTGATCACAGTAAGCCTTTATGTGGATGGTTCCCTGAAAGATATTTTTGTCGATGGGCACGCTATCGTAGATGACATCTATAAAAAGTATGGCGATGAAATCAATGCCGCCCTAGACAAACTTGCAGTAAATGGCGTCGAATTAAAACATGCAGGGCGCATTCATCGCTCGGGGCGTATTCAACTCGCTTTACGGGAAGTTGATATTGAAGACCGCGAAAAATGGCCTGATTATTTCAAGTGGATAGCAGACACGGCAGAAGCTATCGACAATGTTCTAGTCCCTATTGCCCAGGAGTTTTCGCTTGATGAATTTTTGATGGAAAAAGACGAAGCCTAACCCCTTACAACCCAAGCACTGTCACTTTTACGGTTTTGGATTTGCCGACTTCCACCCCCTCGGCGTCGCGGATGGCCTTTTTGATGGGCAGCAAATAGCTTTTGCGTTCCTTTGACGGAAACATGGATGTTTGCCACTCGCTATCGCCAATGCGCGCATTGACCTTCAGCGATTTAAAACCGCGCTGCACATGTTTGGTGAAGTGTTGCGCATGCTCGCTCATCTCTTGCGGCATGGTGATAAACCACCAATCGGTTTTATTGCCCGACCACAGCCACACCTCGGCCTCAAACTCATATTCCAGCGTGTCCATACCCTACCTTTTGCAGCTAATCTTTTCGGATTAACAGCTTCACCGCCAGCGGAATGTAAGTGATGATGAAAATCGCGCCGAACACTCTCCAGTCGGGCGCGAGAAGCGGCGGCCATAATTTTGCGACCATCAGGCCGAAAGCCAGCACGCAGATTTTCAGCAAAGCAATATCCAGCGCGGTCATCCGGGCAACACGCGATTCAATCCAATTCCAAAACGTCATTTTGTTTCCTTTCTTAGGGCGACAGTTTTCTCGATGATGGTTAGTATAGCCGCAAT
>CBFHPF010000110.1:0-4644 GCA_965657665.1 Alphaproteobacteria bacterium | reverse complement strand
CATCATCCGCTAATGTGTCGCCGAGCAAATCAAACAACACATTGCCGAGGCCAAAGCCAAGCGCTTGCATGCCGGAGAGATTAATCTCATCGGGAAACAGCCAACGCGCATCATATTCGCGAAAGCCGGTCGGCTTTACCTGCGGGCTATTTTCAAATTCAGCGCTATTGGGTTTTAAATCGCTTTGCGGTTTCGACAACATGGGAGCCTCGCAGGGTCAAAATTTTACTGCCGTGCTAATAGCATGATTTACCCTCAAGGTTAAACCGCCTATAAAGCCAAAATGAGCGACACGCCCAAAAACCAACAGGAAATCGTTCGCCTCGCGCTGAGTGATAATCCGCTGCCTGATATTGAGGTCAGCGGTCTGCCGTCTTTCGACGGTGGCTGGGTTTGGCTGGCTGGTGCCGGACCGGGCGACCCGGGACTTTTGACATTGCACGCGGTTAATGCGCTGCAACAGGCCGATTGCGTGGTTTATGACGCGCTGGTGTCGGAGGATATTTTGTCATTGGTCAAATCCGACGCTGAATTATTTTATGCCGGTAAGCGCGGCGGCAAGCCAAGCTGGAACCAGCAAGATATTACTGACAAGCTGATTGAATTGGCCAAAGCCGGTAAGCGGGTATTGCGTCTCAAAGGCGGCGACCCGTTTGTGTTCGGGCGCGGTGGCGAAGAAGCGCAAGCGTTGGTGGCAGCGGAAATTCCGTTTCGCATGATACCGGGTATTTCAGCCGGTATTGGCGGTTTGGGCTATGCCGGTATTCCTGTCACGCACCGCGATGTCAATCATGCGGTCACGTTTGTTACAGGCCATTTGGCGGGCAAGGGCGAGGCGGAATTGCTCGATTGGGCGTCTATTGCCAAAGCCTCGCCGGTGATTGTCATTTATATGGCGATGAGCCGTCTCGCCGTGATTGCCGAATTATTAATGCAGGCCGGTCGGGCGGCAGATGAGCCGGTGGCGATTGTCACGCATGCGACAACGCCACAGCAAAAAATTGCCAGCGGTCGTCTGGCTGATGCGGCGGCGATGGCACAGACGCATGGCTTGCAGCCGCCGTCGATTATTGTCATTGGTGAAGTGGTTAATTTGGCCGATACGCTGAATTGGTTCGGTCCAAAACCGCTATAAGCTAAGAGGCGGTTTTTAAGCTCGCCAGTCGGTCAGGCAATTGGGCGAGCACGGCACGCTTTTCATCGTCGGAAAACCCTGTCCAACCGCCAATTTCATTTAATTTGCGCCCGCAGCCAATGCAAAATCCGGCGCGCGCCGACACGGCGCATGTGCGGATGCACGGCGATTGCGGGGTGTCTTGTTGCGTGTTTTGCGGTTCAGCCATCGAGGCAAGCTAGCGAAATTGTTGAGCAGGCGCAATAAGCGGCGTAAACAGCTACAAAATGCCATGAAAAAAGCTGCTTTCTCACTCATCCACATGTCTTCGACCGTGCGTCACTTTTTCCGAACTGTGCAATTGATTTGCGGGCATTTTTCCTTACATTTTAAGCAATATTAATGGAGATATATCATGGACGTGAATTTCGCACCTGAAGATGAAGCCTTCCGCGCCGAAGTGCGCAGCTTTATTGAAGAAAATTATCCGAAACATTTGGTCGGGGTCGATCGCGGTGAGCTGAGCAAGGAAGACTTTCTCGCTTGGCACAAAGTCCTGCACACAAAAGGTTGGGTAGCCCCCAGCTGGCCGGAAGAATTCGGCGGCACCGGTTGGACGGTGACACAAAAATATATTTGGAACGAAGAAAGCGCAGCTTTCGGCACTATCCCGCCGCTGCCTTTCGGCGTCGCTATGTTGGGGCCAGTGATTTACACATTCGGCAATCAAGAGCAAAAAGACTGGGTATTGCCGGGCATTTTGTCAGGCGAGACTTGGTGGTGCCAGGGCTATTCAGAGCCGGGCGCAGGGTCTGACCTTGCCGGTCTAAAAACCAAAGCCGAGTTGGATGGCGACGAATATGTTGTTAACGGCCATAAAATCTGGACCACTTTGGCACAGCACGCCGATTGGATGTTCTGTCTCGTGCGCACCGGTAATGAAGGCAAGCCGCAAGAAGGCATCTCATTCCTGCTTATTGACATGAACACACCGGGCATCGAAGTGAAGCCGATTATCACCATTGATGGCGGCCATGAAGTCAACGAAGTGTTCCTGACCGATGTTCGCGTACCGGCCAAAAATCTGGTTGGTGAGCAAGATAAGGGCTGGACGATTGCCAAGTTCTTGCTGGGCAACGAGCGTTCAGGCATTGCTGGTGTGGCACGCTCGAAAAAAGCGATTGATCGTCTGCGTGAAATTGCACGTGGGGAATTGGAAGATGGCGCGCCTTTGCTGGACAGCGCAGACTTCGCCCGCAAAATTGCTGAATTGGAAGTCGATTTGACAGCTTTGGAATATACCGAGTTGCGGACATTGGCCTCTGAAAGTAAGGGTCAGGGCCCGGGTCCGGAAAGCTCTATCCTGAAGATTAAAGGCACAGAAATCCAGCAACGGGTGACTGAGCTGACGATGGAAGCGGTTGGTAATTATGCCAGCCCGTGGGTACCGCAGCTTGACCGTGGTGACAATTATCGTGTCATCGGTCCGGATTATGCCGAAGGCGTGTCGCAAAATTATTTCAACAATCGTAAGACCTCAATCTATGGTGGGTCGAACGAAATTCAGCGCAATATTATTGCCAAAATGGTGCTGGGTCTCTAGGCTTTTGCCAACGCCCCGCGCGCACAATAGAAGGAATTGAAAAGTGGATTTTAGTTTTACCGAAGAGCAAACCCTGCTGCGGAATATGGTGCAGAGCTTTGTTCAGGATAATTATGATTTCGACTCACGGATGAAAATCATCCGCAGTGAGGAAGGCATGAGTCGCGAGATTTGGGGTCAGTTTGCTGAGCTTGGCCTGCTGGCGGCACCGTTTTCTGAAGATATGGGTGGCCTCGATGGCGGCCCTATCGAAATCATGGTGATTATGGAAGAACTGGGTCGCGGTCTGGTTGTTGAACCTTATCTGCCGACTGTCGTCTTGTGCGGCGGTATTCTTAACCGCCACGGTTCAGATGCGCAAAAAGAAGCAAATCTGGCCGGTATTATCGGTGGCGAAAATATTTGGGCGCTGGCTTACAGCGAGCCGCAAAGCCGCTTCAATCCGGCTGATGTGCTGACCTCAGCCAAAGCGGATGGTGACGGCTATGTGCTGAACGGCACAAAAGCTGTTGTTGCCGGTGCGCCATGGGCCGATAAACTCATCGTCTCAGCCCGCATTTCTGGCGAGCAACGCGACCGCAACGGCATTGGCCTGTTTATTGTCGACAAAGCCGCCGCCGGTGTATCAACACAAGACTATCCAACCGTTGACGGCAATCGCGCCAGCGAAGTGACACTTGAAAATGTCGCTGTTGGTGCAGACGCCCTTATCGGCGATGCATCAACCGGCTTGTCAATGCTGGAAGAAGCTTTGGACCACGGCATTGGCGCGGTATGCGCTGAGGCTCTGGGTCACATGAAGTCTTTGAATGATGCGACAGTTGAATATTGCAAAACGCGTAAGCAGTTCGGCGTGCCGATCGGTAGCTTCCAGGTTCTGCAACACCGCATGGTTGATATGTTCATGGAATATGAACAGTCAGTTTCAATGACTTATATGGTCAATATGAAGTTGGTTGAAGGCGAAGACGAACGCCGTAAAGCCGCTTCAGGTGCGAAAGTTCAAATCGGTAAATCAGGTCGTTTTGTCGGTCAGGAAGCCGTGCAATTGCATGGTGGTATGGGCATGACAGAAGAGCTGAATGTCGGTCATTACTTCAAGCGTTTGACGGTTATCGACACCCAGTTTGGTAATGTCGACCACCATCTGAAGCGCTTCGCAGCCGCTTAATTACATGACCGTGCTGGACGTAACCCAGCAGGGTCACATTGTTACCCTGACCATCAACCGGCCCGATATGCGCAATGCGCTTGGCGAGCCGGGAGATGGTCAGGTTTTTTCTGAGGCTATTTCTGCCATTAATGCCGACCGCAATGTGCGCTGTGTTATTTTAACCGGCGCCGGTTCGGCATTTTCCGCCGGTGGCAATGTCAAAGCCATGCTGAAAAGCGAGGGGCCGTTTGGCGGCTCCGGTGCGCATATTGCCGACGGCTATCGCCGTGGCATTCATCAAATCGTTAAATCTTTGTGGGGGCTGGAAGTGCCGGCCATTGCCGCCGTTAACGGGCCTGCTATTGGCTTGGGCAATGATGTTGCGTGTTTGTGCGATATGCGTGTGGCATCCGACAAGGCGATTTTCGGCGCGACGTTTTTGAAAGTCGGGCTTATTCCGGGTGATGGCGGGGCATGGTTGTTGCCGCGCATTATTGGTGGTGCGCGCGCCTCGGAATTACTGTTTACCGGCAAAACTATTTCTGCCGAAGATGCATTAGACTGGGGGCTTGTGTCGCAAGTTGTTTCTGATGACAAATTGATGCAAACCGCGCAGACTATGGCTGAACAAGTGGCACAACAAAGTGCGGAGGCGTTACGCGCCGCCAAACGTCTTATGCGTCACGGTCAAAATGCGGATTTTGCGACAGTCATGGAAATGTCTGCCAATGCGCAAGCGCTGATGCATCTCAGCGAAGACCATAAAGAAGCTGT
>CBFHPF010000109.1:279-4707 GCA_965657665.1 Alphaproteobacteria bacterium | reverse complement strand
CTCATATTTACGGCATTTTATAAGGATATAATGATGTTTGAAACACAGCTGACCGACAAAGCCGCCGAAGTATTGAAACTGGCGGGTGAAAAACACTTCCGCATCGCCACAGCAGAAAGCTGCACTGGCGGATTAATCGCCGGACTATTGACCGAAATTCCCGGCTCCTCTGTCGTTATCGGGCGCAGCTTCATCACCTATTCCAATCGCGCCAAACATGAAGTGCTGAATGTTGAGGCGGATTTATTGCGCGAACATGGCGCAGTGTCTGAGCCGGTGGTGCGTGCTATGGCGCAAAACACATTTGATATAACAAGCGCGCATTTGACCATTGCCGTGTCTGGCATTGCCGGCCCGGGCGGTGGATCGGCTGAAAAACCTGCCGGTACCGTGCATATGGCGACCTGCATGGAAGGCGGCGCGATTGAGCATATCAAGCAGTCTTTCGGCGATATCGGCCGAACCGAGGTTCGCATGGCGACGGTTGATGCTGCTATGGATATGCTGCTGAAGCGTTTGAAAGCCTAGCTGTAAATATCCAAAGCCCGCTTCTCAAAGGCATCGATAAATTTTTCGACCACGCGGTCCATCATCGGCTGAATGAGACGGCGCAGCATTGGCACGGCAAACTCAAACTGCAATTCAAAATGCACATCGCAGCCGTTTGGCGTGTCGACAAATTGCCACTCATTAAACAAATGCCGAAACGGCCCTTTGGCCTGCTTGACCGTGACCGTGAGCGGCGCATCTGCCATGCTGATTTTGCTGGTATAGGTTTCGCGCAAAAACTTATAGCCAATAGCCAAATCGCCCAGCATCTCGCTGTCGGTGCGATTGCGGGTGCGCGAGGCGGTGCAATAAGGAATAAACTCATTATAGCGGTCGACATCGGTAATCAGGTCGAACATTTGCTGCGCCGTAAACGGACTTTCGCGCGTCACCTTCACCGTTTGCATTAATTGCTTGCCCGACTTTCAGATGATTTTGTGGCAGATGATTTTGTGGCTTGTTTTGCCAACCGCGCCGCTTTCAGTTTTTCAAAATCCTCATCGGCATGATGAGATGAACGGGTGAGCGGCGTTGACGACACCATCAAAAACCCTTTTGACCGCGCCATCGTCGCGAAATTATCAAACTCATCCGGCGTCACAAAACGGTCAATCGGCGCATGCTTGCGGCTTGGCTGCAAATATTGCCCGATGGTGATGAAATCAATATCAGCCGAGCGCATATCATCCATTACTTGCATGACTTCTTCACGCGCCTCGCCCAGGCCGACCATAATGCCCGACTTGGTGAAAATGCTACTGTCCAATTCCTTCACGCGCTGCAACAGGCGGATGGAATGGAAATACCGCGCGCCCGGGCGAATGGGCAGATAAAGCCGCGGCACGGTTTCGAGATTATGGTTGAACACATCAGGCCGCGCTTCGACCACAACTTCCAATGCGCCGTCTTTGCGCAAAAAGTCCGGCGTTAGAATTTCAACCGTTGTGCCGGGCGATACGGCGCGAATTTCATTAATCGTGTCCGCAAAATGCTGCGCCCCGCCATCATCCAAATCATCGCGGTCAACGCTGGTAATCACCACATGGCGCAAGCCCAGCTTGGCGACCGCTTCGCCGACATGGGCAGGCTCTTTACCATCCACCGGCAATGGCACGCCGGTTGATACATTGCAAAAAGCGCAAGCGCGGGTGCAAATCTCGCCCAATATCATGAAGGTGGCGTGCTTTTGCTCCCAGCACTCGCCAATATTCGGGCAAGCCGCCTCTTCGCATACGGTGACCAGATTGTTCTCTTTAACAATGGCGCGGGTCTCGGCATATCCGGCTGAGCCGGGCGCGCGGGCGCGAATCCATTCGGGCTTGCGCAAAATCGGCGTATCCGGATTTTTGGCTTTTTCCGGATGGCGTGCCTTATCGGCTTTTTGCGGCTTGTCCGGTTCGCCCGACAGATTATCAATCACGATGGTCATAGGTTTTATATAGGCCTATTTCACCGCCAATTAAACACCCAAACCGTCACACACTAAGTGGCGCATAGCGCGTGACGCCCTGATGCCTGTCGGCGCGCAATACCGCGCCGCGTTGTTGTGAGCGGCTATAAGAAACATGCACCCAGCCGCTATGCGGGTCGTTGGGGGTGGCGAATTCTAAAATGAGCTGGTCAAACGGCAGATTGGTGGCAATCCAATCAACCAGTGTGAGATTGCTGATGGCGGCGACTTTCACATCCGCCGCCTCTCCCAACACATGCTGCGAGCGTGGCCCGCTGCCAATCGCTGCATTGAGCATGGGCGAACGAAAACATGAGGTCGGCGAATACGGCCCGAACTGCGACCGAAGCGGCTGCAAAATATGCGCCGCCAAACCGTGCAAAGCCAACAGCGCGGCAGGGGTCGGTTGATTGTCGATGCCACGCCGCAAAGCGGTTTGGCTGCGCGTTAACTCAGCCAAAGTAAAATGCCGCGAAATATTCATGCCGTCATGATATGCCGCCGCCGCATGACGGGTATAGATAAAGCCGATAAATCGGCAGAAGACTTAATTGCTGATAATGACTTTTTCGTCTTTGCGCGTCAGGCCAAGCACAAGGCGCGCCCGCTCATCGAGGAAGTCGAGATCCAGCGCATCATTGCCCAGCCGCGACACGCGGTTTGCCAATTGCTGGTTGCTATCGCGCAGCGCTTGCAATTCCTGCAAACGCGCGCCGTGTTCGACTTGCAAATCGCGCCAACCGCGCCAACCGCGCTCGCCTTCAAAAGCTTGCATTGCCAAACCACCAATCGCCAGCAGCAAAATGGCGGGCAAAGCAAGCTGGCGAAGCCGGAAAGGCTCCTGCCCGACAGTGCGGCTTGAAAGGCGTGATGTGGCAAAACGAATCATTGGGTGACCGAATCACGATTTGATTCGTGCGGTCAAGAAAAAACCGAATCAGTGACGCAAATTATTTGTTTTTCATGCGATTAACCGAGCGGTTAACCGGTGCAGCATCACCGCTATTTGCCAAAATAAGAAGACGGTGTTAGCGTCTCGCCAATGCAAAGACTAACAAAAAACTATGCACTGTTGCTCATGTTATTGGCGTTGCTTGGCGGCGTTACACACACTGTGCAACACGATATGCTGCCGGATGCGCCATCGATTGAGAGCGCGGCCCATGAAGTGCATATTGAAACAGACTGTCTGCTTGGTGATTTAGCCGCTGCGCCGAATTGCGATGCGACTTTTTCCATTTCCTTTGCTGTCCTCCCACAGCCTATCCACCCACCGCTGACCGCGCCACGGCCCACACCGCATCGGTCGCAGCTGGCCCGCGCGCCACCCGTTTCTGTCTAATTTTTAATTCTCATTAAAATTTGACAGGGAGGTTCTCATGAACCGCAAAATGCAAGTCGCCACTTTGCTTGGCGCAACCATGCTCACGACAAGTGTCTGGGCGCAAAATATCGATGAAATGATTGTTCTCAGTTCGCCGTTTCAAAAAGCGGCAACCGATGTCATTTCAACAACTGAAATCATTACTGCTGACCAAATTGCCGGTCAGGTCAATAAGCCGATTGGCGATGTGCTGGCCGATTTACCGGGCGTCAACAGCGCCGGATATGGTCCGGCAGTCGGTCAACCGGTTATTCGTGGCCTTGGCGGCTATCGTGTCGATGTTATGCAAAACGGCATGAGCATTGGCGATATTGCCGGCACGGGCGGCGACCATGCCAATGCGCTGAAGCTGTTTGACACTGAGCGTGTTGAGGTTTTGAAGGGCCCTGCCGCGCTGCGTTATGGCGCATTTGCGGCCACCGGCGTGATTAACAGCTTTAACCGCCATCTTGATGCCGACGCTGAAACCAACACGGATATCTTGCTAGACTTTGGCGATAATGCCGGTGAGACCATCTCGGCTTTTCATAGCCGCCAAAATGGCTTTGCCATTTCGGGTTATGCGCATGATGCCGATGCCATCACCATTCCTACCCATGCGGAAAGTGCCCGCCAGTTGGCGGCTGAAGGCGAGGAAGACGAAGACAAAGAGCAGGAAGGCGATAACACCCAAAATGAAGGGCGCGGCTTCTCAGTCTCCGGTCACTTCGGCGATGACGAAACCGCCCTCGCCGTTCTGCTGTCTTCCACTGAAATGGATTATGGCGTGCCGGGCCATGCACATGGCGGCGGCGGCGCTGACACTACAATCGACCTTGAACAACAGACTGTGCACACAAGGCTAACCCACACACCTTCATCGAGTATGTTTAACAGCGTGCAAGCCGATTTGGTAATCAGCGCGCTTGAGCAAACCGAGTTTGAAGGGGTCGAAGCGCATACACTGTTTGAACAAGATGGCCTTCATTTGCGCGTCGAAGCGACCAGCACGATTGGCGCGTTTCAGTACTTCTATGGTTTAGAGTTCCGTGACTTCGAACTCGAC
>CBFHPF010000109.1:0-269 GCA_965657665.1 Alphaproteobacteria bacterium | reverse complement strand
TTCTACTTGCCGAATACTGAGCGGACACAAACAGGCTTTTTTGCTTTTGCCGAGCGCGATTCAGGCGACTGGCTGACCGAGCTAGCTCTTCGCATCGACAGTGTCGAACAAAAATCCAACCACACTGAAGAACCCGACGAGAACGCTGACGTTTCTCATGATCTGACAAATGTGTCGGCTGGTCTGGCGCGCAAGCTGGATGGCAATTTGCTGGTCGGCGGTTCGCTATCCTCAACCGAACGCGCCCCGTCACAAGTCGAATTATTTGC
>CBFHPF010000108.1:0-4767 GCA_965657665.1 Alphaproteobacteria bacterium | reverse complement strand
CCCTTGCGGGCTCATCACATAACCCGCCACCCAATCGACAAAACGGCGTAATTCATCGCTTAAAGGCGGCACGTCCAATTTGGTAATCACCGGCTTGATTTTTGCAGATGCCGTCGCGCCTTCTCCCTCGCCCCACACCACACCATTAACCTCGCGTGGGCCTAAAGGCACGCGCACAAAATCGCCGCTCGTCAAAACCATATTGTCCGGAACGGCATAATCATAAGGCCCGGGCAAGCCAAGCGGAATCAAAACGGCAACCAATCGCATGTGCGCACTGTCACTCAAGACTTGCCGAATGGCAAGACGTGGTGCATTTTGAAATCTCAATAAAGGAGTGAGCCATGCAATTTTTCGTCGATAGTGCCGATTTGAACGCCATTAAAGAACTGGCCGCCACCGGCATGGTAGATGGGGTGACCACCAACCCATCTTTAATTGCCAAATCCGGCCAAGACTTTAAGCAATTAATCGGCGAAATTTGCGCCGCTGTCGACGGGCCGGTGTCAGCCGAAGTCACCGCGCTGGAAGCCGATGCCATGCTGGCTGAAGCCGATGAATTATTGGCCATTGCCGATAATGTTTGCATTAAAGTGCCGTTGACTTGGGACGGGTTGAAAGCCACGCGCGCGCTTGCCGATAAGGGCAAGAAAGTTAATGTCACGCTCTGCTTCACTGCCAATCAAGCCTTGCTGGCGGCCAAAGCAGGGGCGGCTTATATTTCGCCTTTTGTCGGGCGGCTCGATGATATCGCGGCTGATGGCATGGGGCTGATTGCCGATATTCGCCAGATTTATGACAATTATCCGGATTTGGAAACGGAGATTTTGGTCGCCTCTGTGCGCAGTCCCGAGCATATTCGCCAATCCGCGCTTATCGGCGCCGATGTCGCGACACTGCCGCCCGAAGTGCTGAAATCGCTCATTTCGCACCCCCTCACGGATAAAGGGTTGGAAGCGTTTCTTGCTGATTGGCAAAAATCCGGCCAGTCCATTACCTAACGCGTCGGCGCCTCATGGTCTCGCCCAACTCATCATCAGGCTCATCAGGCATATCGTCGCTTTTGACGCCTTTCGAGGCCATCACAATCGATGCAGCCTTGATGCAAATGCTGAGCGATTGGGTGAGCCATTTACGCGATGAAAGACGCTTAAGCGCGCATAGTGTTGAGGCCTATATCAGCGATGTCGCGCAATTTCTGGCATTTTTTGCACAATACCGCGGGTTACCGCCCGGTATTGAACTATTCAGTTCAGTAAAATTATTCGAGTTACGCAGCTTTATGGCGGCGCGTAAAACCGACGGATTGGCCGCCAATTCGGTCAATCGCAAGCTATCGGCTTTGCGCAATTTGACAGCGTTTTTGCGACGGCGCGACACGCCGGTCAGCCAAGCCTTTGAACAAATCAATCCGCCGAGAAACAAAAAAACTTTGCCGCGCCCGGTAGCGGCCGATGATGTGATGCGGCTGATGGCACTTGCTTTGGAAAACCCTAAAGAAAAATGGGTCGGTTTACGCGATGCCGCCTTGTTGACGCTATTATATGGCTGTGGCTTGCGTATTTCTGAAGCCCTATCATTAACCCCCGCGCACATGCCGCAGCAAACCCATTCGCTTGATAGCCATGCCGGATTGCGCCTTATCGGCAAAGGCGGCAAACCGCGCGAAGTTCCGCTTTTGCCAATGGTCGCCCAAGCGATTGCCGATTATATCGCAGCTGCCCCGTTTGATTTTACCGCCGATAGCCCGCTATTTCGCGGTGTGCGCGGCGGACCCCTATCGCCGCGGCAGGCGCAAATGATGTTGGCTGATTTACGCCGCCAGCTTGCTTTGCCCGATAGCGTAACACCGCATGCTCTGCGGCATAGTTTTGCCACGCATTTATTGGCGGCAGGGGGCGATTTGCGCACCATTCAAGAATTGCTTGGCCATGCTCAGCTTAGCTCGACACAGATTTACACAGATATTGACCAGAACCGACTAATGGATGTGTATGACAAAGCGCATCCGCGAAAATAATCAGCCGAAGACGCTATTTTACATAGAAATTTGGCTAATCGTTTATGGATAATTCACCTCGGCCATGCTAACATAAATAGCGTTCACAGAGTAAAAGTGAGGCTTCTCCCATGACACTATCAAACACCACACAATCCGAAACGGCTGAGGCAGCAAGCGTTCATGAAGACGAGCAATTACTGCATTTGGTCTTTGGCGGACAATTGACACATGTCGATGAAGTTCGTTTTCAAGACCTCGATAAGCTCGATATTGTCGGCATTTTTCCCGATTACACATCGGCGCGTAATGCTTGGCAAGCGGCGGCGCAACGCACTGTCGATAGCGCTATGACGCGCTATTTCATTGTGCATTTGCACAAGCTGATGCAGCCATAAAGAATTCGGATTTTAAATTCGTATTCTAAATTCAGGCCAAAAAGACGCCTTACATATGTAAGGCGCGCTCATCCACCGCCAGCGCGGCTTCTTTGACCGCCTCGGTCAAGGTCGGATGGGCATGGCAGGTGCGCGCAATATCTTCCGCACTGGCTGAGAACTCCATCGCAACCGCCGCCTCGGCAATCATATCACCGGCATGCGCACCCAAAATATGCACGCCCAAAACCTTATCACTGGCGGCATCGGCAAGAATTTTCACAAAGCCGTCTGTGGTGCCGTTAACCTTGGCGCGGCCATTAGCGGTAAACGGAAATTTGCCGACCTTATAAGCAACGCCATCGGCTTTCAGCTCTTCTTCTGAGCGTCCTACCCAAGCCACTTCCGGCGCGGTGTAAATCACGCCCGGAATGACATCATAATTGACATGCGCCGGTTTGCCGGCCAAATGCTCGGCCAAAGCAACGCCTTCATCTTCCGCCTTATGCGCTAGCATCGGCCCGGCGATGACATCGCCAATGGCATAAATGCCATCAATATTGCTTTTGAAATGCGCATCCGTCTCAATACGACCGGCTTGGTCACGCGCCACCCCGACGCCTTCAAGCCCCAGCCCATCAGTATGCGGGCGACGACCAATAGCCACTAAAACGCGGTCGGCGGTCAATGTTCCCGCCTCACCCTCGCCATTAGCCGGCTCCAAACTCAGCTTCACTGATGATTTTAAGGCTTTCGCGCCGGTGACTTTTTTGCCCAGCATGAAATTCAAACCCTGCTTTTTCAAAACACGCTGAAAGTTTTTCGCCAAATCGGCATCAACGCCCGGCGTGATACGGTCGAGATATTCAATCACCGTGACCTCAGCCCCCAAGCGACGCCACACTGAGCCAAGCTCAAGGCCGATAACACCGGCACCGACAATCGCCAAATGCTTTGGCACGCTATCAAATTCCAGCGCACCGGTGGACGAGACAATACGCTCTTCATCAATATCCAGTCCCGGCAAATCAGTGACCTCAGAACCGGTAGCGATAACAATGTTTTTCGCCGCCAATGTGCGCGTGCCGCCCTCCAAAAGCGCGACCTCAACTGTGCCCGGCGCGCTAATGGTTGCCGCGCCTTTAATTTCTTCAACTTTATTTTTCTTCATTAAAAAGCTGACGCCTTGCGTATTGCCGTCAATACCGGCCTGCTTAAACGCCATCATTTTGGTCAAATCCAGCTTCACCGAACTGAAATTGACACCCATTTCGGCGGCATGGTCGGCATCGGCAAATACTTCGGAGGCATGCAGTAAAGCTTTTGACGGGATGCAGCCAACATTCAAACACGTTCCGCCGGGCGCACCGCGCTTGTCGATACACGCCGTTTTCAAACCCAATTGAGCTGCGCGCAATGCGCAAACATAGCCACCCGGGCCGGCGCCGATGACCACCACATCAAATTCATTATCGCTCATTCTTATCCCCGTTAAATATCGAGCAGCATGCGCTCAGGGTTTTCCAGACATTCTTTTACGCGCACCAAAAACGTTACAGCTTCTTTGCCGTCAACAATGCGGTGGTCATAAGACAACGCCAGATACATCATCGGACGAATTTTAATCTCACCATTGACAACCATCGGGCGCTCTTGAATTTTATGCATGCCCAAAATGCCCGATTGCGGCATGTTCAAAATCGGCGTGCTCATCAAAGAGCCGTACACCCCGCCATTGGACAGGGTAAATGTGCCGCCTTGCAAATCATCAATAGACAATTTGCCGTCGCGCGCTTTGGCGCCCAAACCGGCAATCGCCATTTCAATCTCTGCCAAATTCATGGTTTGCACATCACGCACCACCGGCACGACAAGACCCTTCTCCGTGCCGACCGCAACACCCATATTGACGAAATTTTTATAGACGATTTCATCGCCGTCAATTTCCGCATTCACCGCCGGAATTTCGCTCAGCGCGGTGACACAAGCGCGCACAAAAAAGCTCATAAAGCCGAGGCGTGCGCCATATTTTTTCTCAAACAAATCCTTATAGGTTTTGCGCAATTCCATCAGCGCGCCCATATCGACCTCATTAAATGTGGTCAGCTGGGCGGCAGTGTCTTGGCTTTCTTTCAGACGTGTCGCAATGGTTTTTCTGAGGCGGGTCATTTTCACCCGCTCTTCGCGCACACCATTAACACTTGCAGCAAGCGCAGAACTTGCGGTCGCAGAACTTGCAGCAGCAACACCGGATGAGCTGGCTGTTCCCGCCTGAGCGGCCTTCATGGCATCTTCCTTGGTCAAACGACCGTCTTTGCCAGTGCCGGCAATGGCAGCCGGATTAAGACCATGCTCTTCCACCACGCGGCGCACCGCCGGTGATAATTCAGC
>CBFHPF010000107.1:0-4775 GCA_965657665.1 Alphaproteobacteria bacterium | reverse complement strand
CAAGCAAACGCCGCTATGGGCAATCGATGCACCCAAATCAATCGTGTCGGGGTCATAGGCCGTCAACACGTCAAACCGTGTGTCGCCTTTGCCGTCTTGATTGACGCTAACTTTTGCAATTGTGCCAATATCAGTGACAATGCCGGTAAACATTAAAGCCTCTCTTCCTTGTGCCGATAATGGCGATAAATGTCGTCGCCGAGCGACTGCTCAGCCGTTAGGGCAAAAGCGTTAAGCACCAGCCCCATGCGTGATATATCGCTTTCGCCGCTCATGTCGACTTTATGAGGGGCAGAAAATATCGCCAGCTCATCGACAAGGTCTTCTGCCAAAAACGATGCCGCCAATGTCGGCCCACATTCCAGCAAAACACGCGTCATACCGCGCGCGGCTAAATCAGTTAGTAATTCTTGCGGCGGCGCATCTGAAACAATCAGATTATCGCGCTGCGCCAGTTTGCGGTCAGACGCAATGGCCTGCCCGCTCATCACCACCGGCACGGGCGACGCTTCCGCCAATCCGGGTAAGCGACAATCAAGCGACGGGTCGTCGTCGCGCAATGTGCCGCCACCGGTGATAATCGCATCATGCGTGGCGCGTAAATTATGCCCGAATTGACGCGACAGCGAACCGGTAATCCACAGCGTTTCGCCCTCAGGGGTGCGCATAAATCCGTTTTCGCTCAGCGCCAATTTCAGCGTCACCATCGGGCGATTTTTTTGCTGCGTGAGCAGAAAACCAAGCTGGTCGGCCTGGGCTTGTTTGGCGCAAACGCCCTGCTCTACAGCGATACCGGCAGCGCGCAATATTTCTGCGCCGCCGCCATCAACCCGTGGGTCAGGGTCGCCAATGGCATAAACCACGCGCGCCACTTTGGCCTCGACTAATGCTGCCGCGCAAGGCGGTGTCTGCCCCTGATGCGCGCAAGGCTCGAGCGTTACATAAGCGGTTGCGCCGTGGGCGCGCGCACCGGCTTGCGCCAGCGCGACGGCCTCAGCATGCGGGCGACCGCCGGGCTGCGTTGTACCGGTGCCGACAACCATGCCATCGCCATCAACCAAAACACAGCCAACCGATGGGTTTGGCGCGGTGCGACCCAACCCATAGCGGCCCAGTTTTAGGGCTTGGTTCATGAAATGAATATCGTGTCGGCTCACCGGCGCTCCCTTGCGGGGCGTTAAAGCTCACCTTCCGGCAGGCCCGACATTTCCCCGAGAAATTCTTCAAAATCCTTGGCCTCGCGGAAATTGCGATAGACCGAGGCAAACCGCACATAGGCGACTTGATCGAGCGCGTAGAGACCTTCCATCACCAATTCGCCAACCATTTTGGCGGGGATTTCAGTCTCGCCCAAATTTTCAAGGCGACGCACGATACCTGAAACCATACGTTCAATTCGTTCCGGCTCAACGGGGCGTTTTCGCAGAGCGACTTGCACAGACCGCATAAGCTTGTCGCGGTCAAACGGCACTTTGCGACCGGTGTTTTTGACAATGGTCAACTCGCGCAATTGAATGCGTTCAAAAGTGGTGAAGCGACCCCCGCAATCGGCGCAAATACGCCGCCGCCGAATAACCGAATTATCCTCAGTCGGGCGACTGTCTTTCACCTGCGTATCGGCGTTCATGCAATAGGGGCAGCGCACAAAAAGCCTCTAGTAAATCGGGAAACGGGCGCAAAGCGCCTCAACTTCAGCGCGCACTGCGGCTTCTTCTTCAGGAGCGGCATCCCCGCCACCGGCAGCGACAGCGTCCAATACGCGGGCAATCAAATCGCCGACTGTTTTGAACTCAGCTACGCCGAAACCGCGTGTTGTGCCGGCCGGTGTGCCGAGGCGCACGCCCGACGTAACCATTGGCGGTTGCGGGTCAAACGGCACGCCGTTTTTATTGGCTGTGATGAAAGCACGTTCCATCGCCGCCTCAGCAACATCGCCGGTCAGGCCTTTCGGGCGCAAATCAAGCAGCACCAAATGATTGTCTGTGCCACCTGATACAATGTCATAGCCGTGGCTTTTCAGCGTCTCGGCGAGTGCCTTGGCATTGGCGACAACTTCTTGGATATACAGTTTGAAATCAGGCTGTAACGCTTCGCCGAAAGCCACCGCTTTGGCAGCAATCACATGCATCAGCGGGCCGCCTTGGATGCCCGGGAAAATAGCTGAGTTAAACTTTTTACCGAGATCTTCATTATTCGACAAAATCAAACCACCGCGCGGACCGCGCAAGGTTTTATGCGTTGTGGTTGTTACCGCATCGGCATATGGCAGCGGGCTTGGGTGCGCACCACCAGCCACGAGGCCTGAAATATGCGCCATATCAACCAGCAAATACGCGCCGACAGCATCGGCAATTTCGCGGAAGCGTTTGAAATCAATAATCCGCGGATAGGCCGAACCACCGGCAATAATCAATTGCGGTTTATGTTCTTTGGCAAGGGTTTCGACCTCGTCATAATCAATCAGATGGTCGTCTTCGCGCACACCATATTGCACAGCGTTAAACCACTTGCCCGACTGGTTAGGCTTCGCGCCATGGGTCAGGTGACCACCGGCAGCGAGGCTCATGCCCAAAATCGTATCGCCCGGCTTAATCAAGGCTTGCATCACGGCTTGGTTGGCCTGCGAGCCTGAATTCGGCTGCACATTGGCATAAGCGCAATCATAGAGCTTTTTAACCCGCTCAATGGCCAGGCTTTCGGCAATATCGACATGCTCGCAACCACCATAATAGCGACGGCCCGGATAGCCCTCAGCATATTTATTGGTTAGCACAGAACCCTGCACTTCCAGCACGGCGCGTGAGGCGATATTTTCAGAAGCAATCAATTCAATCTGATGGCTTTGCCGCCCCATTTCGAGGTTCAAAACATCAGCAATTTCAGGGTCGCGCGCGGCGATATCCTGCGTGAAAAATGGGTTTTCCAAGCTATCGATATTTTTGGATTCCGACATTGCGTTCCCTTTCAATCCGTTGCCCAAGCGACTCGTTTGATATGCCATGATGTAGCACAATGCGCCGAAGGGTAAAAGCATCGCGAAACGCCAAAGCGCCGCAGGGCCGACGCATCCACAGAATTAGCGGCGTGCCGCGTATTCACCAAAGCTTACGCGCGACCAGCACTTGCTTCAGCAGCGCGCAATCATCTGTCATCAGCCCGTCCACGCCCATATCGAGCAGCTTATGCATTTGCGCTTCATCATTAATCGTCCAGACATGCACTTGCAGCCCGCGCTTATGCGCATAGGCGATGCTGGCCGGTGTGACCATATCAATGCCATATTGCGTGACCGGAAATTGCACTGCCCCCGCGCTATACGAAAGCGGCAGTCGCCCCCACGCTGCAAAACGAAAACGCGCCGCGCCCATTGGCCCGACCGAATGACAAATATCGCCCAGCGCGCGGCGCACGGTTTGAATACGCTTATCGGAAAACGAGCCAATGCAAATGCGCTGATGCGTCTCGGTTTTTTGAATAAGCTCAATCAGTGGCGCGACCACTGGCTCCGCTTTCGCGTCAATATTGAAGCGCGCCTCGGGAAATCGCTCAAACAATTCAGCCATTGTCGGGATATGATGCCCGCCGGCAAATCTCAGCTTGTCGATTTGCGCCGCCGTGAGGCTTGATATCGCCACATCCTCGCCAACCATGCGCGCCAAATTATCATCGTGAAACGCATAAACCACGCCATCGGCTGAGGCATGCACATCGGTTTCGAGATAGCGATAGCCCTGCCCGACCGCATCTTCAAACGCGGCGACGGTGTTTTCGGGCGCGACACGGTCGCCACCACGATGCGCGAAAGCCAGCACGCCATCATGCGCGAGATACTGATATTTTGCTACCTGACGCATGGCGCAGTTTCCCCCGAAACGATAAAATTGCTGACAGGCCGTGTCGGCCTCGATAGATTATCACCATGACAGAGATTCTTAACGCAAGCCCGTATGTAATCGGCGCACTCACCATTTTGGTTCTTATGCTCAGCGTCTGGACGGCCAGCCTGATTATCAAAGATGCCAGCATTATTGATATGTTTTGGGGCGGCGGCTTTGCGCTGGTGGCCTTTACCGGATTGGGCGCGGTGCTGTTGCGCGGCGATATCATCAGCCCGATGACCATTGCCATTGGCTTGGCGGTTATGGCGTGGGGGCTGCGGCTGTTTTTGCATCTCAATATCCGTTGGCGCAAAGAGGGCGAGGAAGATTATCGCTATCAAAAAATGCGCGCTTTCCATGGCGACAAGTTTTGGTGGCGCAGCTTTTTCACCGTCTTCACCCTGCAAGGCGTGTTGATGTATTTGGTGGCTATGCCCTATATGGCGGCGTTTTATTTCGGTGGCATGACGGCACTGCCGGTGCTGTCGGGCGTGTTTTTGGCGATTGCGCTGTTCGGCCTTTATATGGAGGCCAGCGCCGATATTCAGCTGACCAAATTTCGCGCTATGAAGGACAAGCCGCCGCTTTTGGATAGTGGCTGGTGGAAATATACCCGTCATCCGAATTATTTTGGTGATGCGGTGTTTTGGTGGGGCATTTATGGCGCGGTGGTGGCCGCCACGCCGGAAGCCATCTGGACGATTTTCGCGCCCATTATCATGAATTATTTATTGGTCAATGTGTCGGGCGCCGCCATGCTGGAACGCAGCCTGAAGAAAAAACCGGGCTACGCGGAATATATGGAACGGACGAATAGGTTTGTGCCGAAGATATTCTGACGGCCTCAGTTTCTAAACCTCTAAGGATACGCTCAACGGCTTTCCAGCCGTTGACGGC
>CBFHPF010000106.1:0-4787 GCA_965657665.1 Alphaproteobacteria bacterium | reverse complement strand
ACCGGCGAATGGTCGTGCTCGCGCCTATCGCCGCATTTTACTTTTGGCACGCTGTCTATTCGCGAGGCTTTGCAGGCCAGCGAGGCACGCCGCGCAGAGCCGCTTGGTAAAAATTGGATCGGCTCACTAAAGGCGTTTGAAAGTCGCTTGCGCTGGCACTGCCATTTTATTCAAAAACTGGAGGATGAGCCGGAAATCGAGTTTCGCAATATGCATCCGGCTTATGATGGTGTGCGTGAAAATGAGTTTGACGAAATGCGTTTCGCTGCTTGGGCTGAGGGGCGCACCGGCTTTCCTTTTGTTGATGCGTGCATGCGCTCGCTGCAAGCAACCGGTTGGCTGAACTTTCGTATGCGGGCCATGCTGATGAGCTTTGCCGCCTATCATTTATGGCTGCATTGGCGCGAACCGGCTTTGCATTTGGCGCGCCTGTTTAGCGATTATGAGCCGGGCATTCATTACGCGCAGGCGCAAATGCAATCGGGCACGACAGGCATCAACACAATGCGGATTTATAACCCGCTGAAACAAAGTCGCGAGCAAGACCCGAATGGTGTTTTTTTGCGACAATGGATACCTGAAATTGCGCATCTGCCCGACCACCTTATCCACACCCCGTGGGCAGCGCCTGATAAGGGCGACTATCCGGCGCCGATTATTGACGAGCGGCGCGCCCGCAAACAGGCTGCTGATAAATTATATGCTTTGCGTCAAACGCCCACTCACCGCCGCTTGGCGGGGGATGTGGTGACCCGCCATGCCAGTCGTGCACGTCCACCAAGGCGGTTTCGCGGCGCAAAACAGCAAAATCAATCGCGCCAGATTGAGATGGATTTGTAACAAAACTTTATATTTCGTGTTCCTGCTTCCGCTTTCACTGTGACGCCTTTACTGCTAGTTTCCTCGCGTAACCAGTTGGGAGTTATAAATTGATAAAGTATCTTGTAGCCGGAGTATCGATGGTCGCCTTGACCACGGGTTCCGTTTTGGCGTGGAGCAATGATGAGCAACGTGCCAAAGAATTTTTCTCTAAAGGTCTCGAAAGCAAAGCCGAAAGCTATTTGACTGAAAAGGTCGAGGGCGCATTGGACGGTAAGATTAATGAGTTTGAAATTGATCTGACCAATCTGAGCGAAGGCGAGGCTTATTATTCATTGCTTTATATTCGTCCGCTTGGCGAAACCGAAAATTCAGCAACCTTTTTCCAAGGTGGTTTGAGTTCACAAGATGGTGCCAATACCATCAATCTCGGTGTCGCACGTCGTTGGATTATGAATGACGGCAAAATGCTGTTCGGCCTGAACGCGTTTTACGATAATGAATTTGACATCGGTCACTCACGCACCAGCATCGGTATGGAAGTGCTGACATCTGTCGGTGATTTGCGCTTCAACAGCTATTCAGCCATTTCTGATGTTGAAACCAATGATGACGACAATAATGAAGAAGTTGCCCTAGACGGTTCTGACATGGAACTGGCTTTGCCGCTGCCTTATTTGCCTAACACCAAAGTGACCATGAAAAGCTTTGCTTATGACGGTCGCGAAGGGGCAAATGATCATGAAGGCACAACAACCGGTCTGCGCGCCTCATTGCCTATGGGCTTTGAGCTGGCTGCCGGGTCTATCGATTATGATGATGAAGCCACGGAAGATGATGATTTCATCTCGCTGAGCTTTAATGTTACGCGCTATCGCAATGCGAGCAAGTTCGGTCAGCCGGTTCTGGTTTCCGATCAAGCATATTCAATGCAAAGCGTGGTTGAGCGTCGTTTCGAAAAAGTGCGCCGTTCGAACATCATCACCAAAGCGGCAACCAGTTCGGGCCTCCAGTTCGGCATTGGTACACAAGCAGCTGATATTTCAATTGGCGGCCGGACGTAAGGCTTAGAGAGGAATGAGTAACATGAAACGTTTTATTTTTCTGACGACACTGGCCGTCGGGTCTCTGGTGTTTATCGGCGGCAGCGAAGCCGTTGCGCAAAACAGCGACGAATGCTCAGGCGGTCCGCTGAGCATTGATATCTCTGATGACCACACATCCGATGATGGGCTGGCTCTGCATACGTGCACGACAGACATTAATAGTGGTATGTCTTACACGTTCGAGGCTTTGGGGATTTGTAATGGTGTACCGGATATCGCCAATGGTTTGAGCAATTGCTACACCGTCTTCAATCAAAATGTGGCCGTTGACTTGCTGGACGACAATACGGCAACCGATGTGCCGTCCGGTCAGGGCTTCATGCCGCCGGTTGGCACATATACGCATTATTTCGCGATTGCCGACAGCACCTTCGAACTGAAAGGCCATTTTGCTTTTACCGAGAGTTATAGTTCAATTTCGGTATCGAATGGCGAAATTACCTTCGGTAGTGGCGAGAATTGCCGTCCGACGGGCAATGTCAAGCTTAGCGATTTGGCTAATTTTGGTGCTACTGATTTGACCAGCTTGGTATCGGCATTGGACGGTATCTCAACCTTGCCGATTGTCTGCGATGACGATACTTCGGGCACTGACGGGACGTTGACTTTCGAGATGGACAATGTCGGTCTCGGGTCGCAAAGTTCGTATCTGAGCATTGACGGCTACACCTGGACCAATGGTTCTGCCATTGATGCGGATGCCGACGTCAATGTTGTATTGCTGGATGCCAATGCTGGTGTTGCTGCCAATGCAGATGCGGTCGACAGTGCCTTGTTCATCAAGGAAATTCCTGTTGGCGCTGATGCCCGTGAGATTACTGCCGGTGAAGACGAGTTCGCCGTCACTTTCTCGAAAGCCGACGCACTGAATATTTACTATCTGTGCAAGGGTGATACGACCACGCTGCCGGTGATCGGTGCTGTTACCGGGCTGTCCGGATTGGTGAACGCTGGCATTACTGCCGGCCAAATCAGTGCCTCAAATAATTTGTCTAACGATTGTCTGATTGTTGGCGCAACATTGGGCGAAGGTGCCTTTACACCGGACGTAACCATTACAACGTCACCGTAAAGCATTTCGCTTTTGAAATTCGAAACCCGCCGGGTCCGCTCGGCGGGTTTTTTATTGTCTAACAAAAATTATCGGGGAAATGGTGCTGCGGCTAAAAGCGCTTGGCCATTTATGGCCTTAGCGCACCTTGCCCCAGCGTAGCGCCCATAGGGCGCGAAGTCGGCCCAGCCTAATTAAATATGCTTTCGGAAAATGGTGCTGCCGGGTGGAATTGAACCACCGACCTCTTCATTACCAATGAAGTGCTCTACCCCTGAGCTACGGCAGCCTTTAGCGTGCAAGCTGTTTGCCACAGCCACGCAAGCGATGCAAGCGATGATTGCGCCGTGGCCCCGCTGTGCTATGCTGTTCATCTTTTGTTCTATTTCGTTGGATTGAGTGTGTCATGCAAAAGCCAACAATTGGGCGACCGGTGCGGCTCAGCTGGCTGGTGGCGCGGCGATTAAACATTTGGGTTTGGTGCGAGGGGTGCAGCCATCACAAGGTTGTACCGCCGCGGCCTTTGCAGCAAAAATTCGGCGATGCGGAATTGATTGCGCTGAAACGTAAATTTCGTTGTGCGCGCTGTGGTGGGCGCGAGATTTTTCTGCGCCCCGACTGGCACGGCGGCGGGTGGACACGCGGCGTGGTGTCGAAGCATGACAAATTGCCCGAATGATATTAATAAAAGAGCATGAGCAAAACGCCGAAAAGCAGCGCTAATAAAACTGAGCGGCAGGAAAAACTGGCGGCTGCCTTGCGCGCCAATTTGACCCGTCGCAAAGCCGCTAAGCGGGCCGCCAAAGCGGGCGATAAAAAGGATGCCGATAATGGATAAAATTCTTATCGAAGGCGGCGCGCAGTTAACCGGCGAGATTGCTGTATCGGGCTCGAAAAATGCCGTTTTACCGCTCATGGTTGCGGGGCTTTTGAGCGATGAAAAACTCATTTTGCGCGGCACACCGCGCCTTGCGGATACGCGCACATTGGCGAATGTGTTGCGCGTGCTGGGCGCTGAGGTTGAAGAGTTTGGCGCTGGCCCCGGCGAAGGCGTGAGCGTGCACACGCCGCGCATTACCGACATCCGCGCGCCTTATGAATTAGTATCAAAAATGCGCGCCAGCTTTTGGGTGTTGGGGCCTTTATTGGCGCGCGCGCATGAGGCGCAGGTTTCGCTGCCGGGCGGCTGTGCCATTGGCACAAGGCCTGTCGATTTATACCTCAAAGGGCTGGAGGCGATGGGCGCGCAGATTAGCGTTGAGAAAGGCTATGTGAACGCCACAACGAAACATAATGGCAAAAGCGGCTTGCGCGGCGCGCGCATTGACCTGCCATTTGTGTCGGTTGGTGCAACTCATGTGTTGATGATGGCGGCGACATTGGCGGATGGCGAGACGTGCATCACCAATGCAGCGACCGAGCCTGAAGTGGTTGATGTGGCCAATTGCTTGGTTGCGATGGGCGCAAAAATTGACGGCATTGGTACGCGCAATTTGCGCATTACCGGCGTCGCTAAATTATCGGGCGCAGACCATACCGTATCGCGCGACCGCATTGAGGCGGGGGCTTTTGCTTTGGCGATTGCAGCCACCGGCGGCTCGGCTCGGTTGACCGGTATTGATGAAAATGTGCTGGGCGCGTTGGTGCCTGCCATGCGGCTTGCCGGGGCTGAGGTGCAGAGCGAAAAAGACGCTTTGCGGATAACCGGTCCAAGCGGTCGACCTCGCGCTACGCCGGTGACCACCGAGCCGTATCCGGGCTTTGCCACTGATTTACAAGCGCCGTTTATGGGGCTGATGTGTTGCGCTGAT
>CBFHPF010000105.1:0-4856 GCA_965657665.1 Alphaproteobacteria bacterium | reverse complement strand
GCCCCTGCAATTGGGACAGCGCATCACGCAATACAAATTCAATCTCAGCAAATAAATTCATGGCCGCTGTTTACGCCATTGTGTCGGAAATGTCGAACCACCGGCGGTGCTCTTCCATAGCAAAGCGGTCTGTCATACCAGCCAGATAGTCGCAAATAATGCGCGCCTTTAATGTTTCATCACCGGCGGTTGCTTGTTGCCGCCAATCTTGCGGCAGCAATTCCGGCTCAGCCAGCAGCAAATCAAACAAATCGCGCATCACCCGACGAGCTTTGCTCATCGAGCCATTAACCGTGTGGTGGCGATAGACCCGCTCAAAGAGAAAGGATTTAATCGTGCGGTGTTTTTCTTCCATCTCAGGCGAAAAAGCCGCCAAAGGGCGACCAAGCTGGCGCACATCATCGGCTGTCTCAATGCCCTCTTGCTCTAAAGTGGTGCGGATAACCGTCACCAAATCGCCAATCATCAGAGAAATCATTTCGCGTACCAATTCATGACGCACAAGTTTCTCGTCAATCTTGCCGTGCGTCGCTTCAATATCGCGCAAAATATCGCCGGTCAGTGGCAGCGCGCGTAAATCATCCAGTGTGATGAGATTGGCGCGCAGCGCATCGTCAATATCGTGATTATTATAGGCGATATCATCAGACAGCGCGGCCACTTGCGCCTCAGCCGAGGGCCAACTACCGAGTTGTAAGTCCTGCTGCTTGGCGTGTTCTTGAATGGCGAACGGCAAATCGGTCAGCGACTTACCGGCATCCAAAAGCGGGCCATTATGCTTAACCAGCCCTTCCAACGCTTCCCAACTAAGGTTCAGCCCATCAAATGGAATATAGCGTTTCTCAAGCCGGGTCACGATACGCAGTGTTTGCGCATTATGGTCAAAGCCACCAAACGGCGCCATGGCTGCATGCAGCGCTTCCTCACCCGCATGACCAAACGCCGTATGCCCAAGGTCATGCGCTAGCGACAGCGTCTCCGTCAGTTCTTCATCCAGCCCCAATTCGCGCGCAATAGAGCGGCCAATTTGTGCCACTTCCAGCGAATGGGTTAGCCGCGTGCGATAATAATCCCCGACATGGGCCAGAAAAACCTGTGTCTTATGCTTCAGGCGGCGAAACGCGCCGCAATGCAAAATGCGGTCACGGTCGCGCTGATATGGCGTGCGGGTTTTGCTCTCCGCCTCATCATACAAACGACCGCGCGAACCACCTGTGCCGACAAATGGCTGGCAGGCATATGGCGCGTGATAAATCTCGTGTTTCATACAAATTGTTGTAGGCGCGTTTGCGCCGATTTGGAAGCTTCTATCGGCCTAAATCGGGCCGGATAAAAATGCGAAAATTTCACGTTCCAATCCGCCACGCGAAACGCATGGTCCGGCGCGTGACACCAGACGACCTGCATAATTATCAATCACTGTCATTTTATAATTTCCCGTCACAGTAATGCGCGTTTCAGTATGACTGCCAAACACATTGCGCAAATAAATCCGCACATTCGCGACCTTCAATAATGACGGTCGAGACAGCGCGGTGCTGACCTGAAAAGAGCCACAATCAATCCGCGCATCATCACCAGGCAAACCGAGCCGCCCTTCGACATAATTCAGCTTGCGGTCAATCTCGGTAATCTCGGCTTCATGCGCATCAAACCAGCCAATGCTGCGCGCCAAAGCCGTGTCATAATCGACAGGCACAGTACGAGACGGCGCCGGCAAAAGCTGCACTTCAGGCGGCGTTGCCTCAATGCGGGCGCAACTTGCCGTCAGCAGCATCAGCAGCAAAAAGCCTATGATTGCCAAAATAATCAGCCATTGATTTCTATCATTATCCACCGGCCAACCTCTCTGTTTTTGTTGTTATGGGTGCCGCGCCCACCGCTTTAGCAGTGAACCAAACAAACACTGCCACATCAGCAACATCTTAGGAAGAGAGGTGTTTTCAAAAAGTTAAATGGAAGGAGATATTTGCAAACGAAGCATCACCATATCTTTGACCAATTGACCGTTTTCGATAATCGGTTCGGGATAGCGCAGAAAAAAGCCACGCAAAATGCCGTCTTTTTTGAAGCCGTGCTTTTCATAAAGCCGGATTTGGTCATGGCCGGTTGTAGATGTGCCAATCTCAACCATCTCTGCCCCGCGCGCCCGCGCCAGCTCGATAACATGCTCAATCAGCGCGCCCGCCATGCCCTGCCGTCGCATAATGGTTTTGGTGGCGATGTTTTTAATCTCAAATCCGCCCTCAATCGGCACAATGACGCAAAGGGCATAAGGGTTTTTCGGCTGGCCGATGGTGAATATTTCGGCCTCATTATTATCTGGCGGCGTGTAAGCGCGCACGGCCTCAAACCACGGGTCGGCCTCCAACAGCAGGTCCCAATGATTGCGCGTCAACGCGCCTTCATATTTTGAGACGTCCATCCGGTTTCCTAGCGCATGCTTTTAGCGTTCATTTTGCGATGCTAACTTGAATCGTAGGCGAAACAGTCTTATTTATCCTTTATGCAAGAAAGTAACTTCGCCATAACCGACAGCGCAGCCGCGCAAATCGCCAAAATCCTCGATAGCGAGGCCGATGGCGCATGCTTGCGCGTTGCCGTGCAAGGCGGCGGCTGCTCAGGTTTTTCCTATATTTTCTCAATCGACGACACACAGACCGCCGATGACCTCGCCTTTTCGCGCGACGGCATCACCGTTTTGGTTGATGATATGTCGCTGCAATATATGGAAGGCAGCGAAATTGACTGGGTTGACGATTTGATTGGCGCAAGCTTCCAGATTAAAAACCCCAATGCCACGGCCTCATGCGGCTGCGGCACATCCTTCGATATATAATGCGCATTGCCAGTTGGAATGTGAACTCGGTTAAAGCGCGCCTGCCTAATGTGCTGCGCTGGCTGGAAGAAGCTCAACCCGATATTGTCGGCCTACAAGAATTGAAATGCGTTGATGAGGCGTTTCCCCGCTCTGAGATTGAAGCGCTTGGCTATAATGTGGAGACGCATGGGCAAAAGACTTATAACGGCGTCGCGCTGCTGTCTAAATTGCCGCTCGAAGATGTGTCGCGTGGGCTTCCAAATTTTGAGGATGAGCAGTCGCGTTATATCGAGGCGGTTGTCTCTACTCAAAAAGGCGCGCTGCGTGTCAGTTCTATATATTTGCCGAACGGCAACCCAACGGGCGATGACGGCTCGCATGAAAAATATGTCTATAAGCTGAATTGGATGGCCGCGCTGAAAGCACATGCCGAAACTCTGCTTGGCTATGAAGAGGCCTTTATCTTGAGCGGTGATTACAACGTCATTCCACATGATGTTGATTGCTTCGACCCGGCGGCTTGGAGCGGCGATGCGCTTTATCGGCCTGAGACGCATGAGGCTTTCCGTAGTCTGATCAATCTTGGCCTGACCGAAGCGATTGGCGACAGCGTGGAAACCGGCGACGACACATACACATTCTGGGATTATCAAGCCGGTGCATGGCCGAAAAATAACGGCATCCGCATCGACCATCACCTATTGTCACCTCTGGCAGCTGATATGCTGGTTGGCTTTGATATTCATCGCCATACACGCGATTGGGAAAAGCCTTCTGACCACGTGCCGGTGGTGATTGAAGTAGACGTTTAAAAAGCTTTACATTTGTTTGTGAATTTGTCAGTGTGTTTAAGAAGAACAAAGGGCGAAAGTCATGTCAAAGAATAAAAAGACGCCAAGCGGGTTCGAAGCTCCAAGTCAAACGGAACTGAGGCATCCACAAAGGTCATCTAACGTATCAGCTTTAAACGCTGATAACGTATCAGGCGCAGTGATAAATGCCGCGAAGGTGGGTGTGCGGCAATACTACAACGCGCTTCGTAGACTGGCACAATAAACCAGCCTCTTTGGCTTACCCTTGACGAAGTTATCTTTCTTCACAACCAACAAACCTCTGAGATTGGCGGAAGCTCAGGTCTGGCGAGTGAAGAAAGGCTGGAGTCAACGGTAAGCCGTCCTAAAAACGCTTTGTTATATAGAAATGCTGATACTTACGAACTGGCTGCCGCTTATGGTTTTGGCCTAGCAAAGAATCATCCGTTCATCGACGGTAATAAACGAACAAGCCTTATTGCCATGTTCACATTTCTACAAATCAACAATATTCACCTTCACGCCGATGAAGACGATGCCTTCCAAATTATTATGGCGCTGGCAAACGGTGGTCTCGACGAAGCAGAGTTAGCTATCTGGCTGCGCACCAATTCGGCACCTATTGTCTAGTTCACTGAAAACTTTGAAAACCAACCGGTTATCACGTAGCCGCAAATCACCTAAACTCTCCGCATGGAAACGCTCATTCTCTTTCTCGCCGGATTGGTTGGCGGCACAATGAACGCGCTGGCCGGTGGCGGCAGTGGCATTACTTTTGCCGCTTTGGTGTTTACCGGCATGCCGCCGATTATCGCCAATGCAACCAACACATTCGCCGCTACTTTCGGATATATCACCGGCGTTTTGGGCTATCGCAAACATATGGTCGGCTATTGGCGCGACCTGATGTGGCAAATGCCTATCGCCTTTATCGGCGGCCTTATCGGTGGTTGGGCATTATTGCAAACCGACCCGCAGCTTTTCGCCGCGGCTGTGCCTTGGTTGCTTTTATTCGCCACGGTTTTGTTTATGGCCGGGCCACAATTAGAGCGCGCTGCCGCCAAAATGGGTGGCGCACGCATGAAAGCCATGGGCGCGTTTGCGGTGTTTCTCACCTGTATTTATGGCGGCTATTTTCAGGGCGGCTTCGGCATTCTCACCCTCGCCGCTTTATCGCTGGGCGGCTATACCGCCGTGCGCGCGATGAACGGCATGAAGCTGCT
>CBFHPF010000104.1:0-4862 GCA_965657665.1 Alphaproteobacteria bacterium | reverse complement strand
CAGTTTGGCCTCGATATTTACTGGGTTGAACGCAATGGCGACACGATTATTTATGCCGGTCGCGGCAGCGCACCCGACGAAATCATTGCCATACTGAAGGATTTTACCGGTTTAGCCTTGGAAAACTTTGGCATCGTCGCCCCTGAACCGGCACCACTGCCAGTGGTAATAGAGCCAGTTAAAGCACCCACCATACCCAAGCCGGTGATTGTTGAGCCGCAACCAAAGCCAGAACCACAACCAAAACCAGAGCCAACACCTGAGGTTACGCAAGTCGTGGAACCGGAGGAAGAAGCCCCTGCCTTTAATGTCATAACCGGCACGCCGGCATCGGAAACAATCGAAGGCACTGAAGTCGCTGATTATATTTCCGGCCTGGCAGGTCATGACTGGGTCAGTGGCCGTGAAGGCGATGACATTCTGCGCGGTGGCGACGGCGATGACAATATATACGGCAATACCGGCGACGATGTTTTATATGGCGATGCCGGTAATGACCAATTGCGCGGCGGCGAAGGCAGCGATTATCTGATTGGCGGCGACGGCACAGATGTTGGCTTTTTCCTTTATGAGCGCGCCTTTGACCCGATACAAGCCAATTTGAAATTGAAGGCCAATAGCGGCAAACAATTTAAGCGCACACCGGAAGAAGGCGGCGAAGAAGGCCTCTATTACCGCTTCTGGATTGATACGAATAATAATGGCCGCAAAGATAGTGGCGACGAGTTCGACTATTATCAGGGCATTGAAAACTTCGCCTTAAAAGGCGGCAGCGGCAATGACCGCATCATCGGCGCGGATGGCTCAGATGATTTAAGGGGTGCCGGCGGCAATGACCGGTTAAACGGCAGAGATGGCGGTGACCGCCTGAATGGTGGCGATGGCAATGATGTGCTGCGCGGCGGCAATGGCGACGATATCCTTATCGGCGGTGCCGGACGCGATAAACTCATTGGCGGCAAAGGCGATGATGAATTTCATCTGCTGGAAACCACTGTGTTGCGCAAAGCCGATATCATCAAAGACTTCACCGCTGGCGATGAATTATTCTTCGGCAAACCCGTCGACACGGTCTATGCGCGTGTCAGCGGTAAGAACACAATCTTGCAAAACGGCAATGGACCGGAGGCAGAAGTCTATGCCGTGCTGAAAGGCTATACCGAAACACTGACCGATAGCGACGCCTCGCATAGCCACGAATTCGAGTTCGTTTATCTGGATGTTGTTTAGGGGTATTTCCCTCTAAACACCAAGGCACCCTTTCGCGGAGAGAACCCTGTCGATTGCTATGCTTCTTCCTTTAAGCGTGGCAATTGTTTCATAGTCCTCGCCGTTGCCGTCTATAAGAAACAGAAATGGCCAAACAAACAAACCAAGCAGGGCCATAACCCCGTCTTTATCTGCGCGAGTATATTGCCTAGCTATCGGGCGTTGCATTTGCGTTTCCGTTACCAATCGCAACTGAACGAGCTGTTCGCACGACCTATCTAAAAACTGAGTTGCATCAACATTTTGGCTTCGTATGCTTACTGGGAAAGTTGCGCAACCGACCAGAAGCAAACTGCAAAATGATAAAGCCGAAATTCTCATAGACATTACCCTCTCCTTATTCTTTTTAGGCAATAAGAAAAGACTAACTTTTACGTTTCAGCTTTCAAAGACTTAATCGTGAACCCTTATCAAGCCCTCTTGCGCCGCTGTGGCAATCAGCTTGCCATCGCGGGTAAAGAAGTGACCGAAATTCATACCGCGACCACCGGCTGAGGCCGGACTGTCTTGCACATAAAGCATCCAGTCATTGGCTTCAAACGCGTGATAAAACCACATAGCGTGGTCAAGACTGGCGGATTGCAATTTCGGATTCATATAGCTCAGCGCATGCGGGCGCATGCAAGTATCCAGCAAAGACGTGTCTGAAATATAAGACAGCATGGCCTGATTGGTGGCGAAGTCTTTCGGCATGCCGGGGTCGACTTTCACCCAGACAATATTGCGCGGCTCAGCCGGTTCAGGGTTGAACATATCTTTCGGGCTAACCGGACGAATTTCAAACGGGCGGCGGCGCAGCCAAGTATCGCGAAACTTCTCAGGAATTTTATCGGCACTTTCCAGCCGCATGTCATATTCGCTTTTCAGCGTTTCCGGGTCGGGCGCATACGGCATTTGCATTTGATGCTCGCGGCCCTCTTCAAACTTTTGAAAGCTGGCCGCCATATTGAAAATTTGCTTGCCGTGCTGAATGGCAACCACGCGGCGCGAGGCAAAGCTGCGCCCATCGCGCGCCGCATCAACCTCGTAAATAATCGGCGTGTCAGGGTCGCCGGGGCGCAAAAAATAGCTGTGAAAACTGTGGCAGAACATATCTTCCACCGTATAACACGCGGCCATCAATGCTTGGCCCAACACTTGCCCGCCAAATACACGCTGGCGTTTTTCATTCGGGCTTTGGCCGCGAAACAAGTTTACTTCCAGTCGCTCGAGTTTGAGCAACTGCAAAATCATATCCAGAGACTGGTCCATAAAATTTCCCGTATGTTCAGGGTTAGATTTTTTGCGGCAATTCAGCCGGCACAATGGTCACGCTTTCGCCGCAGCCGCAGGCATCGGTTTGATTGGGATTGTGGAAACGAAAACCAGCAGACAGCTTGTCTTCTTCCCAATCCATCTGCGTCCCTAGCAAAAACAACACCGCTTTGGCTTCAATCAAAATGGTTACGCCTTTATCTTCAACCACCTCATCAAGCGGTTGCTTTTCTTCAGCATAATCCATGGTGTATTCCATACCGGCACAGCCGCCATTTTTCACACCAAGGCGGATGCCGATTTTCGGCGTGTCAGAGTTTGCCATAATATTCTTCACGCGCGCGGCGGCGCGGTCAGTCAGCGTAATCGCTTTAGGCATTTCATAAACTTGGCTCATATCCGTTTCCGTTTGTGTCAAAACATATTCAACGCAACGCGGGCTTCGTCCGACATGCGGCTCGGGTCCCATGGCGGCTCGAAAGTCATGTTTACCACAACATCACCCGCACCGTCCACTGAACGCACAGCGTCCTCAACCCAGCGCGGCATATGCTCAGCCACCGGACAGCCTGGTGCCGTCAGTGTCATATCAATAGTGATATCGCGATCATCAGAAACATCGACACGATAAATCAGCCCCAGCTCATAAATATCGACCGGAATTTCAGGGTCATAAACGCTTTTCAGCGCGCCGATAATATCATCAGTCAGCGCCGCCATTTGCGGCGACAAATCTTCAATTGCCACAGGCTCTTGCACTTCCGGTTCAGCAGAAGCAGCGCCTGGGGCAGAGGTATCAATTACCGGCATTTGTTTTTCATCACTCATGCATCACCCGAAAAAATCAATCGCTTTATGCAAGGCTTTGGCCAAAGCGTCCACCTCTTCATGCGTGTTGTAAACGGCAAAGCTGGCGCGCGCTGTGGCGGGCACATCAAAACGTTTCATCAAAGGTTGCGCGCAATGATGCCCGGCCCGCACAGCAACACCCGAGCGGTCAATCATGGTCGCCAAATCATGCGGATGAATGCCGTCCACCGCGAAGGAGACAATCGCCCCCTTCTCTTTCGCCGTGCCGTAAATCTTCACGCGGTTAATCGCGCCCACCGCTTCCATCGCATGGTCGCGCAGTTCATTTTCATGCGCTTGCATCGCCTCAAAACCGATATCCATCATCCACTGCAAGGCTTCGCCCAGCCCAACAACTTCAATGATTGGCGGCGTACCGGCCTCGAAACGATGCGGCGCGTCGCCATAAGTAATCTCTTCTTTTGACACTTCGCGTATCATCTCGCCGCCACCGCGAAACGGACGCATCTCCGCCAGCCTATCAGCCTTGCCGTATAAAACGCCAATACCGGTCGGGCCATAGACCTTATGACCGGAGAAGACATAAAAATCTGCGCCCAGCTTTTGCACATCGGTTTTCAAATGCACCGCGCCCTGACAGCCATCCAGCAAAATCGGCACATTGTGTTTGTGAGCAATATCGACCAATTGCTGAGACGGTGTAATTGTGCCCAGCGCGTTAGACATTTGCGTTAACGCGACAAATTTTGTTTTGTCAGAAAATGCCGCCTCATAGGCCGCCATATCCAATTCGCCCGCATCCGTCACCGGCACCCATTTCAGCACCGCCCCATGCCGCTCGCGCATAAAATGCCAAGGCACAATGTTAGAGTGATGCTCCATTTCGGAAATAATAATCTCATCGCCCGCTTCAATTTGCGGCTCAAGAAACCCATACGCCACCAAATTAATCGCGTCGGTTGCGCCACCGGCAAAGATAATCTGCTCGCGCGTCTCAGCGTTTAAAAATTCGCGCGTTGTTTCCCGCGCCGCCTCAAAAGCATTGGTCGCATTATTCGACAAATAATGCAGCCCGCGATGCACATTGGCATATTCATAGGTCGAGAAATGCTGCATCCGCTCAATCACCTTAAGCGGCTTTTGCGCCGATGCGGCATTGTCGAGATACACCAGCGGCTTGCCATAAACCTCAGAGCCAAGCACCGGAAACTCGGCGCGGATGGCATTAACATCGAAAGCTACACTCATGACGCATCTCCTAACAGGCCGCCAATTTTGACACTGATTAAATCACGCAAAGCGGCGGCTTGCGTTTCATCGTCAATATGGCCGGTGACTTGTTCGATAAACGCGCCAACCAGCAATTGCCGTGCCGCCGCCTCATCCAACCCGCGCGAGCGCAGGAAAAACAAAGCGTCGCGGTCTAACTCGCCAATGGCTGAGCCATGCGCACAAGCCACATCATCGGCGTAAATTTCCAACTCAGGCTTGGCATCCATTTCAGCGCCTTCAGCCAGCATCATGGCGCG
>CBFHPF010000103.1:0-4872 GCA_965657665.1 Alphaproteobacteria bacterium | reverse complement strand
GTGTCACAGTTTTTGCGTCAACCTTAAGGAGGACGTGACATGAAGATAACCGGAGGATGCTATTGTGGCGATGTACGCTACGAAGTTGAGGGCGAGCCGCTAGCCAAACTGCAATGCCATTGCCGCGAGTGCCAGCATATTGGCGGCGGCGGTGCCAATTTCACCATGGCGATAGCCGATACAAATTTCAGCTATACCAAAGGCCAAGCGGCGCAATTTATCCGCGACGATATTGAAGGTGCTGTCACCCGCGAGTTTTGCGGTCGCTGTGCCGCCCCGCTTTTGACGCGTGCACCGGGACTGCCCAATGGCGTTTTGTTGAAAGTCGGCTCGATGGACAGGCCGGAAGATTTCGGTGGTCCTGATGCGGCGATTTATATGGAGGATAGCTATGATTATCATAGCGTCATTGACGGGGTCGCTCAGTTTCCGAAAATGCCGCAAATGTAATTTGGTAATTACGGCAGAGCTATCGCCACAAAAAAAGCCCCGGCGTCGTTAAACGCCGGGGCTTTCTCGCACTTAGGGGCTATCCGCGTGCGAATTCTGGATAGGCTTCGATACCAAGCTCGGTTTTATCGAGACCCATCAGTTCTTCTTCCTCATCGACCCGAATGCCGATGGTTGCTTTCAGCGCATACCAGATGATACCGCTTACAATGCTGGTGAAGACACCAACCGCAATCACACCGGTCAGCTGCACACCATAAGAGGCGTCGCTATTGGTCAGCGGCACAATCAATGTGCCCCAAATACCGCACACAAGGTGAGCCGGAATGGCGCCGACAACATCGTCGACTTTCAGCTTATCAAGCAGTGGTACCGAGATGACAACCAACGCACCACCAACAGCACCGATAAATACGGCGGCCGGAATGGACGGGGTCAAAGGCTCGGCGGTAATGGATACCAAGCCGCCAATCGCACCGTTCAACGCCATGGTCAGGTCAATTTTCTTGTACAAGACTTGGCTAACCAGCATGGCTGACACAACACCGGCAGCAGCAGCCATATTGGTGTTGATGAAGATGTTGGAAATCGCTGCCGCATCGGCACCTGAACCCAGCGCCAATTGTGAACCGCCATTAAAGCCGAACCAACCGAGCCACAGGATGAAAGTACCCAAAGTTGCCAGCGGCATGGATGAACCCGGCATTGGGTTTACCTGACCGTCAGGGCCATATTTACCGGCGCGCGCGCCCAAAATAATGGCACCGATAAGCGCGGCCCAGCCACCTGTTGAGTGCACCAATGTTGAACCGGCAAAGTCAGAGAAGCCCATCGCGTCCAACCAGCCTGTGCCCCACTCCCAGCTGCCGACGATCGGATAAATGAAACCGGTCAGGAACAGTGTGAAGATAAGGAACGGCCACAGTTTCATACGCTCGGCAATTGTGCCGGAGACGATTGAAGCGGTGGTGGCGCAAAAGACCATTTGGAAATACCAGTCAGAGCCACTGGCATAGCCGCCTGAGAAATCAGCTGCTTCCGCTGCGATGGCGGCATCATCTGCTGACCAGACTGAGAAAAGCTGGCCGATATAGCCGCCTTCTTCAATGCCATACATCAGATTATAGCCGACCAGCCAGTACATCAGACCGGCAATGGAAAACAGTGAAATGTTTTTCAAGCAAATTGTAGCGACGTTTTTCGACCGCACCATGCCGCTTTCCAGCATGGCAAAACCGGCGGCCATGAACATGACCAGAAAACCGCAGACTAGAAACAAAAATGTGTTGAACACATAGGCCACTTCCGGGCTGACACCGACCGGCCCTTCGGCCATGGCAGATGCGCCCATAAGCGGCAGGGCAACGGCGCTGAGCGCGGCGCTTAACCCTAACTTTTTCGTGAATTGAGCAAACATGTTTTTCTCCTTACGCCTTACAGCGCCGCATCGCCGGTTTCACCGGTACGGATACGCACGGCATCCTCGACATTGATAATGAAAATTTTGCCGTCGCCGATTTTGTCGGTAAAAGCTGCGTCTTTAATGGCGGCGCAAGCCGTATCGACATCTTTATCGGAAACAACCACTTCGAGCCGAATTTTCGGCACGAAATTGACGGCATATTCAGCCCCGCGATAAATCTCGGTCTGTCCTTTTTGACGCCCGAAGCCATTGGCCTCTGAGGTCGTCATGCCTTCAATCGCGGCCGCGGAGAGCGCTTCGCGCACCGCGTCCACTTTGAAGGGCTTAATGATTGCTAAAATAAGTTTCATGGGAGGAACCCTTTTTTAGACAAGCTTAGAAGCTTGTGCCCCAGCTAATGGTGACGCGCATGTCGTCATCGGTGGATGTGTTTTCATCAGCCGCTGCCACAATGTCTTCTGTTGTGATGACTGAGAATGCGAAGTCGCCTTTGGACAATGACACAACCATGTCGGTGTTTTCATCATCGTCGCCATCTGTGTCGTAAATGCCATAGCTGACACCCAGACCCCAATCGCCAAGCTCGGTTTCATAACCGACTGAGATATATGTATCATCGCCTGCGTCTTTGCCATCGGCATCGGCGAGGTAATAATAAGACAGTGAAATCGGGCCTGAGCCGACGGTTACGTAAAACTCAGCAAAATCCAGATCTTGTGTTTCTGAATCAAACTCATCCGGAGCATCCGGATACAGATAGGCCAAATAACCGACATCATATGACAAGCTGCCTGTTTCACCGGCATAACCGCCATAAACATCCAGCTCATATGTGCTGCCATTATAATCGACATCGCCGACCCAAACGCCGACATAGGCGCCGCTTTCATAGCTGACATCAATGCCGCCTGAAGCAGAGCTATTGCCTGAATTTTGCGTCATACCGCGCCAGATATAATCTGTCGTCAGACCGACATTGGCCTCAACTTCCGCAGCCTGGGCGACACCCGTCAGGGCAGTGCTTGCAACCAAAAGAGCGGCCAGTGTTTTGTTTAAATTCGTCATAAGTATCTCCTTTTCTAAGCAATACTGCCCGCTATATGCAAAAGCCGTGCCAAGTTGAGAAATTCTGCGAAAAAAAACTTAAAAACCGCGAAAATAAAGCGAAAATAAAAAAAGGGACGCTCAGCGTCCCTTTTATGACAAAAGCCATAACTGGCTATATTTTGCCTATTTTATATGCATATAAATATTATTTCTTTATATGCCCATTTTTTAATCATTTAACGCGGGATACGCAACTCATCGAGCTGTGCGCCCAAACGTCCGCTGATAAACAAAAAATACATTTTGAAGTCACCGGCAAGCGACCAGAGCGGATAAGTAAAAGTAGCCGGCTTGTTTTTCTCAATGAAAAAATGCCCAACCCACGCAAAGAAATAGCCAACCACCGGCATGCCCCAAAGATAGACATATTGCTCGGTCGAAACCGCATATGCCGCCAAAGCAAACACCAATGTTGTGCCGATATAATGCAGCGCCCGACAAGTTGGATGCGCATGCTCGCGCAAATAATACGGGAAAAACTCAGCAAAGTTTTGCGGCCCTTCGGCCCCGTGTGCCGCTTCATATTTCTTGCTCATCATCGCCTCCCTCGCGATTGCTTGATTATTCGATTATGCCTTTTTGCGAATGATTGGCCACAGCAATTGTTCGCCGACACTCGTATCGGGCAAATCCTCGACGCCATAGCTAGGCGGACGCTGGCGGGTAATTTTCGCCGTGCCAAACAACACATCCCAGAAAAACAGCAGATTGCCGTAATTGCCCTTATAATTGGTCACACCATCCGATTTATGGCGGCCATGATGCATAGAATGCGTCGACGGTGTCGAGATAAGCCGCTCAACCACCCACATGACCGGCGATAAAGCCTTAATCTTATAAAGCGGCGCGTCCCACTGCCAGTCGCAATGCGCACCGGTGATAACTGTCAGCTTGGCGACAATATAAAACGCATATACCCAACCAAAGCCTAGGTAAACCATCAGCGCCGAACCCCAAATGGCGGGCATAAACATATAATAAAGAATACCGTTGCGATAAACCAAGCGCACACTCATATAACCGGCATTATGATGCGGGCGGTGCAGCTTATAAAGCCATGGCGTTGAATGGCTCAAGCGATGCCACCAATATTGCAGCATATCGTCAAACACCAACAACATGGCAATTTGCGCCGGAATGGACCAATGCGCCAGCGCATCTTCATATTGCGGAAAATAAGTCAGGCCGACAAACATGGTCGTGCCGATAATGAAAGGCTGGGTGAATAAAAGCAGTGCCAGCGTTGAAACTAACTCAACCAAGCCATCACCCTTAACGGCGTCTTTTTTACTGAATAAGCCAACACGCCACATTTCGATAAATGCGAACATTACAAAAACGCATAATACGCCGATAATTTCCGGTTTCATAAATTCCTCCCAATTTGCGCAAAAACTTAGGCCAAATTTAGCGCTGCGCCAAGCCCAAACCCTAACCCAATTGACACAGGGCAAACCCGCGTGTTGAATATCGCCATATTCTATTTGGGAGACTGAACAATGAGCGACACACAAGAAGTACTGGTTGATATCGCCGAGGGCGTGATGACCATCACCATGAACCGGCCGGAAGCCAAAAACGCGATGAATAAATCCATGGCGGAAGGTATTTCGGCAGCCATTGACGAATTTGAAGCAAGCGCTGATATCCGCGTCGCCGTGCTGGCCGGTAATGGCGGCACATTCTGCTCTGGCATGGATTTGAAGGGCTTTTTGAAAGGCGAAACACCGTCAGTTCCGGGGCGCGGCTTTGGCGGCATCAGCCATTATTCACCGGCCAAGCCGTTGATTGCCGCGACTGAGGGCTATGCCTTGGCTGGTGGTTTTGAACTGGTTCTGGCCTGCGATATGGTTGTCGCCTCGCGCACAACCAAATTTGGCCTGCCGGAAGTC
>CBFHPF010000102.1:0-4929 GCA_965657665.1 Alphaproteobacteria bacterium | reverse complement strand
TAATCAGAGAATTCTGCACCACCGGATTCAGCCAAAACCTTCGTAATCGCCGCCGTCAGCGTCGTCTTACCATGGTCAACGTGACCAATCGTACCAATGTTACAGTGCGGCTTGGTCCGCTCAAACTTTTCCTTCGACATTTGTCCTCTCCGTCGATTTGCCCAAACGGGCGATTAGGCCATTTTCGCGATGACTTCGTCAGACACCGCTTGTGGAACTTGTTCGTAATGATCGAACAGCATTGAATACTGCGCACGACCCTGGGTCATGGAACGCAACGTGTTTACATAGCCAAACATATTGGCAAGCGGCACCATGGCCGAGATAACTGACGCATTACCGCGCGCTTCGGTGCCACGCACCTGACCGCGACGACTGTTCAAGTCACCGATAACGTCACCCATATGCTCGTCCGGTGTTACCACCTCAACCAGCATAATCGGCTCGAGCAATTTAGCACCGGCATCCTGAGCGGCTTCGCGGAAAGCGGCACGCGCCGCAATCTCAAAAGCCATAACGCTGGAGTCAACATCGTGATAAGCGCCATCATGCAGAACAACCGAGAAATCAATCATCGGGAAGCCTGCCAGAACGCCGTTTTCACGAACACTCTCAATGCCTTTTTCAACGCCCGGGATGTATTCTTTCGGAATAGCACCACCAACGATTTTGTTCTCAAAAGCGTAACCACCACCCGGCTCAAGCGGATTGATGGTCATTTTCACGCGGGCAAACTGACCCGAACCACCAGACTGCTTCTTGTGGGTGTAATCAACATCGGTCGCTTTGGTGAATGTTTCGCGATAAGCAACCTGCGGCGCACCGACATTAGCTTCCACTTTAAACTCACGCTTCATACGGTCGACAATAATGTCGAGGTGCAATTCGCCCATACCGGCAATAACAGTCTGACCGCTTTCCTCGTCTGATTTAACGCGGAATGACGGGTCTTCTTGTGCCAAACGGCTCAGTGCCAGACCCATTTTCTCTTGGTCACCTTTGGTTTTCGGCTCAACCGCAACCTCAATAACCGGATCAGGGAATTCCATACGCTCAAGAATAACCGGCGCATCAGTCGCGCACAGCGTATCACCTGTTGTGGTGTCTTTCAGGCCTACCAGCGCAACAATATCACCGGCATAAGCCTCTTTGATTTCTTCGCGAGAGTTAGCGTGCATTTGCAGCATACGGCCGATACGCTCGCGCTTGTCTTTCACCGTGTTTACCAAAGTCGCACCGCTTTCCAGCTTACCGGAATAGATACGGGCAAAAGTCAGTGAACCGACAAAAGGGTCATTGGCGATTTTAAAGGCAAGCATTGACAGCGGCTCATCATCAGAGCTTTCGCGAACAACTTCTTCTTCGGTTTTCGCATCAACACCCTGAATGGCTTCAACGTCGAGCGGTGACGGCATGAAATCAACAACCGCATCCAGCAATGGCTGAACACCTTTGTTCTTAAACGCTGTACCGTTCAGAACCGGAACGAAGTTTTGGTCAATCGTACCCTTACGGATAAGGCGGATGATGGTTTCCTCGTCAGGCTCAGTGCCTTCGAGATAGGCTTCCATGACATCATCATCGAGTTCGACAACAGCCTCAACCAATGCAGCACGGTATTCATCGGCTTGGTCCTTCAGCGTGTCACGAATGTCGACATATTCATATTCGGCGCCAAGGTCTTCTGCTTTCCACAGAATCTCTTGCATTTTCACCAAATCAATCAAACCTTCATAATTGGCCTCAGCGCCAATCGGCAGCTGCACAACCAACGGGCTAGAGCCCAGACGGTCTTTAATCATATCAACGCAACGGAAGAAGTCTGCGCCCATGCGGTCCATTTTGTTAACGAAACACATGCGCGGAACTGAGTATTTATCAGCCTGACGCCATACTGTCTCAGATTGCGGCTCCACACCGGCAACCGAGTCAAACACGGCAACCGCGCCATCAAGCACACGCAAAGAACGCTCAACTTCAATTGTGAAGTCCACGTGGCCCGGTGTGTCAATAATGTTGATGCGCTTTTCACGCCAGAAGCAGGTCGTCGCAGCAGACGTAATGGTGATGCCGCGCTCTTGCTCTTGCTCCATCCAGTCCATAGTGGCCGCGCCATCATGAACTTCACCGATTTTATAGCTCACGCCTGTGTAATACAGAATGCGCTCGGTGGTCGTGGTTTTACCGGCGTCAATATGCGCCATAATACCGATATTGCGGTAATCTTTAAGGTCGGTTGAGCGTGCCATGGGGAGTATCCTCGAGTAAAACTACCAGCGATAATGCGAAAATGCGCGGTTGGCTTCAGCCATACGGTGCGTGTCTTCGCGCTTCTTAACAGCAGAACCGCGATTGTTCAGCGCATCCATAAGCTCGCCAGACAGACGCTCAACCATGGTGTTCTCACCACGGCCACGCGCTGCTGAAATCAGCCAGCGAATGGCAAGAGCTTGTTTGCGCTCAGGACGAACTTCAACCGGCACCTGATAGGTTGCACCACCAACACGGCGAGAACGAACCTCAACGGCGGGCATAATATTTTCAAGCGCTTCATGGAAGCACGAAACCGGCTCGCGGCTCAGCTTGGCTTCAATCGTGTCGAGAGCACCATAAAGAATGCTTTCAGCAGTGGACTTTTTGCCATGCAACATCAGCGAGTTCATGAACTTGCTGAGAACCTCATCGCCATATTTGGCGTCGGGGATGACTTGGCGTTTTTCTGCGCGGTGACGACGTGACATACGAACAGCTCCCTATTTCGGACGCTTCGCGCCGTATTTCGAGCGACGCTGTTTACGATCTTTAACGCCCTGCGTATCGAGGACGCCACGAATGATGTGGTAACGCACACCCGGCAAGTCTTTTACACGACCACCGCGGATCATAACGACCGAGTGCTCCTGCAGATTGTGACCTTCACCCGGGATATAGCTGGTGACTTCATAGCCGCTGGTCAGACGCACACGGGCCACTTTACGAAGCGCCGAGTTCGGCTTCTTCGGTGTGGTTGTGTAAACGCGTGTACAAACGCCACGGCGCTGCGGGCACTGCTCCATGGCCGGCACCTTGTTGCGTTTCAACACTTTCTTCCGCGGCTTGCGGATAAGTTGGTTAATGGTCGGCATACCGCCTACTCCCAAATCTTCAAACACAAATGGGTCGGTGGAAACTGCCTATTCATTTGAGCGGCAAGCTTCCAAAACCCATTTGCCGTCAACCATTGCTGGTCTTCGGCCCGTTAAGCAGAGGATCCGGCGTCTCACCGCAGGATCATGCGTCCAAATTATTCACTTCAGGTCCTTAACAGCGTCTAGGTTCATCGTCGACGGGGTGAGCCCCGAAACAGCACAAAACCTACAGTCCTGTCACCAAAGTAAGCGTGTCATAGGCGATAGCGCCCGACCGGTCAACCCCTGATTTGAACGCTTTTTCATCTAATCGATAAAAAAATGCCGACCATCCGTTAGGATAATCGGCATTTTATGTTTTTTAGCTGTTAAATCAGTAGCTTATGCTGATTTACGCCTCAGCTTCTACAACCGGCTCTTCCGGCAATTCCGGCTTCGGATTTAGCGCTTCAAGCTCGGCATCGCGGGCAGAAGCTTCACCTTTCAGGCGTTGCATCAGACCACCTGTACCGGCCGGAATGAGGCGACCGACAATGACATTTTCTTTCAAGCCAACCAGCTCGTCATACTTGCCATTAATCGCAGCTTCCGTCAGCACACGTGTGGTCTCTTGGAACGAGGCCGCAGAGATGAATGAGCGGGTTTGCAGTGACGCTTTGGTGATACCCAGCAAGATCGGCACGCCTGACGGAGCGGTTTTACCTTCCGCCTCAATGCGCGCCACTTCTTCTTCGAATTCCAACCGGTCGATTTGCTCTTCTTTCAGGAAGGCACTTTCACCCGGGTCGGTAATTTCGATTTTCTGCAGCATCTGACGAACAATCACTTCAATGTGTTTGTCGTTAATCGTCACACCTTGCAGACGGTACACGTCTTGAATCTCATTGATGAGATAATTGGCAAGCTCTTCAACACCTGAAATGGCGAGAATATCATGCGGGGCCGGATGGCCGTCGATGAGATACTCACCCTTCTCAATAATGTCGCCTTCTTGCACAGACAAATGCTTGGCTTTCGGCACCAGATACTCTACCGGCTCTTGGTCGGCAGATTCCGGCTGAATAACGATGCGACGTTTGTTTTTAAAGTCGCGACCAAACTCAACCTTACCGGTAATTTCAGCAATCACAGCGTGGTCTTTCGGGCGGCGAGCTTCGAAAAGCTCGGCCACACGCGGCAGACCACCGGTAATATCACTGGTCGACGCACCCTCTGTCGGAATACGCGCCAATGTGTCACCGGCGTGAACCGTTGCACCCGGCTCAACCGACAAAATAGCACCGGCACCCAGAATGAAGCGGGCTTCATTACCGTTAGACAGTGTTTTGATATTGCCTTTTTCGTCTTTGACGACCATGGCCGGTTTCAAATCGCTGCCGCGCGAACCAACGGATGAGTCCGTGACAACGCGCTGGCTGATACCGGTAGCTTCGTCTGTGTTTTCGGTAACAGACACGCCGTCGACCAAATCTTCAAACTGAACAATACCGTCAAGCTCTGTCAAAATCGGAATGGCATAAGGTTCCCATTCAGCGAGGCGGTCGCCACGGCTAACAGCTTGACCGACTTCTACGCGCAAGCGCGAGCCATAGGCTAGTTTGTGGCTGGCGCGTTCCAGACCGTTATCGTCGACGATTTTAATGACAACATTCCGGCTCATCACGACATTGCGGCCGCTGGAGTCCTTAACGATATTGGCATTTTCCAATTCGACCTTACCGTCAGCATTGGATTCGATGAATGATTGGTCAACAACCTGAGCCGTACCACCAATGTGGAAGGTCCGCATGGTCAGCTGGGT
>CBFHPF010000101.1:0-4998 GCA_965657665.1 Alphaproteobacteria bacterium | reverse complement strand
TTGGCGACATTGCTGCTGGCCGGATATTTTATCGGCGCTTTGCCGGGCGCGCTGGCCGGCGCTATTGGCTTATTGGCTGCCGGTCTTGGCGGCTATTTTATCAGCCGCCGCTATGGCGATGCGCTGGTGGTGCATATTGTCAAAGATGACGCGGAACGCGAAGCTGCCGCGGCGACTTTTCGTCGACACGGGGCGGTGGTTATTTTGCTGGCCCGCGCCATGCCCATCCTGCCCGAAGTATCAGCTTGTATGGCAGGGCTGACGCGCATGCCTTTTTGGAAGTTTCTGGCACTGTGGCTGGTTAATGTTGTGCCTTATTGCTTGTTGGCGGCTTACGCCGGTTCCATATCGACATTGGAGGACCCGACACCGGCGATTTTCACCGCCATTGGTCTGTCGGTTTTCTTCTGGTCGGGCTGGGCCATATTCAACCGCCGCGCGCGCGCCAAAAACGGCTCAACAGAATTGTAATTTCATTGCTGATGACGGTGAAATGTGGCACACACGCCTCACGTCCGGCTTAAGCCGTTCTGCGCGACAACTCCCATGCTCTTCATGAAGAGCGATAGTTTAGAAAGTCTTTCATGAGCTCCTTTCAAGATCGGCTGAACCGCTTTTGGTTCGGCAACTCCATCAATGCGTCCAATCGTCAGGTAATGACCAAATCGCAAGCAAGCACCGATCTTTTATCGGGCTTTACTGTTTCCTTGGCCTTGGTGCCGGAGGCGGTGGCGTTTGCTTTTGTCGCCGGATTGGCGCCTTTGGCGGGGCTTTATGCGGCCTTTATTGTCGGGCTGGTAACCGCGCTCATGGGCGGGCGACCGGGCATGATATCGGGTGCTACCGGTGCGTTGGCCGTTGTCATGGTGTCGCTTGTCGCGTCGCATGGCCCGCAATATCTTTTCGCCACTGTGGTGTTGATGGGGTTGCTGCAATTGCTGGCCGGTGCGTTGCGCTGGGGTAAGTTTATTCGCATGGTGCCGCATCCGGTGATGCTGGGCTTTGTTAACGGCCTGGCGATTGTTATCGGTATTGCGCAGCTTGAGCAGTTTAAAACGGTTGACGATAATGGTGTGTCAGGCTGGCTGGCGGGTGCGCAGCTTTACACGACATTGGCTTTGGTGGTTTTGACCATGCTGATTATTTGGCTGACGCCGAAACTGACCAAGCGTATTCCTGCGCCGCTTATGGCTATTGGTCTGGTGACCGGCCTCGTATTGGCCTTTGATATTCATGTGCCGCGGGTTGGTGATTTGGCGAGCTTGGCGGGTGGGTTTCCGAGTTTTGTGCTGCCTGATGTGCCGTTCTCGCTTGAAACGCTGCAAATTATTCTGCCCTATGCGATTATTCTGGCAGCGATTGGGCTGATTGAAAGCTTGCTGACGCTTAATTTGGTCGGCGAGATGACTGAGCAACGCGGCGGCGCGTCGCAAGAATGTTTAGCGCAAGGCACGTCCAATTTAGTGACCGGATTTTTTGCCGGTATGGGCGGTTGCGCGATGATTGGTCAGTCGATGATTAATATAAAATCTGGTGGACGCACACGGCTGGCCGGTATTTCTGCCGCACTGTTTTTGCTGTCCTATATTTTATTCGCCGCCAGCTATATCGAGCTTATTCCCATTGCCGCGCTGACCGGTGTGATGTTCATGGTAGTTATCGGGACATTTGCTTGGACCTCGCTGAAAACGCTACGCCGTGTGCCACGCGCTGATGCATTGGTGACAATCGCCGTTACCATCGTGACGGTCTGGCAAGACTTGGCGATTGCCGTTGTCGTCGGGGTGATTATGTCGGCCTTGGTTTATGCATGGAATGCCGCCAAACGCATTAACGCCTCGGTGCGGCCTTCTGAGCGCGAAGCCGGTGCGCTGGTGTATGAGATTAACGGGCCGCTCTTTTTCGGCTCCATTACATCCTTTATGCAATTGTTCAAGATTGAAGATGACCCGGATGTGGTGATTATTGATTTTGCCAATTCGCGGGTGGTGGACCAGTCGGCCCTGCAGGCGATTGAGGATATTGCCGCCAAATATGACACTGCCGGAAAACGCGTCATGCTGCGCCATTTGAGCCGCGATTGTCGCGCTTTATTGGCGCGTTCAGGCCAGCTTGTCGTCAATAGCGATGATGATCCGGATTACGGCATTGCCGCTGATTATGGTGTGCAAACCGGCCGCCTTTAGCCGTCGCCTGCGGTCATAACAATCAGGTCGCCCCGCGCTGATAGATGTGCTACACGAGCGTCAGAAGTGCGCGGGCCATAATGGCTACCGCCAAGCGTTTGTGCGCCTGTAGATGGTCAGCATGTTCAGCTACTGAAAACAGGATGCCCAATAATGACAAAATTTGAAACGCTTGGCCTGTCTGACCGGCTGACCAAAGCGGTCGCCAAAGCAGGCTATGAAACGCCGACACCCATTCAGGAAAAAGTCATTCCGCTTATGCTGAAGGGCGAAGATATTGTCGGCATCGCGCAAACCGGTACCGGCAAAACGGCGGCTTTTGTGCTGCCGATTTTGGAGCGCCTTAAGGGCAATCAGCACAAAACCAAGCCGAAGCATTGCAGCACGCTGATTATTGTGCCGACCCGTGAATTGGCCAAGCAGATTGATGATAATATCGAGAAATATGCGACGCATATTTATCATCAACGCGCTTGTGTTGTTGGCGGGGTGAAGTATCCCAAGCAAATCAATCGCCTCAAGCAAGGGCTGGATATTTTGGTGGCGACGCCCGGGCGTCTGGAAGACCATTTGAAATCCGGCAATGTATCTCTGGCGCATACCGAGACGCTTATTCTCGATGAAGCCGACCAAATGTTGGATTTGGGCTTTTTCCCGGCCATTCGCCGCATTGCCAAGCAAACGCCGCGCACCCGCCAAACGGTGCTGCTATCAGCCACTATGCCAAAGCCGATACGAGCGTTGGCGGCGGAGTTGTTGGATAATCCAAAAGATGTCGCCGTTGCCCCGCAATCCACTCCGGTGGAGCGCATCGAGCAGGCAGTGATGTTGATGGAAAAACCTGAGAAGCGCCCCTTTTTGCTGCAGGCTTTGGAAAACCAGTTCCGCACGATTATTTTCACCCGCACCAAGCATGGGGCTGACCAGCTGGTGAAATATCTCAGCAAACAAAATGTGATTGCTTCGGCCATTCACGGCAATAAGAGCCAGAACCAGCGACAGCGGTCATTGGAGGCGTTTCGCAAGGGCGAAGAGCATATTCTTGTCGCCACTGATATTGCCGCGCGCGGCATTGATATTCCCGATGTGTCGTTGGTGGTGAATTATGATGTACCAACCACGCCGGAAGCCTATGTGCACCGCATTGGTCGCACGGCGCGGGCCGGACGCGAAGGGCGGGCGATAACGCTGTGTTCGCCGGAAGAACAAAAGCATCTGCGCGATGTTGAGAGGCTTATTAAAATCAAATTGCCGGTTGAGAATGTGAAAGCCGGTGGGGTTGATGAAGACGGCTATGACCCGATGAAGGCGGCGGCGAAATCGAAGCCGAAACCGCATCGCAAGGGTAATTCAAATAAAGGCAAGCCGCATAAGGCGGCGCATGATGGCGCGCCCAAAAGTGACACGCGATATGGCGATAAAAAGCGCAAGCCAAAAGACCGCAAACCCGCTGGCAAGCGTAACGCGCAAGCCAGAGATAAAGTGGAAGCCAGAGGTGGCGCGAATAATGGTGAACCGCGCCGCAAGGGCGGCAATAAAAATCCGCCACGCGGCCCTGCGAGACAAAAAGCCAATCAAAGAATACGCAATCGTAATAAGGGCTAATAGCGACAGTGGTTGCGGGTGTCTCGACTGTTTTACTTCGCAAAACAGCCTCGCTTGCGCAAGGCGGGCGGGGGCCGCTAAAGCGACCGCGCCCTTTTAGCGTGTTTAGCACTTCGCCCTGAGACGCGCTTGCGCCACATACGGAAGCTGGACGCTTTCATTTCGCGGCGCATCAGTTTTATGACTTCGCCTTCGGGCAGGCCGAACTGGCGCTCAATCATATCGAATGAGGTTTCATCATCCCACGCCATGGCGATGATTTCTGATATTTGTGCGTCATCCATGTGAATGAAATAACGCACAGAAGCGTTTTGACCAGTGCTGGCTTTAGCGCGCCACTCGCTTTAAATTAGGGCGTTGGTAAAAGCAGGGCGATTATGAAAAAGATTATGTTATTGGGTTCGGGCGAGCTGGGCCGCGAATTGACCATTAGTTTGAAGCGTTTGGGGTGCACGGTGATTGCCTGTGATCGCTATGAAAATGCACCGGCCATGCAAGTCGCTGACCGCGCTTTGGTGTTTGATATGCTCAATGAAAGCCAATTGCGGGCGCATATTAAATCTGTCGACCCTGATTTGGTGGTGCCGGAAATCGAGGCCATTAATACGCAAGTGCTGCTGGATATTGAAGCCGAGCGCACCATTGTGCCGTCTGCGCGGGCGGTGGATTTAACCATGAATCGTGACCGTATTCGCGACCGCGCGGCCGAGATTGGCTTGCTGACAGCGCAATATGGCTATGCGGAAAACCTTGAGGAAATGCTCGCGCTTTATCAGCAAATGGCTTGCAAAGTGGTGGTGAAGCCGGTGATGAGTTCATCCGGCAAGGGGCAGTCGACGGTCGCCGCCAATGATGCTGAAGCAGCGCAAGCGGCGTGGCATTATGCGGTTGAGAATATGCGCGGCGACCGCCCGAAAGTGATTGTCGAAGAGTTTATCGCTTTTGATTATGAGATTACCCTGCTGACCATTCGGCAAAAAAACGCAGATACCGCTTATTGTCCGGTACTGCAGCACCAACAAATTGACGGCGATTTTAAAATCAGCGCGCAAGGCGGATTTGATATGGGCGCGCTGGAAGGCAAGGCGCAAGCCATGGCGAAAACCATCACCGATGATTTGGGCGGTTATGGCTTGTTTGGCGTTGAGTTTTTCATTCGCGGTGATGAGGTGATTTTCTCGGAGCTTAGCCCGCGCCCGCATGATAC
>CBFHPF010000100.1:0-5008 GCA_965657665.1 Alphaproteobacteria bacterium | reverse complement strand
ATCGGCGATTTATCACGGCAAAAAGCAGCGGCAACATCGATCAGTTGCGCTTGCTCTTCGCTCAGACCAATGCTTGGCGTATTGCCGGCACTATCAAACATGGATGACATGATGTTCTTCCTCCGGTTTGGGCTTAGCTTTTCGGCAGACCGAGCACATGCTCGCCGATAATATTGCGCTGAATTTGCGACGTGCCGCCGCCAATTGTGGCGGAAAACGAGTTCAAATAGCCGCGTTGCCAGACGCCCTTATCATGCGCGCTATCATCGCCGACATAATAAGCCGCGCGTGTGCCTTGCAGGCCAATGGCGAAGGCATTGAGACGCTGATAAAAATCTGTGCTGGAAAGTTTGCCACCCAAAGCCAGAGACATGGGTCGATCTTGCGTCAGCGGTGCCAGCTTGTCGCGCCGCGATGCCAAGCCCAGCGCGCGCGCCTCGCTCATCAGCGCGACCAATTCTTGCCGGACGACTTCGTCTTCAATAGCCGGTTTGCCGTTCAACTGCGCTTCGCGCGCCAGACGAATAATATCATTGGGGTCCGACACCATCATCACATGACCACCCGCTTGGCCGGAACGCGCGCCGCGTTCATATTCAAGCGTCTGCATGGCAATCAACCAGCCTTCGCCTTCTTGGCCCATCAGACAATCAGCCGGAATACGCGCATCTTGGAAGAAGGTTTGCGTGAAACCATATTCGCCGGTCAGTTTGCGAATGGGCACAGTATCAATGCCCGCGCCTTTCATCGGCGACAAGAAGAAACTCAAGCCCTTATATTTGCTCTCAGCTTCCGGATTGGTGCGCGCCAGCAAAATCATGTAATCGGCATAATTACCCTGCGTCGTCCAAATTTTTGAGCCGTTAATGACATATTCATCGCCATCACGCACAGCGCGCGTTTGCGCATTGCCGAGGTCAGAGCCGTGGTCGGGCTCAGAAAAACCCTGACACCAAATATCTTCAGCCGACAAAATGCGTTTGATATAGCGTTGCTTTTCGTCTTCAGAGCCACGGTCCAGCAAAAGCGGGCCGGTCCAGTTCAGGCCAATGGCATTGAGCATTATCGGCGTTTGCGCCGCCGACATGACGCGCGTCGCGACATCTTGAAACGCTTTGTGCAGACCGCCGCCGCCATATTCTTTTGGCCAATGCGCGCCTAAATATCCGGCTTCATAAACCTTATTTTGCCAATCGCGCAGGAAATTAAACTGCTCATCTGTGCCGACTTCCATGAAAGTCAGTGGCAACATAAAATCCTGTTCGCGCGGCGCGTTTTCATTAAACCAAGCTTGCGCTTGCTCTTTAAACGCGTCCAAATCCTTCTGATCAAATTCAGCCATCTCAGACATTGCTCATCTCCCATAAATTCAGCAAACAGGATAGGCGAAGCATAAAATCTGTAAAGAGAGGAAAAACTGCCAAACCGCCGCAGGTAAATTTTTCTGACCTTTGCGCTACGGTGTGGCAAGATTAGTCAACACATCACATAAGGGAGAGCGACCGATGAAAAAAATGATGCAATATATGGAAGAAGCCAATGCCATTGTGCCGCGCATTAGTGGTGCTGAGGCGGTGAGCCATTATCAAGATGAAAATGCGGTTTTCATTGATGTGCGCGATGCCGATATGATTGCCAATAGCGGCATTATTAAGGGCGGGCATCATGTTCCGCGCGGTCTTTTCGAATTTGTGGCTGATGAAGACAGCCCGATGTTTAATCCGCTATTTGATAAATCAAAGACCTTTTATTTGATTTGTGGTGCCGGTGGCATGGCCGCTTTGGCAGGCAAAACCATGAAAGAAATGGGCTTTGAAAACGTCATTAATATTGGCGGTTTTGACGAATGGGTCGAAGCAGGCGGTGCTGTTGCCGATTAACGGCACGGAATAATCGCGCACGGCAAGCGGGTTTTTGCTTTCAACAAGCGGGCATACGCGATAGAAGCCTTCAAGAGTTTTTGAAAGGCTTCTCCCATGTCCCTTACCGCTGCCCAAGGCCTGCGCAATATTGCCATCATCGCCCACGTTGACCACGGCAAAACCACACTGATTGACCAGTTGATGAAACAGACAGGTCTGTTTCGTGATAACCAAGCCGTTGACGAGCGTGTGATGGATAGTGGCGATCTTGAAAAAGAACGCGGCATCACCATTCTCGCCAAGCCAACGTCGATTATTTGGCAAGACATCCGCATTAATATTATCGATACGCCGGGTCACGCCGATTTCGGCGGCGAGGTTGAGCGCGTTTTGCATATGGCGGATGGCGTGATTTTGCTCACCGATGCAGCTGAAGGGCCGATGCCGCAAACCAAATTTGTGTTGGGTAAAGCCCTGAAACAAGGCCTGCGCCCTATTGTAGTTATCAATAAGGTTGACCGCCCTGATGGTCGCCCTGACGAAGTTATCGATGAAGTTTTCGATTTATTTGTCTCGCTGGATGCCACGCCTGAACAGTTGGACTTCCCTATTCTTTATGCGTCGGGCCGTGACGGCTGGTGCGCCGATGAACTGGATGCGCCGCGCGATAATCTTCACCCCCTTTTGGATGTGGTGTTGGCGCATGTGCCGCCGCCCATGGTTGAGCCGGATAAACCGTTTGCCATGCTGGCGACTTTGTTGGATAGCGACCCGTATATCGGCCGCTGCCTGACCGGTCGGGTGCTGCAAGGCACGGCGACAGTGAACGCTGCTGTGAAAGCGATTAATCTAGAGGGCAAACAAATTGAAACCGGTCGCCTGACAAAATTATTGCGCTTTGAAGGTACCAAACGTGTGCCGGTTGAGGAGGTCGCCGCCGGTGATCTCATCTGTATTGCCGGTCTGACCAAAGCCTCAGTGGCTGATACTATTGGCGACCCGTCTATCAGCGACGCGCTGCCTTCAACCCCGATTGACCCGCCAACCATGTCGGTCACCATCACCGTGAATGACAGCCCGTTTGCTGGCAAAGAAGGCAAAAAAGTTACCTCGACGGTTATTCGCGAACGTCTGCTGGCTGAGGTGGAAACCAATGTCGCCATTACTTTTGAAGAAAGCGCCAATAAAGATGCGTTTGAAATTGGTGGTCGCGGCGAGCTGCAATTGGGTGTGCTGATTGAAACCATGCGCCGCGAAGGTTTTGAAATGATGGTGTCGCGCCCTAAAGTGCTGATACGTCAAGAAAACGGCGAGAAGCTTGAGCCGGTTGAGGAAGTGACAATTGATGTTGATGAAGAGTTTTCTTCAGGCGTCGTTGACAGTATGAACCGCCGCAAAGCCAAGATGGTTGATATGCGCGCCGCCGGTGCTGGCAAAACACGGATGATATTTCACGCACCGTCGCGTGGGCTCATCGGCTATCAAAGCCGCTTTTTGACCCAGACACGCGGCACAGGTGTGTTGAACCGGGTGTTTCATGATTATGCGCCATATGCCGGTGATATTCCCGGACGGCGCAATGGTGCGCTGATTGCCAGCGAGACCGGCACAGCTGTTGCCTACGCGATTTTCAATCTGCAAGATCGCGGTGTCATGTTCATTGACCCGCAAATGCCGGTTTATCAGGGTATGATTGTCGGCGAACATAGTCGCGACAATGATTTGGAAATCAATGTGCTGAAAGGCAAAAAGCTGACCAATGTCCGCGCTTCGGGTGCTGATGAGGCGGTTACACTCACGCCGCCGCGCCGCATGTCGCTGGAAGAAATGATGGCTTATGTCGAATATGATGAATTGCTAGAAGTGACGCCGCAAAATCTGCGGCTCAGAAAGCGCTATCTATTGGAGCATGAGCGCAAGAAATTCCGCAAGCAAATGGAAGAAGAAAGCGCTTCTTAATGGTGTTTGACGCCAGCCTGATGAGCAACGCCCCCGTGGCATTTTTTGCCGCGGGTATTGTCGCGACCATTGTGGTGGCGGTCTCAAAAGCGGGCTTTGGCGGCGCGATGGGGTCTTTATCTTTGCCCATCATGCTGCTGGTTTTACCGCCCGGCCCCGCATTGGCAGTTTTATTACCGGTGTTTTTGCTGTGCGATTTTTATGTCGGCTGGAAATATTTCCGCACTGCCGTGCGCCGTATTGTCATCATTATGACTGTCGCCGTGATGGTCGGGCAATCGGCCGGATGGTTGTTATTTCAGCACGTCAATGCCGACACGCTGATGTTTCTTATCGGCGGCTTGGCGGTGTTTACCGGTGGGCGTTATTTCTGGCGCATTTACAAACCTGCCGTCGCAGCGGCCATATCGCGCGTCGCCGTGCGGGCCTTGCGGCGCAATCATGCGCGCGCCGGTGTTTGGTGCGGCTTGGCAGGTTTCGCCAGTTTCATTTCACTGACCGGCGGCATTCCGGCGCAAGTTTATTTGCTGCCGCTCAATCTACCGCGCGCTTATTTTGTCGGCACAATGGGCTGGGCGTTCCTGCTCAGCAATATTGCCAAATTGCCGTTTTTTCTCGAGCTTGATTTATTCACGACCGCCAGCGTAACCGCCAGCCTCGCGCTCGTGCCACTGGTGCCATTGGGTGTCGCGCTGGGCATTTGGCTTAACCGCGTGATGAGCGATTTATGGTTTTACCATATCAGCCACGGCTTTTTGCTGCTGCTCGGCGTGCGCCTCATGGCGCAAAATGCACCACTATAAAAATCTAAAACTGCGTATCGGCAATTGTCGTGCGGTGCAATAAACGGTCATAGCCGTCATAACCGCCTGTTGCGGCGTGCAAAAGCGAGCGATTATCCCACATCACCAGCATGTCTTTTGACCATTTATGCGAATAGATAAACACCTCATCGGTTTGATGGCCATAAAACTCAATCAACAGCGCGTCGCTTTCCGCCTTCTCCATATCAGTGAAGCCCTGAATATAAGCAGCCGATGAGAACAGCGCGCGCTTACCCGTCTCATGATGGGTGCGCACAAACGGATGTTCGCGCTTGTCACGCGCTTTTTCACTGGGAATAATTTTCATCGAGCGACCGCTATCTTGGTCAGCATCGCCATAAGCACCTGTCGGCGCATAACCTA
>CBFHPF010000099.1:0-5011 GCA_965657665.1 Alphaproteobacteria bacterium | reverse complement strand
ATCTTCAATACTGGGCGGACGACCGGCATCTTGAGCCATTACCGGAGAAATTGCCGGAGCAACCGTCATCAACGCCATGAACAGCCCTAAAACACAAGCTATTTGTCGGCGCTTCTGCATGCCCCGCTCTCCCCAATCATCCCTGTTTCATCATGACTATTTTAGAGCATCCTGCCAGTTATCTCTGGCGGCTGCAATAAAAGAAGGGTTGTCGAGACCGCGCCCCAATTTGCCATAAGTAAAGCGCTTGCCGTCTTCATCGGTCACCACCCCTCCGGCGGCTTCTAAAATCGCTTGTCCGGCGGCGGTGTCCCATTCCATTGTGCGCCCGAAGCGCGGATAAAAATCGGCAGTGCCATCGGCCACCAAGCAAAACTTGTATGACGACGCTGCGCCGATTGTGTCGCTGACATTGAGGCTGGAAATCAATTGTTCGGTTTTGTCATCGCGATGTGAACGGCTGGCAATCACCTTGATGCCTGTCGGGTCGATATCTGCTGTGCGCAGTTTTTCGGCTTTGCTGATATCCAGTTCGGCTTGCGGCGCAATAGCCAGACGATAGGCACAATCGGGGCCACTGAAATACAGCTTCTCATGTACCGGTGCGTAAATCACGCCAGCCACCGGCGCATCTTCGACAATCAGGCCGATATTGACGGTAAAATTATCGCGTTTGGCAACAAAATCGCGCGTGCCATCCAGCGGGTCGAGTAGGAAAAAATACGGCGCGAGTTTTTCCGGCACAGCTTCGGCGCAAGCTTCCTCGCCGATAACCTGTGCGTCCGGCAGCAGCGCATTCAGCCGTTGCGTCAGCAATATTTCCGCGTCGCGGTCGGCTTGGGTGACCGGCGTTTTATCGGCTTTGGTTTCCTCGGCAACACCATTTTTATAGTGCTGCATGATGAGCGCACCGGCATCCAGCGCCATTTGGCAAAGTTCGCTCATAATGGCCGGATTATGCGGGTCGAAAGGCAATTGATAAGACATGCGGTGTGCTTAGCACAGGCCGCGCATATCACAAAGCCCATCGCCCTTTCATAATGCCGTGCCATTTTTGCTTATTATGCCTTTCGCGCTTTTATGCCGAGCAGGCCAGAGGTTGAGCATCGACACGATAACCGCGTCCCCAAACCGTCTGAATGACTTCGTCTTTTGCGCCAGCCGCTTCAATTTTCTTGCGCAATTTACAAATGAACACATCAATGATTTTCATTTCCGGCTCATCCATGCCGCCATATAAATGGTCGAGAAAACTCTCTTTGGACACGACATTGCCTTTGCGCAGGCAGAGCAATTCAAACATTTGATATTCTTTTGCCGTCAAATCGACCCGCGTATTGCCGACACGCACATCGCGCGCGTTCAAATCCAGCGTCACATCGCCGAATATAAGCTGGTTTTGCGCATGGCCATTGGCGCGCCGTGCCAGTGCATATAGCCGCGCCGTTAGCTCTTTCAAATTAAACGGTTTGAGCAAATAATCATCCGCACCCAATTGCAGGCAGGTGAGGCGTTTTTCAACCTCAGATTCGCCCGATAAAATAAGCACCGGCAAATTGGTATTTTTTTGCCGCAGATTTTCCAGAACTTCATCGCCGCGCATATCGGGCAGGCCGAGATCCAGTACCATGACTTGATATTCATAAAGACCTGCCAGCTCGAGGCCGTCTTCGCCGCGATCGGCTTCATCGACGTGAAAGCCGTCGGCCTCCAATGCGTCGCAAATGGTTTGTGCCAAAATCGCATCATCTTCAATTAACAAAACACGCATATTTCCACTCCTCAAAAACTCAAATGACTTATGCAACACGCTGATATCAGCGCACTGCACCGCTCACGGACAAATCAACTTATTGTGAGGGCCTGTGTATGTGGCGTGTGTGCGGCGTGTGTGCGAATGATGCATGCGGGCAGTCGCCCAAAGTGAGACCGATTACCGCCTTGCCGCCGCGCTTTGCATGCTATAGTGACACGCCTTAGGTGGACGATATGGTTGATGCAGATATTCAAAACGCCCTTGATGGGCTGCCAGATATTGACCTCAATTTAGAGGGCGACACCGGCTCGCGTGAAGCACGCGCCGGACAGCGTGTCGTTATTGCCATGTCTGGCGGGGTCGACAGTTCGGTGGCTGCCGCTTTGGTTAAGCGTGCCGGCTATGACGCGGTCGGCATTACGCTGCAACTTTACGACCATGGCGAAGCCATTCGCCGCAAGGGCGCGTGTTGCGCCGGTCAGGATATTCACGATGCGCGCGCTGTAGCAGCGCGGCTCGATATGCCCCATTACGTGCTGGATTATGAATCGCGCTTCAAAGAAAGCGTGATGGATGAGTTTGTCGATAGCTATTTGTCGGGGCATACGCCGATACCGTGCATTCGGTGCAATGAAACCGTGAAGTTTCGTGACTTGTTGGGCATGGCCCGCGAATTGGGCGCGCAAGCGATGGTGACCGGTCACTATATTGCGACGCTTAAAGGCGACGATGGCTGGGAGATGCATCGTCCGAAAGATTTGGCGCGCGATCAGTCTTATTTTTTGTTTTCAACGACCCAAGAACAGATGGATTTTTTGCGCTTTCCGCTGGCGGCATTAGAAAAAGATGATATTCGCGATTATGCCGCCGCTTTGGGGCTGATGGTTGCCGATAAGCCGGACAGTCAAGATATTTGCTTTGTGCCGAACGGTGATTATGCCGGTGTCATTAAGCGCCTGCGCCCCGATTGCAGCTTGCCTGGTGAGATTGTGCATCTCGACGGCACGGTTATGGGCACACATCAGGGCGTGTTGCATTATACGGTGGGGCAGCGTCGCGGCCTTGGTGTGGCAACCGGCGAGCCGATTTATGTGGTAGCGATTGACGCTGATAAGCGTCAGGTCATCGTTGGCCCGCGTGAGGCTTTGGCGCGCGCCCGCATTCATCTCGATGAAGTTAACTGGCTGGGTGCATCTGCCAGTGAGCCAGTAAGTGAGCTTGCAAGTGAGCCAGCCATCAGGCCGGTGACGTTGCGCGCCCGCATTCGTTCAACCGGCGAACCGGCCAAAGCGCAGCTTTATTTGGCGCAAGACGGCACAGCCGATATTGTGCTGGATGAGGCGGAAGAGGGTGTCTCGCCCGGTCAAGCGTGCGTTTTTTATGCCGCCGATAATGACCGCGTTTTGGGTGGCGGGTGGATTACCGGCGCATCTGCTAATTGAAGTTGAGTGAATTTGAGTAAAGCCGACTGATACTAATTCTTGCAATAATCGTGCCAAACGATAGTCTGTCTGCTCAGGAGGCTATCCCATGGTGCTTGCGCCGCGCATAGAAATTACCCAAACGCAAAAGCTGATGATGAACCCGCAAATGCAGCAGGCCATCCAGCTTTTGCAACTGACCAATGTGCAATTAACCGACATGTTGAAACGCGAAATGGAGCAGAACCCGTTTCTGGCGTTTGACGAGCAGGATTATCGCGCGCGCCAAAAACCAGCGCAAAAGTCTGAAGCCGCGCCGGTAAGCGGGGAAGAACGCCCGCAAGTTGTCTCTTTATCGGGCACAAGTGGCACGGGGTTGAGCGATCATGTCGAAGCGGTTCAAGTCGATTTCGGGGTTGCTGAAACCGGTTCCCTGACCGATATGAGCCAGCGTGCCGACCGCTCAGCGCTTTCTCTAACCGGCCATTTGGTGAAGCAAATCGGCGAAGAAATTCGCGACACCGATATGGCTGCTTTGGCAGTTGATTTGGTCGGCTGGCTGGATGATGACGGCTATTTGCGCGAGAGCGACGCCGAAATTTGCGCCACTTTGCATGTGCCCGAAAGCCTGCTGCAGGAAACTCTATCGCAGTGCCACCAGTTGACACCGGCCGGTGTTTTCGCGCGTGATTTGGCTGATTGTTTGCGCTTGCAATTGCAAGCGGCGGATGCACTGAGCGCAGCGCATGCAGCGGTGTTGGATAATCTCGATTTATTGGGTAAAGGCGATATCGCCGCACTGGCCGCCAAAGCGCAAATTAGCGAGGCTGATTTACCGCTGCTCCTCAGCTCTATTCGCGCGCTCGACCCGCGACCCGCAGCGGCTTTCGGCGAGGATGACCATTCGGTGGCGACACCCGATATTGTGGTGCTTGAGGGCGATGCCGGATGGCAGGCATATTTAAACGAAGCCAGTCTGCCGCGTGTTTTGGTGCTGGAGCGCGATTGGGAAGAAATGGCGACCCGCAAGATGACCGACAAAGAACGCGCTTTTATGAAAGCCAATGTGCAATCGGCGCGTTGGCTGCGAAAGGCAACCCAGCAGCGCGCCGCCACTTTGTTGCGCGTGTCGCGAGCCATTGTGGCGCACCAGCAGGGGTTTTTTGAAAAGGGCATGATTGCGCTGGAGCCGATGGTGTTGCGCGATATTGCCGAGGAGGTTGAGCTGCATGAGAGCACTGTCAGCCGTTCCTCTGCCGGTAAGCTGGTGCAAACCGCCAATGGTGTTTTTGCGCTGAAGGATTTGTTTTCCTCTGCCGTGGGCGGGGCGGGCAAGCAGGCTAATCATAAGGCCAATAATAAAGCGGGCGATAATTCGAAAACCGTTTCATCTGCCGCCATTAAGGCGCGGTTGTTGCAATTGATTGGGGCGGAAAATCCGCGCGCTGCCTTGTCTGATGAAGCGCTGGTGGCGCTATTGGCTGAGCAAGGCATTGTTTTGGCGCGCCGCACGGTCGCGAAATATCGCATTGCGCTCAACATACCCTCATCAGCCCAACGCCGCCGTGCCGCCAAAATCGCCGATGCGGCCGAAAAATCAGTCGGAAATTAGGTAAAAGGGCAATTGCCCATTGCGATGTTTTGGTCTATATCATCCGCACGCTTTTGGGGCGGAGTAGCTCAGCTGGTTAGAGCAGCGGAATCATAATCCGCGTGTCGGGGGTTCGAGTCCCTCCTCCGCTACCACGGTATAAGCACTTATCGAGCGCAGCGAGATTGAGCGAGAAGCACAAGCTGGTTTCCCTCTTACTCCCCCGTTTCCTCCCCCAATTTG
>CBFHPF010000098.1:0-5253 GCA_965657665.1 Alphaproteobacteria bacterium | reverse complement strand
TGGCAGTCACCATCAGGCGATTGGTTTTGCGCTCAATATACGGTTGCGGCTGAAATAATTCATGGTCAATGCCATGATGAATGCGCACCATTTTACTCGGGTCGACACCGAAATCTTTTTCGACATCGCGCTTGGTGCTGTCTGACACCACAATCAGCGGGTCAAGCTGGCGCGCCACGTTGATTTGCATGTTGAGGAAAGAATACCAGCGCCATTTCAAAAATTTGATATGCGGCCATTTCGCGTGGGCAATATCAATGCGTTTATCCATTGTGATGGGGTGATGAATAGTGCCGACAACAGGCAGGCCCATATCGCGCACATCCAGCATGCCGTAGCACAAAGTCTGGTTGTCATGCATGATGTCGTAATCATTAATCTTGTCGCGCATATATTCCGCCATGCGGACACCGAAAGTATATGGCTCAGGAAAGCCGCCCCAATTATGCGACCACCACTCAAATAAATCGGTTTTATTCGACAAAATATCACGATTGAGGCAGGTGATGGGGTTCGGGCGGGCATACATATCCAGCGATTGCAGCTTGATAAGCCCAACGCGCGGGTCAAGCTCAGGATAGGGCGGGCCGGAAATCACATCAACATGATGGCCAAGCTCTACCAAGGCTTTGGAAATTAGGCGCATGTAAATACCCTGGCCGCCTGTATGCGGGTCAGAGCGATAGCTGGGTAATAAAATACGCAGCGGCGCATCGCCTTTAATGGCTTCCACACGCGGCGTTGGAAGACCATCAATATGGGGTTCTGGCTTGTTCATCTAAATCCCGAAAAAGGTCGTCTAATTTGCCGAGACTATAAGCGGCTCGGCACTCAGGCTCAAGGGTAATGCAGTCGATTATGCAGCCAATAATCTAGGCAAAACGCCGCGTCAGCCAGTCCAGCATTGTGGCGGCGAGTTCTTCGGGTTGCTCGTTTTGCGTCCAATGCCCGCAATCGGCGATAATATGGGTTTCCAAATCATCGACATAAGCCGGCATGCCGTCTGCCATTGAGGGCGGCAAAACGCGGTCATCAGCCGCGCAAATCATCAGGCTTGGCTGCGGCACTTTTTGCGTCACGCCCTCGCTTAACTGCCAATTGCGGGTGAAGTTGCGATACCAATTTATGCCGCCGCGAAAACCGGCGCGCTTATAGCCATCGAGATAATATTGAAATTCATCTGCATCAAATAAGGCGACGCCGGGCCATTTTGCCTCGTCATCTTTCAGCATGTTGATGAGTTCAACCCGCGTCCATGCCTCGCTGGGCAAAGGAGCATTTGTCGTTAGGCCACCGCTTTTACGGTACATCATGCGCAACAAACGCGCCGGATCGGCATCGAAAACCGCATCGGCACGACCATAATCTTGAAAGGTGACAATATAGAAATCATCGCCCATCGCGCCGCGAAACAGTTTGATGGGGTCATCGCTGAGGCGTGGAATAAACGGCGTGTTGACGCCAATAAGACCGGCAATGCGGTCAGGGTGATGAAACGGCAATTGCCACATCATAATGCCGCCCCAATCATGGCCGGCAAAAACCGCTTGGTCCAATTCATACGCATCCAGCAAATGCGCCATATCGCCTGTCAAATGCGCCATATCGTAAAGCGGAACACCGCTTTCATCGCCATTATCGTTCAACGCTTTGCCGGTAAAGCCGAAGCCGCGCTGCTCGGGCACAATGACATGCCAGCCCTGCGCGACAAGTGGCGGCACGATTTTGCGCCAGCTATAGGCCAATTCCGGCCAGCCATGACACAGCACAACGGACGGGCGGTCATCGCACTTTTCACCGGCTTCAAAAACCGCCATGCGCAAATCCGGCAGGTCAAGATATTGAGGGTTTCGCCAATCAATCATGCTGCGAGATTAGCTTATTTTCGCATCAAGTAATCGGCTTTTTTGGCTTCGCGAATATCGCTCAAGCACGGCTCATCATCGGTATAGAGGAAGGCGTAAATATAGCCATCATCGCCATCCATCACTAAACGACAAAAGCCCAGCTCGCTATCGGGCTGGTTTTTCGGACATTCAGCGAGGTCGAGATGCGGAATATTATTTTCAAATTCTGAATAAGGCACCGGACACTCGGCCGCCATAACGGGCGCGGCGAACAGTGAAAGAGCAAATGAGAAAGTAAACAAAAACCGCATGACGAACCTCCGCTGCGAATGGGTTAAACGGCGAAATGAGTGCCGCTTCATTCAAGACACGTTAGCACGGCGAAAGCTAACCCCAAAGCTTGGCGTGCGGCGGATGCACGGTTGCGCCGTCATAACGCAGGCCGTGTTCGCGGTCTTCGGCCAGCCAAAGCGGGCCATCAAGGTCGATTAAATCGGCGTGTTGGGCCAACAGCATGGCCGGTGCCATAGACAGCGACGTAGCCACCATGCAGCCAACCATGATTTTGCGACCGTCGGCCTTAGCGGCTTCGGCGCAAGCCAGCGCTTCGGTTAGTCCGCCGGTTTTATCCAATTTCAAATTGACCCATTGATAGGCGCGCGGCAGAGCGGCGAGCGAGCCGCTATCATGCACGCTTTCATCGGCACAAAACGGCAGATCGATATCCGCCAATCCGGCCTCTTGCTTTTGCGGCACGGGCTGCTCGAAAAACGTCACGCCATAGCGACCCAGCTGGTCGGCATAGCGCGCCAACTCATCGATTTGCCAGCCCTCATTGCTGTCGACAATAAGCTGCGCATCGGGGCGCGCTTCGGCAACCGTGGCGAGGCGGGTCATATCCGCCATCACGCCATCTGTGCCGCCCAGCTTCACTTTCAAAAGCGGATAGGCTTTGGCGGCTTCGGCTTGTGCCGCCATTTTATCGGCATCGTCGATAACAATCGTGAAGGCGGTGTTTTTGGCTTGCGGGTGAAGGCCAGCCAAGGCGGCGGCGCTGGTGTTTTGCTGTTTGGCTTCAAAATCCCACAAGGCGCAATCAATGGCGTTGCGTGCCGCGCCGGGTAGAAGCAAGTCGCGTAAATCTTGTCGTCCCAGCCCACTTTCCAGTGCTTTTTGTGCGCCTTCAACAGCGGCGGTGGCGGTTTCCATTGTCTCGCCATAGCGGCGATACGGCACGGCCTCCCCGCGACCGGCTATGCCGTTCTCGGTAATCTCAACCACCAGAACATCGGCGCTGATTTTACTGCCACGGGCAATCGAGAAGCGTTGCCGTAAGGGCCAGCTTTCGACCTTAATGGTCACTTGTCGTTTGGTCGTCTTAGGGTCGTGGATTTGCATATGGCTGTCTTTCTCTTGGCCATCAGTTTCGCCGATTATGCAGCGCGCTGACGCTTGCCCTCAAGCGCAAATTGATTATATTCATTTTAGAAATTTGGGAGGACAAAATGGCAAAAATTACTTTTGTTGGTCACGACGGATCTGAAGTTACACATGAAGGCAATGATGGCATGACTGTCATGGAAGTTGCTATCAAGAATTCCGTTGTCGGTATCGATGCAGATTGTGGCGGTGCGTGTGCATGCGCAACGTGTCATATTTATGTACGCGATGAGTGGAAAGAAGCCACAGGCGAACGCACTGAAATGGAAGAAGATATGCTCGACTTCGCTTTTGAAGTGAAAGAACAAAGCCGCTTGTCTTGCCAAATTAAAGTCAGCGATGCGATTGACGGTCTCGTCATCGACGTGCCTGAAAAACAATTCTAGCGTTTATCAAACACTGAATATTCGTAAGCAATAGAGCTTTCGATAAGCTGCCGCCAAACCGGTTCTGCAATTTCTTCTGCAAGTCCGGCTTTGGCGGCTTCTTTTTTGACCAGAGCCACAACCTCTTCAATGCGCGCCTCATCGCGCACAGTGTCGCGCGACGGCTTTACCTCACCGGCGGCTGCAATTAATTTTTGACGTTCAGCCAATAGAGCAACCAGCTTCCGGTCTAACGTGTCTATGGCTTCGCGAATATCTGCCATTTCAGGGCAGGGCAGAGGCGCGCGATCAGTATCATTACCTGACATGGCAGTTTCCTGACGTTGTGTCGGCGAGATTTATCGTCTCGGGTTTCTTGTGCAGTATGTAGCGGGTTGGCGGCAAAATATCCAGTGCGGCTAATCATCCGACCATTTGGCATGCGCAATGCCTTTGATGATATAATCATAACCCGTGATGATGGTCAGACCGGCGGCGAGCCATAATAGAGCCAAGCCGATAAGATTCGCCCCCGGCAACACCGCTTCACCGGCGTCATTAGCCAATAAAAAGCCAATGGCGACCATTTGAATGGTGGTTTTATATTTTGCTAAGGTCGAGACGGGCAGGGCGACGCGCAATTCCATTAAATATTCGCGCAAGCCCGACACCAAAACTTCGCGGCTCAAAATAATCACGGCAGCGACCATGTGCCAGTCGGTAACAATATCAAAGCCGACCAGCAGCATTAGGCAGGTAGCGACCATCAGCTTATCGGCAATCGGGTCGAGCATGCGCCCAAAGCCGGATTGCACATCAAGCTTGCGCGCCAGCCAGCCATCGAAGAAATCGGTAAATCCGGCAATGGCGAAAATACCCAAAGCCAGCCAGTCGCCCGCGTGTCCCGGCACATAAAAGGCCAGATACACCGCCGGAATGGCGGCGATGCGAAACAGCGTCAAAAGATTGGGTAGATTATTCATGAAAGGCCCTTACGACTCATCGGCGTTGAAGTGATTGTAGATGCGTTGCGCCATTTTTGCACTAATGCCGTCAACTTTTTCCAAATCAGCCAATGAGGCGCGCCCGACAGCGCGGGCCGAGCCGAAATGATGCAGCAGAGATTTTTTGCGATGGCCGCCAATGCCTTCAATCCCATCGAGCGGGTTTTTACGAATATCGGCCTTGCGTTTGGCACGATGCCCGCCAATGGCAAAGCGGTGCGCTTCATCGCGCAGTCTTTGCAAATAATATAGCACCGGCGAATTATGCGGCAGCATGAAGTCAGGCTTACCGACGCGAAAGAAACGCTCGCGCCCCGCATCGCGGTCAGGCCCTTTGGCGACCCCGACCAGCGGAATGTCATCCAGACCCAATTCAACCATCACCTCATGGGCGACACCAAGCTGGCCTTTGCCGCCATCGACCAGAATTAAATCGGGCCAATTGCCGGTGCCGCGATTTTCATCGCGCGCGAGGCGACCATAGCGGCGGGTAAAAACCTCGCGCATCATGGCGTAATCATCGCCCGGCACAGTGTTTTCATCTTTAATGTTGAACTTGCGATATTGGTTTTTCATAAACCCATCCGTGCCGGCGAC
>CBFHPF010000097.1:0-5291 GCA_965657665.1 Alphaproteobacteria bacterium | reverse complement strand
GCTCATAAATCGCCGGCTGGAAAGCCATTAATGAATCAGACATGGTTTTGATGCCGGATACATCAACGGCCCGTTTGGACCCGTTTTACGCGCAACAGACCCTGACCCTGTTCTGTAACATTCTGGAACCGAATTCAGGTGAATCCTACAATCGCGACCCGCGCTCAACCGCGCTGCGTGCTGAGGAATATCTGAAATCAACCGGCATTGGTGACACGGTATATTTCGGCCCTGAAGCCGAGTTTTTCGTGTTTGACGATGTGCGCTTCTCAACCGACCCTTACAATACCGGCTTTGCGCTGGACAGCACAGAGCTGCCGGACAATTCAGGTACTGAATACGAAGCCGGTAATATGGGCCACCGCCCGCGCACCAAAGGCGGTTACTTCCCGGTCAATCCGGTTGATAGCGGCCAAGACCTGCGTGGCGAAATGCTGTCAGTGATGAAAGAAATGGGCATGAGCGTTGAAAAGCACCACCACGAAGTGGCGGCTGCCCAGCACGAGCTTGGCCTGAAATTCGGCACCATGACCAGCATTGCCGATGACCTGCAACTTTACAAATATGTCGTGCATAATGTTGCCCATGCTTATGGCAAGTCAGCGACCTTTATGCCGAAGCCGGTTGCCGGAGATAACGGCACGGGCATGCACTGCCACCAGTCAATTTGGAAAGACGGCAAGCCGCTTTTCGCCGGTGACAAATATGGCGATTTGAGCCAAGAGTGCTTGTACTATATTGGCGGCATCATCAAACACGCACGTGCTTTGAATGCGCTGACCAACCCGTCAACCAACTCATACAAGCGTCTTATTCCGGGCTTTGAAGCACCGGTATTGCTGGCCTATTCTGCCCGCAACCGTTCAGCTTCTTGCCGTATCCCGTTTGCCACTTCGGCACCGGGCAAGCGTATCGAAATTCGCTTCCCTGACCCGACAGCCAACCCATACCTCGCCTTCACCGCAATGATGATGGCCGGTCTGGACGGTATCGAAAACAAAATCGATCCGGGCGAACCGATGGATAAAGACTTGTACGAATTGCCACCGGAAGAACTGAAAAACGTGCCGCAAGTTTGTGGCTCACTGCGTGAAGCTGTTGAAGCACTGGACGCGGACCGCGAGTTCTTGAAAAAAGGCGGCGTGATGGATGACGACCAGATTGATGCTTATATCGAGCTGAAATGGGAAGAAATCTATAATTACGAACACACACCGCATCCGGTTGAGTTCGACATGTATTACAGCGTCTAATCAGACGGTTAATACAACCATGACATGACTATGACAGGGGGTCCCTCCCTCCCCCGTCAACAGAACGGCCCTACTGATTATCAGTGGGGCCGTTTTTTTGCGCCGCCAGTTCAAGCATCAAGCCTTCCACCTGCGGGCGCGATAAGGGTGCTTGCTTGCTGAGCGTGAGATGCATCAGGTCGCCTTCCCAGCGCATGGCAAACATAGTGTTGGGTGGCAGATAGCCCTCGCGGCTTGTTTGAATGAAGCGCAGCAGCACATAACAAGGGCACATAAATGCGGCCAGCACCGACAGCAGCATGAGTGACTGCACGAGTAGCCCTGAATTGTAGAAAACATCCCAATAGCCCATTATTGCCTCCGCTTCTTAATGGCGTTAAACGCGAAACGGCCACCAAATTTGGTGGCCGGGGCGTTAGAACAACCGCAAAGAACACGGCCACGACGTATTGGGCCGAGGCTTTATTTCGTCGTCGCCCCGACCCGTAGGTCAAGACGACAATCTCTTATCGACATAAACTTAAAATTACGTTTACGCCGTTCTTTGCAGGGCGTTCTAAAGCCCCAATGTTTGCCGATTGTCAGGCAAACATTGGGGGCAATTTAGCAGAGGCAAGCAATAAGGCTACTAACCTAGGGTTGTGCTACTCATTCCAATGCGCGTTATAGGCGGCGGCGGCTTTTTTCTCGCTCGCCTGATAGCCCGTAAAGGCTTTGAACACGCCAAGGTCAAGGTCTGGCTCGCGTCCCTCGCCCATATTGATGAGTTGCATGCACCACCAACCTTGCTGACCCCAGCCATTAAGGGCTGAGAACATGCGGATTGGTGAGTTCAGCCCCAGCAAAGGACGCAGCCATTTCGGGCCGATTTCCAGCGATTTCTCAAAGATTGTCGTGGTGTCGACTTCCTTCGCCAGCAGCTTATTGACGATATTGGTGTCGACACAAAGCGGACGCCCCACGCCAATCATATCGCAGGCATCAGCTTCCAGCGCGGCATCCATGCCGGCGCGTGAGCGGAAACCGCCGGTTACCATCATCGGGCCTTTGTAAACGGCGCGAATATCTTTCGCATATTCCAAGAAATAGGCTTCGCGGGCGACTGTGCTTTTGCGCACTTCTTCGGCGCGGTCAGGGTTCAGCGTCAGGCTGTCGAGGCCAACGAGTTTCGGCTGCTCATATGTACCGCCCGAAACTTCCAGCAAATCGAGGCCCTCATCATTGAGCCATTTGGCGACCTGCACAGACTCTTCATGCGTGAAGCCACCCTTTTGGAAGTCAGCTGAATTGAGCTTCAGCGCAACGGGGAATTTGGCACCAACCGCTTTACGCACGGCGCGAATGGTTTCCAACAAAAGCCGCGCGCGATTTTCGAGGCTACCGCCCCATTCATCATCGCGGGTATTAATGTCAGGCGACAAAAACTCGGAGATTAAATAGCCGTGCGCGCCATGAATTTGCACGCCGGTAAAGCCGGTTTCTTTCGCCATTTTGGCAGTATGGGCAAAGCGTTTGATGACATCGAGAATTTCATCATGCTCTAGCGGGCGCGGCTTACCGAAAGCAGCTCCCGGCATTTTCAACTGCACATCAGATGGGCCGACAGGTGTCGGCGCAACGGCGGCCGGTGTTTGGCGACCGGCATGGGAAATCTGCATCCATAAATGCGTGCCGTTTTTCGTGCCCGCCTCAGCAAATGCGCGCAGACGCGAAATTTGTTCATTGCTCTGCTTGCCTTCAATCACCACATTGCCCGGACGCTCTAAATAGCGGTGGTCAATCTGCACATTGCCGGTCAGCAAAATGCCCGCGCCGCCTTCGGCCCAACGGCCATAAAGGTTCACGTGCTTTTCAGTGGCACGGTTTTGTTCATCAGCCAGACCCTCAGTCATGGCGGCTTTGCAGATACGGTTTTTGACTTCAACGCCACAGGGTAGCTTTAAAGTCGATTCAATATTGTTCTTGGCCATCAAAAACTCCCTAGTTCATGTTGTATCGGTTAAACTAGCAAGCGAATCAATCTCTGCAACTGAAAAGATATTATGGCCAAAAAGAAATCCGCCGATTTGTTTGATGACACGCCTGCCGCAGAAACTCCTGCGCCAAAAGCTGCCTCAAAAAGCAACGCTAAAAGCAACGTCAAAGGCAACGTCAAAAGCAAAGCCTCACCGGCTGAGAAAGGCTATTCGGCCGCCGATATTGAGGTGCTGGAAGGTCTGGAGCCGGTGCGCCGTCGCCCGGGCATGTATATTGGCGGCACGGATAGCCGCGCCATGCACCATCTTTTCGCGGAAGTCATCGACAATTCGATGGATGAAGCCGTCGCCGGTTATGCCTCTTTCATTGAGGTTGAGGTGATGCAAGGCAATCGGCTATCTGTGCGCGATAATGGGCGCGGTATTCCGGTCGACCCGCATCCGAAATATAAAGATAAATCGGCGTTGGAAGTGATTATGACAACGCTGCATGCGGGCGGCAAATTTGGCGGCGATGCCTATGACACGTCCGGCGGCTTGCACGGTGTCGGTGTTTCCGTGGTTAACGCGCTGTCATCTGACCTGCTGGTTGAGGTGGCGCGCGAGCAAAAGCAGTTTGAGCAATCCTTCTCGCAAGGCTTGAGCCAAGGGCCGGTGAAGCAAGTCGGGGAAGCGAAAAACAAGCGCGGCACAACCGTTACATTTGTGCCGGACACTGAGATTTTCGGTAAAATTCAATTCGATCCGGCGCGGCTTTACGCCATGGCAAAGGCCAAGGCCTATTTGTTTGGCGGCGTTGAAATTCGCTGGAAATGCGCCCCGTCGCTCATCAAAGATGAAGATAAATGCCCGCCTGAGGATGTGTTGAAATTCCCTAATGGCTTGCAAGATTATCTCGAAGAACAAGTCGGCGGACGCGCCACGGTCACACCGCAGGTTTTTGCCGGTAAAGTGCAGAAAGAAGGCGGGCACGGCTCGTGCGAATGGGCCGTCACATGGGTCGCTGCCGGTATCGGCAATGCGGACGGCATGAATGCCAGCTATTGCAACACCGTGCCGACCCCCGAAGGCGGCACCCACGAACAAGGCATGCGCGCCGCCCTCACCAAAGGGCTGAAGGCCTATGGCGAGCGCATTAATAATAAAAAAGCCAGCGTCATCACCGGCGAAGATGTGATGGGCACGGCCGCGGCTTTGGTGTCCGTATTTGTGCGCGAGCCTGAATTTCAGGGTCAAACAAAAGACAAATTGGCGACACCGGAAGCGGCAAAAATTGTCGAAAACACGTTGCGCGACCATTTCGAACATTACCTCACCGCCTCCCCCGCTGATGCCGACAAACTGCTGGGCTGGGTGATTGACCGCGCCGAAGAGCGTGTGCGGCGGCGGCAAGAAAAAGAAGTCAGTCGTAAATCTGCCGTGCGCAAGCTTCGTCTACCCGGCAAGCTGGCTGACTGCTCGCAAAGCTCAAGCGATGGCGCCGAGCTGTTTATTGTTGAGGGCGATAGTGCGGGTGGCTCGGCCAAACAAGGGCGCAATCGGCGCAATCAGGCAGTTTTGCCTTTGCGCGGTAAAATCCTCAACGTCGCCAATGCAACGGCCGCAAAAATGCAGCAGAGCCAGCAAATCGCTGACCTTGTGCTGGCGCTGGGGTGCGGCATGGCTGGCTCTTATGACGAGGCGCGGCTGCGCTATGAAAAAGTCATCATCATGACCGACGCTGATGTCGATGGCGCGCATATCGCCGCCCTGCTGGTAACGTTTTTCCATGAGCAAATGCCCGACCTCATCCGCCAAGGGCACTTATATATCGCCGTGCCGCCGCTTTATCGCTTGGCGCAAGGCGCAAAAACCTTTTATGCGCGTGACGATGAACACCGCGAAGAATTGCTGAAAACTGAGTTTCGTTCCAATGCCAAAGTCGATATCAGTCGCTTTAAAGGGTTGGGCGAAATGTTGCCCGCGCAGTTGAAGGAAACCACCATGATGCCCGGCTCGCGCACGCTGCTGCAGGTGCAAGTGCCGGCTGAGGAAATTAAAGCAACGGCCAAAACCGTCAAAG
>CBFHPF010000096.1:0-5309 GCA_965657665.1 Alphaproteobacteria bacterium | reverse complement strand
GTCTGAAACAATAACCGGCGATTTGCCGCCCAGTTCCAAAGTTACCGGTGTCAAATTTTCAGCTGCCGCGCGCATAATGTGCGAGGCAATTGAAGTCGCGCCGGTGAACAGCAAATGGTCGAACGGCTGCTTGGCGAAAGCGGCACCGGTTTCCGGCCCACCCAACACAACAGCAACATCGCTCTCATCAAAATATTTCTCGCACAATTCTTTGGTCAGCAATGAACTGTGCACGGTAAACTCTGACGGCTTAATAATCGTGCGGTTACCGGCTGCGAAAATCGAACCCATCGGGCCGAAGCACAGATTGAATGGGAAGTTCCACGGCACAACATTACCGACGCAACCAAGAGCTTGATACTCAACCCGTGTGCTGGCACCCAAAAGGCCGAGCGGGAACATAGAGTGACGCTTGGAGGCTTTCATCCATTTACGGACATTCTTTTTGGCATATTTCAGCGCGCCCAACGTGCCGCCAACATCAGTGGCCAGCGTGCCTTCAGGGCTACGATTACCAAAATCGGCCATCAGCGCGTCAACCATCGCATCGCCATTTTCAACAAGCAGCGCAATGGTGCGGTCAATCAAATCAATACGGCGTTCGGCCGACATTGGGCCTTCAGCAATGTGCGCTGCTTTTTGCATATCAACGAGACGACGAATATCAGCCTCGGATGTTTCCGGTAGTTCGGGCATTTTCTCTGCTGCACTCATGATAATTCCTCCCCTATCACTGGTGTGACAAAAAGTTAATCAGATAAAGCGGCGCTTGCCAATAGGCCTTTTGTCCGTAAACTTCAAATAAAGGGAGAGATGATTAATGACTGATGTAATCCAGACTGAGCTCAGCGATGGCGGCGTTTTGACCTTGCGCATGAACCGCCCCGATGTGCTGAACAGCTTGAACAAAGATTTGGTTTTCGCGCTGATTGACGCGATTAACGGCGCGGCAGAAGACGATGACGTGCGCGCTATTGTGTTGACCGGCAATGGGCGCGGCTTTTGCGCCGGTGCCGATTTGGCAGGCGGCAACTGGCCGCGTGAAGAAGGCATGTCGCCCGGTGATATGACAGCCAATAGCATGGAAATCGGCTTCAACCCGCTTGTTCGCGCCGTTGTCGACAGCCCGAAGCCGGTTGTCACTGCGATTAACGGCATGGCTGCCGGTGGCGGTGTTGGTCTTGCTTTGTCGGGTGATTTGGTGCTGGCAGCTGAAAGCGCCAAATTTCGTCTGGTGTTTGCGCCGCAGCTTGGCATCATCCCTGATGTCGGCGCAAGCTGGCTGGTGCCCAATCTCGTGGGTCGGGCGCGCGCCAATGGCATGGCCCTTTTGGGCGATAATTTGACCGCTGATAAAGCGCTGGAATGGGGCATGGTTTGGGAAGTGCATCCTGACGAGCAATTGGTTGCCAAAGCGCAAGAATATGCTGAACGCATGGGGCAAGGCTCCATTACCGGCATAAAAGCAACCGTGCGGGCGCATGACAAAGCGATGTTGCAATCGATACATGACCAGCTTGATTTTGAAAAAGAAGAGCAGCGTCATTACACCAATCAGCCGGTTTTCTTTGAAGGCGTGAAAGCCTTTATCGAAAAACGCAAACCGAATTTCCGCGAAATTGAAGCCGAGCAAATGAAAGCGGCACGCGAGAAAAAGTGAGGGACACTATGAATTTTGAATATGAGCTTTTGAAACTGGATATTGAAAACAGTGTTGCAACACTGACTTTTAACGATCCGGATTCCCTTAACGCCATGAGTGCCGCCATGTTGGCCTCAATGGATTTGGCATTGGATGAAGTTGAAAATCCGGATAATGGCGTGCGCGCCCTTATTGTTACCGGTGCTGGTCGTGGTTTTTGTGCCGGTGCCAATGTCGCCCGCATGGATGGTGATACGGCGAAATCCAACCGCCCGTCTGATGCCGGTGAAGCGTTGGAAAAAGTCTATCACCCGCTGCTGCGCCGCTTTCGCAATTTGCATTGCCCGATTGTCTCTGCCGTTAACGGCCCGTGCGCCGGTGTTGGCATGAGCTTTGCGCTGATGGGCGATATGGTTGTCGCCAATGAAAGTGCTTTCTTCTTACAAGCCTTCCGCCGCATCGGCTTGGTGCCGGATGGTGGCGCAACCTATTTGCTGCCGCGCCTTGTCGGCATGGCCCGCGCCCGCGAATTAACCATTATGGGCGACCGCTTGCCGAGCAAGACCGCGCTTGAATGGGGGCTTATCAACCGCGTTGTGGCGGATGATAAATTGCTCGATGAAGCCGGTGCTTTGGCTGCTGAATTGTCAAAAGGCCCGCACTCGCTAAAGCTTATCCGCAATCTATTGTGGGAGAGTGTCGACGCGAAATATGAAGAGCAGTTGAATAATGAGCGGCAAGCGCAACGCACAGCCGGTCGCACTGCCGACTTCAAAGAAGGTGTCACGGCCTTTAACGAAAAGCGCGAAGCGAATTTTAAAGGCGACTAAATCGCCCTTAAAGAATTATTGATGACGTAAAGCTGGGGTTTATTCGAGCCCCAGCTTCTCCATCACTAGCTTGTTTACGGCTTGCGGATTGGCCTTACCACCTGTCGCCGCCATCACCTGACCGACAAACCAACCGGCCATTTTAGGCCGCTCTTTGGCTTGTTCTACTTTGTCAGGATTGGCCGCAATCACCTCATCAACAGCCGCCTCAATCGCGCCCGTATCGGTGACTTGCTTCAAGCCTTTTTCTTCGACAATGACGGATGGGTCTTTGCCTTGCTCAGGGCCTTCCTCAAACATCATTTCAAAAACATCTTTGGCGATACGGCTTGAAATCGTGTCGTCTTGCAAAAGCCCAACCAATTCACCGACCTGCTGCGCGCTAACCGGACTATCGGCAATCGACAAATCGGCTTTATTAAGCGCGGCAAAAACCGAGCCGATAACCATATTGGCAACCGCTTTCGCATCACGCCCTTCAGCCGCTGCCTCAAAGAAAGCGGCGTTTTCAGCTTCACCGACCAGCACACCGGCATCATAAGCCGACAGGCCGTAATCTTTCACGAAGCGGGCTTTTTTATCATCCGGCAATTCGGGAAGATTGTCGGCAATCGCTGACACAAACGCATCGTCAAATTCGAGCGGCAGCAAATCCGGGTCAGGGAAATAGCGATAATCATGCGCTTCTTCCTTCGACCGCATGGCGCGGGTTTCGCCGTTTTTCGGGTCAAACAAGCGCGTTTGCTGTTCAACCACGCCGCCATCTTCAATCAAATCGACTTGGCGGCGCGCTTCATATTCAATCGCTTGACCGATGAAACGGATGGAATTGACGTTTTTAATCTCGCAGCGTGTGCCCAGCTCATCGCCCGGCTTGCGCACGGATACGTTGACATCAGCGCGCATACTGCCCTGCTCCATATTGCCATCGCACGTGCCCAGCGCGCGTAAAATGGCGCGCAGCTTTTTCACATAGGCTTGCGCCTCAGCTGCCGAACGCATATCGGGAAATGATACGATTTCCATCAGCGCGACACCGGAGCGATTCAAATCGACAAAGCTCTGTGTTGGGCTTTGGTCGTGCAGCGATTTACCGGCATCTTGCTCAAGGTGCAGACGCTCAATGCGCACGGTCTTCACTTCGCCCTCAGCCAGGTCAATCTCAATCGCGCCTTCGCCGACAATCGGCTGCTGGAATTGCGAGATTTGATAGCCTTGCGGCAAGTCAGGATAGAAATAGTTTTTGCGATCAAAGACCGAATATTTATTAATCTGCGCCTTCAAGCCCAGCCCTGTGCGCACGGCTTGTTCAACACAAAACGCATTAATCACCGGCAACATGCCCGGCATGGCGGCATCGACCAGCGATACTTGGCTGTTCGGCTCTGCGCCAAACTCAGTTGCCGCGCCGGAAAACAATTTGGCTTTTGAGGCGACTTGCGCGTGCACTTCAAGGCCCAGCACGATTTCCCAATCGCCGGTCGCGCCGCTTATCAGATTTTTATTGTCAGCCATTATGCACTCCACCATTCATCAGGACGGGCGGTAAACCCGGCCGCGCTTTCCAGCACATCACCGACGCGCAGCAATTCTTCTTCGCCAAACGGCTTGCCGATTAATTGCAGACCCAATGGCAAACCCTGCCCATCAATGCCGGCCGGCACGGAAAGCCCGGGCAGTCCGGCCAGATTGACCGTCACAGTGAACACATCATTGAGATACATTTCCAACGGGTCTTCGACATTTTTACCGACCGCAAACGCCGCCGAAGGCGTGGTTGGTGTCAGCAGCACATCACATTTCTCATAGGCCTTGGTGAAGTCTTCCGCAATCAAGCGGCGCACTTGCAATGCCTTGACGTAATAGGCGTCATAATAACCGGCAGACAAAGCGTAAGTGCCAATCATCACACGGCGTTTTACCTCGTCACCGAAACCGGCGGCGCGGGTTTGCGCATACATATCATCAATATCAACGCCCTGCTGCCGCGCGCCATAGCGCACACCATCATACCGCGCCAAATTGGAAGACGCCTCAGCCGGTGCAATAATATAGTCAGCGGGCAACGCATATTTGGTGTGCGGCAAAGACACGTCAACTATTTCCGCGCCCGCCTCTTTCAACCAATCAATGCCCTGCTGCCAGAGCTTTTCAATTTCGGCAGGCATATTATCGACGCGATATTCAGCCGGAATACCGACCCGCAAACCTTTAATATCGCCTGTCAGCGCGGCCTCATAATCAGGCACATCGCTATTAACCGATGTTGTGTCTTTCGCATCAAACGACGCCATCGACGTCATCATCATCGCGGCATCACGCACGGTTTGGGTAATCGGCCCGGCTTGGTCGAGCGATGAGGCGAAGGCCACAATGCCCCAGCGCGAACAACGCCCATAAGTCGGCTTCAAACCGACTGTGCCTGTGAAGGCCGCAGGCTGGCGAATAGAGCCACCCGTATCTGTCGCCGTGGCGGCAATGCCCAAACGCGCCGCCACCGCAGACGACGAGCCGCCCGATGAACCACCCGGCACCAAATGCCCGCCATCCGCATCGCGATATGGATTGAGCACAGCACCAAAGCGCGAAGTCTCGTTAGACGAGCCCATCGCAAACTCATCATTATTCAATTTGCCGAGCATGACCGCACCATCGGCCCATAAATTAGCCGTTACCGTGCTTTCATAAGGCGGAATAAACTCGCCGAGAATATTGGAACACGCCGTTGTGCGCACATTTTTGGTGCAAAACAAATCCTTCACGCCAATCGGCAAACCTTCCAGCGCACCCGCCTCATTGGCAGCGATTTTCTTATCGCTTTCAGCCGCCATAGCGAG
>CBFHPF010000095.1:0-5511 GCA_965657665.1 Alphaproteobacteria bacterium | reverse complement strand
GTTGCGCGCCTTGGTGATGTGCGCTTATTGGATAATATGGCGGCTGTTTAGGCCCGTTTACAGCAGACCCATCTCGGCTAATTCATTGCGCAAATCTTCGGGCATATCTTCATCGACTTCGACATTGGTCGGCGCGTCTTCGGGTGCGTCTTCCTTGGTCAAATAGCGCCACCCCTGAAACGGGCGGCGCGCTTGTAGCCGGGTCATCGTCAATTCGGGGTCGAGGTGCAAATGACAGCGTCGAATGCCCTGCCCATCAGTAAACTCTTCAATATCAAGAATGCGTTGGCGCACGCGAATTTGGCGTTTAATCACCCAATAAATCGAGCCGCCTTCCAGCAAATCCGCCTGCCGCTTGGGCACCATGCGCGTGGTGTGAAACACTTTGCCATAAGTCTTTTGCAGATGGTTTTGCCAATCAACCAAATCGGAAATATCGTCGGCACCGACGCAGAGTTTTACCAAATTAATCATGTGCAAGATGATAAGCCGTGCCTGAACAAATTCCAGCCCATGAGCGTCCAATTATGGTTGAAAAATACTGACGCGGTCAGAAGCCGTGAACAGCGCATAAAACCCGCCACCAACTGCACCGCCAATCAGCACAAATTTTTCGCCATCAGCAAAATATGCCATGCGATGCCGCCCGCCATCGGGCATGGGTGTTTGCCGCTGCCAGCGTTTGCCGACAAGGCGATTATGACTTTCCATAACTTTGCCACGCGCCGGACTGAAGCCACCGGCGAAATGAAGACCATCATCAACAACGCCCAACGCGCCACCTATGACGGCAATCGGCAAAGGCGGCAATTGACGCCATTTGCCGGTTTTCAGATTAAACGCCTGAACATTTTTGACCGGACGGCCCGCCGCGTTGCGACCACCGGCGATAATAATCTCATCGCCGCGCTGCGCCGCAGCCGCATCCGACACCGCGACCGGCATCGGGTTTTTCCAATTGCTCCAACGACCGCTTTTCAAATCATAGCTTTGCACCCGCGCCGCATCATTGCCGATGCCACCCAGCAAAAACAAACGATTATCGTGATAGACGCTGATATGATTGGCCCGCGCCGATGGCATAGTCGCAAGCTCCAGCCAGACAGCCGTATCTGGCGCATACATCCATAAACCTGCCGCCAGCCGTGCGCCGTTATTTTCGCGCCCACCGGTAACAAATACTCGACCTGTGCCTGCCGTTATTGAAAATTGCGACAGCTCGGCTGGCATCGGTGTAAGCGGTCGCCAACCATCGCCGCGCAAATCATATTGCTCGAAGAAACTGCGCAAGCCTTGGCCCGCCTTGCCGCTCATGACAAACAGCTTGCCGCTCATTTCAGCCGCTACGGCTTGCGGCAATGCCGTCGCCAATGACGCCCCACGCCGCCACTCGGCCGCCACTTGCAGTGGCGACAGCACAGACATGGCCAATATGGCGGCGGGTAAAGTGAGGCCCCGAAAGGTGAAACGTTTGGTCATATAATCCCTATAGCAGGAATATGGTGGCAAAACCGAGGAAAGCAAAGAAACCGAACACATCGGTGACGGTGGTTACAAATACGCTTGAGGCGACGGCCGGGTCAATGCCCGCTCTGTCCAAGCCGATGGGAATAAGAATACCGGCCAATGCGGCGACAATCAGATTAACCACCATTGCCGCGCCCAACACCGCGCCCAGCAACACATCGTCAAACCACAGCGCACTTAACACACCGGCGACAATGGCAAACAAGAAGCCGTTTAAGAAGCCTACGCCCAATTCGCGCATCACCACCCGCGCCGTATTGACCGGCAGTAATTCTTGCGTGGCCAAACCGCGCACCGTGATGGTCAGCGTTTGCGTACCGGCATTGCCGCCCATAGAGGCAACAATCGGCATTAAAATCGCCAGCGCGACCATGCGCTCAATCGAGGCATCAAACAGACCGATAACCAAAGAGGCCGCAATAGCAGTCAGCAGATTGATAAACAGCCACGACATGCGGCCCCGTGCCGTCTCAAACACAGTATCGGACACCGCCTCATCGCCGACACCGCCAAGGCGCAAAATATCTTCGCTGGCTTCCTCAGCCATCACCTCAAACACGTCATCGGCGGTGATAACCCCGATAAGACGCTGGTCATCGTCGACCACCGGCGCGCTGACCAAATTATAACGCTCAAACAATAGAGCCACATCTTCGCGGTCAGTCTGCGCATCAATAACAGTGAAGTCATCATGCAGCAGCGCGTCCAATTGCGTCGGGCGTTGGGCGCGCAATATCTCCGATAAATGCACCACGCCAACCGGCGTATGGGTCGGGTCGCTAATATAGATTTCGAGAAAATCATCCGGCAAATCCGGCGTTTCACGCAAATAATCAATTGTTTGCCCAACAGTCCAAAAAGGCGGCACGGCAATAAATTCTGACTGCATCAGGCGACCGGCGCTGTCTTCCGGATATTCAAGCGCGCGCTCAAGCAATAATCTGTCAGTGTCGGAAATTTTTTCGAGCACTTCAGCGCGCTCATTTTCCGGCATGTCTTCGAGCAAAAAGACCGCATCATCGCTATCGAGCTGCTGCACGGTAGCGGCCACGGTTTCGCTGTCTGTCGCCTCCAAAACATCATCACGAATGGCATCGTCAAATTCGGCAAAAACCTCAGCCGGAAGCGCATTACCGACCAACTCCATCATGCGACGGCGCAAATCGGGGGTCAAAACGGTAATAATTTCGGCAATATCCGCCTCATGGCGGTCTTCCAGCGCACCTAACAAGCCTGTGCGATTGTCATCCAGCACAAACTGGCGAACCGCCTCAAGACGCTCCGCTGTCAGGCTCTCAGAACCGAGATAATCGCCGTCTTGCGGCTGATCAACCGGCTGATCTATGACGTTTTCGTTCACACTGACCTCTTCGCGCTTTGCTTCTTGCTGTATGACGGAAAAACATCAAAGACGCAGCAAAATTATTCCATTACGATAAAACATGTCGACGATTCGACCAAATTTAGGGGCTAATTGAGGGGGATATACTCATGCTTGAAATTATTTTTGCGACTATGGTGCTGTATTTAGTGCAACTCATGTTGCCGAACCAGCTGGCAACAGCCCGTAAAGACGCCGCTCTGTCTTATTTTTTAGGTAATCGCGATACTGATATTTCGGTATCGGAGCTGCCGGGCCGCGCCAAGCGCGCGCTGACAAATTTGCAGGAAAGCCTGTTTGTGTTCTTCCCGCTGGCTATTTTGGCTTTGGTAAGCGGCGCAGCGGCCAATGAAGCAGCTGCTATCTGGCTCGGCTTGCGGGTTGCCCATACGATTTCTTATCTTATTGGTCTGGCCTATGTGCGCACACTGATTTGGTTTGGCTCAGTGGCTTGCTTGTTTTTCATGGCAGCCGCGCTCTAGCTTTTAATCACGGCTTTTAGGTAAAGCTACCAATCAAACTCGTCCATGTGCTCGGCGAAAAACTCTTCGTCGTCATAAAACCAACCAACATCAAGTTGCGGGTTTGGTTTTGGCTTACGGAAAAAAGCGATTTCACCGCCGGTCTCCTCTGAGGTCGGCGGTTTTTTTCCGCCTGAGTCAGAGCCTGATTTTTTATCTTTATCATCCTGCTGTTTCATTATTGTGCCATCTTGGTTAGAGTTTACCCGTCTCAAGAATAATAAATAGGTCGACAAACGGCCTATGACAAAAATAAGGAGGCAAAAATGAACCCATTTTGGAAGGGCTGGCTGGATACATGCTGTTTTCTGCTGATTGTTTTCGGCTGCATTCTGGCCGGCGCAGCAAATGAAAAAGTCGACGCACCGGCAATGTATCTGCTGCAATTCACCGAGCCGACCGTCAGTGCACTGGATGAAAAACAGCGTTTCGTCATCGGCACAATCGGTGTTGTCACTTTATGCTGGGGCGTCACGCTGTTTTATATGGTGCGAGCCGGCCATAAATACGGGCCGCCGCTATGGCAGCAAACCGGCAAAGTCATCGTGCTTTGGTTTGTTCTGAGCAGCATCATATCGCTGGATAACGGCTTCGTCATCAACACCGCCGTCATCACCATCATATTCATCGCTTTGATATTGCCGCTATTGGTTACCCGCAAGCTTTAGCCCCGATTTTGTTGCTCTTGAATGCGCGCCTGTAATTCAGCATGCACTTTCGCCGTTAACGGAAAGCGCACCGCCAGCACAATCGCACCGATAAAAAACACGGCGGGCACAATGGCGTATAAAACCCGCAGCACGAGCAAATCGTCAAACGCGTTATCCTCAAGCAATTTGGCATTATAATCTGTCAAAGATAGCGCACGAATGGCCAGAAATGTGCCGAGCGCAGTCGAGATTTTCGCTGTCATGCTGGAAAACGCAATATAGCTACCGGCGCGCGCTTTGCCCGTCTCCGCCGTTTCGACATCAATCACATCAGCCAAAATGGCAAGAGGCAGAAATTGCAAGCCGCCAAAGCAAGCCCCTTTGGCAATAAAGAAAATTACGAACAGCATATAGTCATCGGCGGTGAACGCCATATTGATGACCGAAATAATCGATACGACAAACATGCAAATGCAAAATGATATGTGCTTGCCCAAACGCCGCCCCAGCCATAGCCAAAACGGCACGGCAGCCAATCCGGCAACAAAATAAATGAAATACAGCGTGCCCACGCCACCGGCTTGAATAACCGACTTCATGAAAAACAGAGACAACGCATTGCGAAAGGCTTCAGCCAAAGTAACAATTAGAATAATCGCGATAATCATCCGCATCGGCTTATTGGCCCAAACCTTCTTCAGCCCATCCATAAAGGATATTTGAGAACCGGGCGTTGCCGCATCGGCCGGAACTTCTTTGACAAAAAACACCAGCGCCAAAGCGGCAATCGGCGCAGCTATGGCAATCGCTATCGCCATACCACGCATGATAGATGAGGTTTCCCCATCGCCATATTGCTCAACCAAAAACGGAATAAACGCCGCCGCCAACAGGCCCAAAAGCGTGAACTGTTCACGCCATGCCGTAACACGGGCGCGCTGATGATAATCGGGCGATAACTCCGCCCCCCACGCGCCATAGGGCAAACCGACCAAAGTCGTACCGATATACATACCGGCAATGCATAAAAACAAATATACCCCGTCAGCCCCTTGCATCGGCACAAACAGCATCCAGATAGAGCCGCACAAGACAGGCACACCAAGGATAATGAGCGGCAGGCGACGGCCAAACGGCGTGCGTAAGCGGTCAGAAATTGTGCCGACAAGCGGGTCAGTGACGACATCTGATAATTTTGCCAGCAACAACATGGTGGCAACCGCCGCCAATGATACGCCGATCTCACTGGCGTAAAAGGCCGGTAGCCAAATCGCAATCGGATAACCGACCAGCGCCAATGGCGCACCCATCAGCCCATACATACCCAAAGTTGTTTTTGATAATGGTTGCGTCACACTGCCCTCCCAAGCAAACTTGGCAGAGTATGTCAGGCCAACGGTGAGCCTGCAATGGCGATATTATCAGTTTGAAA
>CBFHPF010000094.1:0-5530 GCA_965657665.1 Alphaproteobacteria bacterium | reverse complement strand
GGCGGTGGTGTAACCACTGATTTCGGTCTGGCAAAAATGTATGCCGGTATCCGTACGCTGCGTCTGGCCGATGGCCCGGATGAAGTGCACAACCGCACCATTGCCCGTCTGGAAATGAAAAAATATGCCGACCTGTCACAGGCCGGTTCAGATGAGTTGAAGACATTGGATGTGCCGCGCTCATAAGCGTTACAGCCTGAATATCAAACCCCGTCATTGCGAAATGGCGGGGTTTTTTATTGCCTCAGTTGCCTTACCGCCGCCCGAATAGCCGCTCAATATCATTGAGTTTCAGTTCGACATAAGTCGGGCGACCGTGATTGCATTGGCCGGAGTTTGGCGTTGCTTCCATATCGCGCAGCAGCGCGTTCATTTCCTCAACATTCAACCGCCGACCGGCGCGCACTGATGTATGGCAGGCCAGCGTGCCGGCAATATCTTCCAGTCGTTCTTTCAGCGCGAGACCGGCACCGAGCATTTGCATTTCTTCCGCCATATCTTTCAATAATTGCTTGCAGTCTGCGCCATACAACATGGCGGGCACTTCGCGCAGCATGAGCGATTTGGCACCGGCTTGCGACGGGCCAAAATCTTCCACCACAAAACCCAATTCAACCAGCTCATCCGCCCGCGACAAAACAAGCTCAGCCGCCGCTTCATCCAATTCGACAATTTCAGGCACCAGTAAAATTTGTCGCTTCAATTCTTGCGCCGCCATTTGCGTTTTCATGCGCTCATAAACCAGCCGCTCATGCGCCGCGTGCTGGTCGACAATGACAAAGCCGTCATGGGTTTGTGCCAAAATATAAGTTTCGTGCAATTGCGCGCGCGCCAAGCCAAGCGGCAAGTCAACCGGCGGCGGCGGGCCATCCGCCAAAGCCATACCGGCTTGCGGGGTCGACAGCCATTGCGAAGCGGCTTCTGCCATGCCGCCCGTTTGGCTTGTATTATGGCCCATATTGTCACCGAAAGGCGCACCGCCTTCGAGCGGGGCTTGAAAGGCTTGCGCGGCAGATAATTCCCCCTGAGACGGATTGGATGACGATAAATAAGATGGCTTAAACGCCGATAGGGTTTGCGCCGCCACCGTTGTTGAGGCGCGATGACCAGCCTCCCCCAAAGCGGCGCGCAGGCCGCCGACAATCATCGAACGAATAAGACCGGCATCTTTAAACCGCACTTCGGTTTTCGCCGGATGCACATTCACATCCAATAAATCGGGCGGCACATCCAAAAACAGCGCCAAGGCGGGATGACGATTGCCCGCCAGAAAATCTTGATACGCGCCCCGCACTGCGCCGTTCAACAGCTTGTCGCGCACCGGCCGTCCATTAACGACGAGATATTGTTTTTGCGCCGTGGCGTGATTAAAGGTCGGCAGACCGGCAAAGCCATAAAGCTTTATGCCCTCGCGTTCGGCCATGACCGGCACGGCATTATCACCAAACTCGCGCCCCAAAATAGCGCGCAGTCGATTAAGCTGCGCCGCCTCGCCATGTTCTGCCGGATAGTGAAAACTGCGCCGCCCGTCGCTGGTGAGCGAAAAACCGATATGCGGATGCGCCATCGCCAGCCGCTTAATAATATCGCTAACCGCCGTTGTTTCAGCCCGCGCTGATTTTAAAAACTTCAGCCGCGCCGGAGTGGCGTAAAATAAATCGCGCACCTCAATGCGTGTGCCACTGCCACCGGCTGCCGGTTTGACGGCTTGCACCTTGCCGCCATCGACACGAATTTCTTGTGCCATATCCGCCCCCGCCGGTCGCGAGACAATCGACAAATGCGCCACCGCGCCAATGCTCGGCAAAGCCTCACCACGAAAGCCGAGGCTTGCAATGCGAAACATTTTATCGCCGCCATCACCATCGGGCAGTTTTGACGTGGCATGACGCTCAACCGCCAGAGCCAGCGATGCGCCATCCATACCGATGCCGTCATCTTCCACCAAAATAAGACTGCGCCCGCCATCACCGAGACTGATATCGATTTGGTGCGCACCGGCATCAATCGCATTTTCGACCAATTCTTTCGCCGCACTGGCCGGACGCTCAACCACCTCACCGGCGGCAATGCGGTTAATCGTGGCTTCCGGCAATCGGCGAATTTCAGCCATTAGCGCGTTACCATTTCCGACAAATATTGCTTGGCGCGTATTTTGCCCGCCTCGACAGCCGGTTGATCAAACGCATTTATGCCCAAGCCCTCAGCGGCAAAAATCGTTTCCATTTGAAAATGCATCAACAGCGCACCAACACTTTCGGCAGAGATATCCTGCAATGCGATATGGCGCACCGGACGCCCCGCCTCGGCCAGCACATCCATTGTGCCGCGCGCTTCGGCCTCAACCAAATTGCCCATCGTATGACCGGCCAAAGGCGCCAGCGCGGTATCGTCTGAAAAATCATCGGGCACAGACGGCCCTTGCCCCGTCGTTTTGGCGGTGATGAGCGTGTAAAGCTTATCGTCCGGCCCATCCATGTAAAGCTGCACTTGGCTATGCTGGTCAACCGGCCCTAGCGCGTTGACCGGTACCGAGCCGTGGCCTTGCTTGCCAAGGCTTTCCGCCCAGAGCTGGCGATACCAAAAAGCCAGCCGGTCGAGACGGTCAGCATAGGGCATCAGCACAGAGATATTGCGCCCTGCCTGCATATGCGCCAATTGCAACGCCGCGCCTTGCAGCGGAGCAAAATCATCGGCCTTGATTTGCGCCATTACCTCAGCCGCACCGGCGCGCACTGCCATCGGGTCCAGTCCGGCCCAAATGGCAGGCAGCAAACCGACATTGGTCAGCACAGAAAACCGCCCGCCAATATCGCCATCATGGCTCAGCACATCAAAGCCGTGCTTGCTGGCCAAGCGGCGTAAAGCGTTATCGCCTTCGCCGGCAATGGCGGCGATATGCATGGCAGGGTTCAGCCCATCGCGGGCCAAAGCCAATAGAGCACCGCCCAATTGCATCATCGTTTCTGCCGTGCCGCCTGATTTTGACACAACGAATATGCGCGTTGTCGCCATTGGCGTTTTCAGCAAACGGGCATAACTATCAGCGTCCAAATTGTCGACAAAGACGAGATTTAAATCGCCCGAGAAAACACCGGCCGGCGTGCCCCAACCGTTAATTTGCGCCAGCACTTGCGCCCCTAAACTGGACCCGCCCGTGCCCAGCAGCAAAATGCGCTCTGCCCCATCAGCCAATTTTTTGGCCATGGCTTGCATTTCAGCCACATCATCATGGCGCCCAGGCAAGCCCATATGCGGCAGCGGGTTATCGATTAGCCGCGCGCGCGCATCGTTTAGCTTTTGGCAAACAGCTTCAAAACCGGCAGTGATATCCGGCGTGAGAGCGCGGTCAATATTGTGGCGCATAAATTTGTCCTGTCGACGATTCGGCGTTGCGATAGTGTAACAGCCTGTCTTGTCGAAACCAACCGAGTGAAACTGGCGGCTCGCCTCTTGCACAAACATTCATAATCGCTAGATTAAGCCGCGATGAAGTCCGAGCGTTCCAGCGATAATACTCCAGACCGGTTAAATGACCGGCTCGCCGAAAGGCTGCTTTTGGCAGCGGCCTTTTTAGGGCTGCTTATTGCGCTGGCCAGCAGTCAAACCAATGACCGCAATCAACTGTCTGAAGCCGGTGCGATTGCCCGGATTAATGACCGCCATATTGACCGCACGGAATTTGCCGGTGCCTATCAGGCGCTCTTGGCTGATAAAACCAAGGCGCCGACTGCCGCCGATAAAAAGCTGGTGCTTGATCGACTGATTGAAGAGGAATTGCTGGTGCAGCGCGGCCTCGAAATTGGCTTGCTGGAAGGTGACGCGCAGGTGCGCAAAGCCGTCGCTATGGCCGTTATCGAATTTGTGCTGGCACAAAACGGCTCAGACGCTTTGGATGATGCCAATCTGCGTCGCTTTTACCGCGATAATATCAATCTGTTCACACCGGCCGGTCGGCTGCAAGTGGCGCAAATTTTCGTCCCCTATGCCGATGAAGAGACACCCGCTTCAACCGATGAGGTGACCCGCCGTCTCGATGTCATTCGCGCCGCCTTGCGCGAAGGCCAAGCCTTTAGCGCGGTGGCTGCGCAATATGGTATAGAAATTTTGCCGCCTCTGCCGCGCCTGATGCTGACACCGACAAAACTAACAGATTATCTCGGTCCTGAATTAACCGAAGCGGCGGCGCGTCTGCCGCAAGGGGCAATTTCTGATGCTTTGCCCGGACCGACCGGTTGGCATTTTCTACAAATTATCCGCAACCGGCCGGGCCAACCACCAGCCTTTGATGCCATCCGCCCGCAACTGGTGGACGCGATGCGCCGCGAACGCGATGACGCAGCCTTGCGCGATTATCTCGATTGGTTGCGCAAGCGAGCCGATATCTCATTGGCTGAGGACGCGCCTCAGTAATGGGGATGAACGGGATGATGAGTGTCGTGCGACCGGCAGTGTTATGGCTGAGTGCCGCAGTACTTTTTCTCTCGCTGGCATTTTCACAAAACGCGCACGCTCATAGCAAAAGCCTCAGCTTTTCCGATTGGCATTGGGCCGGAAACACACTGACTGTCAGCTTTACCTCGCCGGCACGCGATGTGACGCTTTTGCCGGAGGTTGAAAATGCCGCCGATTTGAGCAGCGCCTTGGCGGCTCATGTCAGTGCGCATTTGCGCCTGACGCAAATTAATACGCCGTGCCAATTGCAAACACCTTTCATCCCAAGCGAAGCGCGGAGCGGCTATATTCGCGTTATCGGGCAATATCGTTGCTATGATGAAGAGACGATTATCACCATTGATAATCATGCTTTTTTCAATTTGGCGCGCACTCATATTCACTTTGCCCGCCTCGGACTGGCGGAAGAAAAACTGTCTGACAGCACGGAAGTTTTATTCACCGCCACACAGCGACGCCACCACGTTAAGCCGGGGCCTGAAGGACGCCTCACCAAACAAAATGACTTTGCCGAAACGCTCGGTAATTATTTCTGGCTTGGCGTGACGCATATTCTGACCGGCTATGACCATTTGGCTTTTGTGGTTTGCTTACTGCTTTTGGCGACGACCAAGAAGCGTGCCATTTGGCTGGTCAGCGGATTTACCATCGGCCATTCCCTTACTTTGGCATTGGCCGCGCTGGGTTGGGTTGTGCCCAATGGCGCGGTTGTCGAAGCGATGATAGGCGCGTCTATTGCGCTGGTTGCTGCCGAAACCATATTGGCCCGTAAAGGGCTCATGCCGCGCTTTGGTGCGGTGATGGCCGGGCTTTTATTCGTCACTTCAGGGCTGGCAATTTTTATCAATAGCGCGCTACCGCTTGGCGCGTGGGTTGGCATGATGTTGTTTATTTTGTGCTATGGCGCGGTGATTGCCACGCCGCAAGACACGCAAAGATTGGCGCCCGTGACCACCGGTGCTTTTGGCTTGGTGCATGGTTTTGGCTTTGCCGGATTGCTGACAGATATCGGTCTGCCAACCGGTAATTTATTGGTCGGTCTCATCAGCTTTAATTTGGGTGTCGAGGCTGGACA
>CBFHPF010000093.1:0-5665 GCA_965657665.1 Alphaproteobacteria bacterium | reverse complement strand
AAAGTGCGCGGTCCCAGCTTGAGGCCAGCGTAACGGCGGTTGGAAAACACGTGGCAGGAACAGACGCATTCAGCCCCATATGGTCGGCCTGATTGGCTTGTTTGCGAAGCCCATGCGGCCCGTCTGAGACCATCACCGCGCTTAATTCATAGTGCGGCAAGGCTTGAAAATGCCAGAAACTTGAGCCGGACATGAGCGATGCTTTTTCGTCTACCGACATGCGCGCCACCAAGCCATGCGCTTCGGCCTCGAAATCCCATGGCTGCTTTATCGTCCCGCCCATTTGCTACCGCCCATTTAAAAACAATCTGATTTATGACACTGTAAGCAGGTGCTGAAGTCTGCACAAGGGAGCGCGTTTTGGTAAAAATTGCCATTATCGGTGCCGGTAGCACCGTGTTTATGAAAAATATTGTCAGCGATATTGTGCTGGAGCCGGGGCTTGAGACCGCTCATATCGCGCTGCATGATATTGACGCGGCGCGCTTGGCAACCTCGCAAGCCGTCGCTCATCGCATAGCCGAAACCACAAAAACCCGCCCGACCATTAGCGCCAGTGAGACACGGCGGGATGCGCTGCAAGATGCCGATTTTGTTATCACCATGCTGCAAGTCGGCGGCTATCGCCCGTCGACTGTTTTGGATTTTGATATTCCGAAAAAATATGGCCTGCGCCAAACCATTGGCGACACGCTGGGCATTGGCGGCATTATGCGTGGTCTGCGCACTGTGCCGGTATTGCAAAGCATCGCGCAAGATATCGCGGATTGCTGTCCCAATGCGCTGTTATTGCAATATGTAAACCCGATGGCGATTAACTGTCTTGCCCTCAGCAAGCTGACGCCGGAGTTGAACTATGTCGGGCTGTGCCATTCCGTGCAAGGCACGGCGATTGATTTAGCGCGCGACCTTGGCGAAGCGCCGGACGTGATTGAGTATGATTGTGCGGGCATTAATCATGTCGCGTTTTATACGCGGTTCGAAAAATGCCACCCGGACGGACGCATGGAAGACCTTTATCCGCGCCTCAAAAAATTGGCTGAAAGCGGTGATTATGGGCGCGGTTGGGAAGATTGCGCCAATCATGTGCGCTATGAGATGCTCAAACGTCTCGGCTATTTTGTGACTGAAAGCAGCGAGCATTTCGCAGAATACACACCCTATTTCATCAAATCATCACAGCCCGAGCTAATTGAAAAATTTGATATTCCGCTGGACGAATATCCGCGTCGCTGCGAAAGCCAAATCGCCGAGTGGGACGCGCAAGCCGCGCAATTAACCGGCGGCGGTGAACTCGTATGCGAAAAATCGGTTGAATATGCCGCCCGCATCATCGCCGCCATCAGCCTTGGTAAAAGCGATACCATTCATGGCAATGTCGCCAATCAAGGTTGGATTGATAATTTGCCGGAAAATGCCTGTGTCGAAGTGGCGTGCAAAGTAGATGGCAACGGCCTTCGCCCGCAAAAAGTCGGGGCTTTGCCGCCGCATTTAGCGGCCCTAATGCAGACCAATATTAATGTGCAGCAATTAACAGTTGAGGCTTTGGTGACCGGCAAGCGCGAGCATGTGTATCACGCGGCTATGCTTGACCCGCATATGGCGGCAGAATTGAACCTCGACCAGATTTGGCATTTGGTTGATGATATGCTGGAAGCGCATGGTGATATGATACCGCGCCTCAGTTAATGCGGTAATTGGTCCGCCGACAGCAGTAGCCGATGCGGCAAGATTTGGGTAAGCGTAAGAGATGAAAGAAATCTTCTCACAATATTTTGGCCATGGCAGTGTGCGCATGCTAATTGCCGCCCTCATCGCCTTAACGGCGGCTGTCTCGGTTTATGATGTCTGGGCTTATTGGGGCTGGGCGTTATTTGTAATTGCGCTCGCCCCGTTTTTTGAATGGGTGACGCATAAATATACGCTGCACCGCCCGCTTACTGATAAGCCCGGCTTCTGGCGCGATTATCAAATCCGCCTGCATCATGGGCATCATCTTTATCCGGAACGGCGCGACCTGCAATTTGCGCCTAATTCGGCGATTATCATAATGTTCATCCAGCTTTATGCCACTTATGCCGTTTTGTTTTGGCTGCTCGATATGCCGCAAAAGGCCGTGCTCATTCCGCTGCTCACCTCCACGGCTTATTATCTGGTTTATGAATGGACGCATTTGGCGCACCACACCAAAAGCTATAAGCCGCTCACCGCATGGGGCGCGGCGTTGCGCGAGGCGCATATGCGGCATCATTTTCACAATGAGAATTATAATTGGGGTATCACCAATGGGCTAGGCGATGTATTGCTCGGCACATGGAAAAATACCGGCGATGTTGCCAAAAGCGCGACCGCCAAAAAACTGTCCGGCTATGATGGGGCTTAACCATGGATGAGTTGAAAATCGGCATTATCGGCGCGGGCATGATGGGCCAAGAGCATATTCAAAACTTCAATCTGCTGGATGGCGCACAAGTGACCGCGCTGGCTGATACGGATGCCGATATGCTGGCCAAGTCAGCCGCGATGTGCGACGGCACGCCGAGCTGCAGCGATGATTTCGAGAGCTTGCTGGCTGATGACAGCCTTGATGCGCTGGTGATTGCCACGCCAAATTTTCATCATATCAATGTGCTGATGCCGGCAATTGAGGCGGGTAAGCCGATTTTATGTGAGAAGCCGCTATGCACCACGCTGCAAGATACAGCCGCTGTTATGCAAGCTGTCGGCCATAAGGGGCTGACCTTTCAAGTCGGTATGGAATATCGCTTTAAGCCCGCATTGGCGGATATGATTGACCGCGTTGACCGCGGCGATATTGGCAAAATTCATATGCTGTCCATTCGCGAACACCGCTTTCCGTTTCTGCCCAAAGTTGCCGATTGGAACCGCTTCAACGTCAATACCGGCGGCACGCTGGTTGAGAAATGCTGTCACTTTTTTGACCTGATGCGCCGCATTATCGGCAGCGAACCAACCGGTGTCGTCGCCTCAGGCGGGCAAAACGTCAATCATCTAGACGAAAGCTATAGCGGTCACACACCCGATATATGGGATAATGCCTATGTGGTGTTCGACTTCGCCAATGGCGCACGCGCCATGCTCGACCTCTGCATGTTTGCCGAAGGCTCGCGCCACTCAGAGGAATTATGCGCCATAGGCGACAAAGCCAAAGTGGAGTGCTTACTGCCGCAAAACATCGTCACCCATGGCCATCGCGACACATGGGCGGTCGATGAACATCCGGTGCATGTACCGGAAGAAATTTTAAACGCCGGTTATCATTCAGGCGCAACTTACCATCAAAACAAAGCGTTTATGGCCGCCGTGCGCGGTGAGGCCGAAGTGATTGTCGATGCGCTTGACGGGCATCGCGCCGTCGCCATGGGTGTCGCGGCACAAATGGCGGCGAGCGAAAAACGCCGCATCGACATGTCGGAGGTAGGGTTATGAGCGAGACTGCTAATTTAGTGAACACCGCACCGCGCAAGCTGGGCGACAAACAAGTCGGCGCCTTGGGCTTCGGCTGCTGGCGACTGGTCGGCGATGATGTCAGCGCAGCGACTGCCCGCATTGAAGCCGCGCTCGATTGCGGCATGAACCTTATCGACAATGCTGACGTGTATGGCCTCGATTGGGGCGGCAAAGCCTTTGGCGAAAGCGAAACATTGCTTGGCAAAGTGCTGGCAGCGACGCCGCAATTGCGCGACAGCATGGTGCTGGCGAGCAAAGGCAGCATATGGCCGGGTGTGCCTTATATCGCATCTGCCGACTATTTGGCGGAGGCCGTCAATGCATCGCTCGCGCGTATGCAAACTGAGCATATTGATCTGTATCAAATCCACCGCCCCGATATGTTTGCCCATCCGGCAGAAACCGCTGCCGCGCTGGATGCGCTGGTGCAAGCCGGTAAAATCGGCATGGTCGGCATATCCAATTATACGCACGCGCAAGAAGACGCGCTGCGCGCATTTTTGAAAGCGCCGCTCATCTCGCTGCAATCGGAATATTCATTGCAAAACCTTACCATGCTGCGCGACGGCTCGCTCGACCGCTGCATGGCCAGCGACACGCAATTTCTCGCTTGGTCGCCTTTGGGCGGCGGTGCCTTGGCAACCGGCGAAGGCCTCGCCCCAGCATTGGTGGCTAAATTAGATGAACTGGCAGCGCGTGAAAACACAGATAAATCAGCCATTGCCTTGGCGTTTGTGTTGGCGCATCCGTCACGCCCTATCGCGCTCATCGGCTCGCAATCGATTGACCGCTTGCAAGCCGCCGCCAAAGTCAGTGACATTACATTGACACGCGCCGATGTTTACGCCCTGATTGAGGCAGCCGAAGGCGTGCCGCTTCCGTAATTAAAGATGAATTCAAATGACAGATTATCCGCAAGTTGAAGTCAGTTGGTTTTCTGCCCTATGCGATGATGATTATCGCTTTTTGGGCGTGGAAGACCCAAGCCTGAAGGCCAGTTGGCCGCATTGCCGCGATATTGCGCTGACGGCTGAGAAAAACGGTTTCGATAATATTTTGCTGCCATCGGGCTATACGCTGGGCATGGACAGCATCAGTTTTGCCGGTGGTATCGCGCCCATGCTTGAGCAAATGCGCCTGCTGGTGGCTGTGCGGTGCGGCGAAATGTGGGTGCCGCAATTGGCGCGGCAATTGGCGACGCTCGACCAAATGCTCAATGGTCGCCTGACGATAAATATTATTTCCTCGGATATGCCGGGCCAAACACTGGATGGCGGGCCGCGCTATCAACGCACACGCGAGACCATGCAAGCGCTGCGCACGCTGCTCAATGGCGAGACGCTGCACATGGATGGCGAGCATATTCAATTGGATTTGGAACCGCCGCGCATGAGCACGCGCAGCGGCAAATGCCCGCCGTTTTATTTTGGCGGACTATCGCCACCGGCGCGCGATGTGGCGGCTGCTGAGGCGGATGTGTTTCTTATGTGGCCGGACACAATGGATAAGGTCGCTGACATTCTTGACGATATGCGCACACGGGCTGACGGCTATAATCGCACGCTGAAATTCGGCTATCGCGCCCATGTGATTGTGCGCGAAACCGAAGACGAGGCCCGCGCCGCTGCCGAAACGCTTATCAGTAAGCTGGATGATGGCGTCGGCGAGGAAATCCGCAACCGCTCTCTCGATAGCGCCTCTGTCGGGGTGCGTCGGCAAGCCGAGATGCGCGATGCTGCCAATGCGGCGGGTGACGGAGATTATGTCGAAGATAATTTATGGACCGGTGTCGGGCGCGCCCGCTCCGGTTGCGGCGCAGCCATTGTCGGTGACCCCGACCAAGTTTTAGCCAAGCTGAACGCTTATCGCGAACTCGGTATTGAGGCGTTTATCCTATCCGGCTATCCGCACCGGGATGAATGAGATTTATTCGGCAAATATGTTTTGCCGCGCCTCAATCACGGGCCTCTGGTTATCTGATGCGCTTCGGTCTCGACCTTGGCGGCACCAAAATGGAAGCCATTGCGATGGCGGATGGCGGCGATATTGTCTGGCGCGAGCGCGTGGCGACACCGGCAGATGATTATCAAGCCATTATCAACACAATTGCTGAGCTGGTTAAACAAGCCGAAAGCGCGACGCATAAAGCGCTGAGCGTCGGCATTGGTATGCCCGGCTCGCTATCGCCAAAAAC
>CBFHPF010000092.1:0-5695 GCA_965657665.1 Alphaproteobacteria bacterium | reverse complement strand
AAGCGGCACAAAATATGATAGCGGCACTGGCTGGCCCAGCTTTTGGGAGCCGGTGTCAGCTACGGCGGTTGCCGACCGCCCCGACAATACGCTGTTTATGAAACGCACAGAAAGCGTTTGCGCCAATTGCGGCGCGCATTTGGGACATGTATTTCCCGACGGCCCGCCACCGACCGGCCAGCGCTATTGCATGAACGGTACGGCAATGGTTCTGAAAGACGGCAATGGCAAGACGGTCGACGAATAATGTTGAAAGCACCGTCCGGCGCGCCTCAAGCGGCCGAAAAACCGTATAGCGATACTTATCATAATATCACCCGCGCCGACCCTTATGCTTGGTTGCGCGATGATAATTGGCAAGCGGTGATGAAAGACCCGCAAGCACTGAACGCGGAAATTCGAGCGCATTTGGAAGCGGAAAACGCTTACACCGATAAAGTAATGGCACCGACTTCTGCGCTGCAGGAAACGCTTTTCGCTGAAATGCGCGGGCGCATACAAGAAGATGAGGCCGGTGTGCCGGTCAATCAAGGCGGGCTGGCTTTTGTCACGCGCTATGTCAGCGGCGGCGAGCATCCGCTTGTTTGCTGCGGCGCGCGCAACAGCCAAGCCGATGATATGCGCGTGCTGATTGACGGCAACCAAGAAGCCGAAGGCAAAAATTTCTTTAAAATCATCAATCATGCCGCCTGCCCGCAAGAGCGGCTTTTGGCGTGGGGTTATGATGATAAAGGCTCGGAATATTTCACGGTGCGTCTGCGCGATATTAAAAGCGGGCGAGACCTGGACGATATTTTGCTCGATACCGGCGGCAGCTTTGGCTGGTCGGCATGCGGAGAATATCTGTTCTATGTGGCGATTGATGAAAACCATCGACCGCATAAAATTATGCGGCACAAAATCGGCACAGCCCAATCAGACGATGCATGCATTTATGAAGAAGCCGATAGCGGCTTTTTCATCGGCCTGTCAGAAACCCGTTCGGGTCGCTATTTGATTATCTCAGCGCATGACCATCAAACGGCAGAAGCGCATCTGATTGACGCGCATCAGCCCGAAGCCGCGCCCATATGCGTTGCGCCACGCGAGACCGGTATTGAATATGAAATTGATGATGATGCAGCGCGTAATCGCCTGGTGATTGTCACCAATTGGGACAAAGACGGCAAAGCCGATGATTTTCAGATCGTCACCGCGCCGCTACCGATAGATAAGGGCGACAAGTCGGACTGGCAGATATTGCGCCCGCACAAAGCCGGTTGTCTGATTTTGGACGCAATGCCTTTCGCCGATCACATGGCGGTATTGGTGCGCGAAAACGCGCTGCCGCGCATTGAAATCAACAATCTGGGTGACGGATCTCAAGCGGCGATTGCTTTTGATGAAGAGGCTTATGATGTGAGCTTTGGCGCAATGGCGGAATATGACACCGCCGAAATGCGCTTCACCTATGCCTCAATGACAACGCCAACGCAGACTTTCGATTATGATATGACCAGCGGTGCGCGGGTTTTACGCAAAACTCAAAATGTGCCGAGCGGTCATACGGCGGAAGATTATGTAACGCGGCGTATAATCGCCACCGGCCATGATGGCGCACAAATTCCGGTGTCGCTGCTGTATCATAAAGACACGGCCTTGGATGGCACTGCGCCCGTGCTGCTCTATGGCTATGGCTCTTATGGCATCACCATTCCGGCCGCGTTTTCCGTCACCCGTTTGAGCCTGGTTGATCGCGGTTTCATTTATGCGATTGCGCATATTCGCGGCGGCAAAGCCTGCGGACATAATTGGTTTATGCAAGGGCGCGGGCCGCAAAAGACCAATACGTTTCGCGATTTTGTCTCATCGGCTGAAGCATTGATTGAAGGCGGCTTCACCAAAGCAGGGCAAATTTCCATTCATGGCGGCAGCGCCGGTGGCTTGCTGGTCGGCGCGACGGTAAATCTTGCGCCCGACCTTTTTTGCAGCGCCATTGCCGAAGTGCCATTTGTCGATGTGCTGACCACCATGCTGGATGCCAGCCTGCCGCTGACCCCGCCGGAATGGCCGGAATGGGGCAATCCGATTGAGAGCGCTGAGGCTTATGATTTGATTGCCGGCTATGCGCCTTATGAAAATATTGAGGCGAAAGCCTATCCGCATATTTTGGCGACCGGCGGGTTAACCGACCCGCGCGTAACTTATTGGGAACCGGCAAAGTGGATTGCGCGCCTGCGCGCCACGCGCCAAGATGAGGGCCTTAGCTTGCTGCGCACTGAAATGACGGCGGGGCATGGCGGCAAAGCCGGACGGTTTAACCAGCTGCATGAAATTGCTTTTGTTTATGCGTTTGTCTTGCTGGCTCACAACATGGAGTTGGAAGGAAAATAAAAATGACTGATTATGTTTTTGAAGATGCCGAGAAATTGGGATTTGACCGCGAGCGTCTTGCGGCCATTCCGACTTTTTTCCAGTCTTATCTGGCGCGCGAAAAATTTGCCGGTCTGTCAATCTCAGTCGCGCGCGAAGGCAAAATGGCCCTGCTCAGCCATCAAGGTAAAAGCGCTTTTGAAGGCGGCTTCGAACTAGACGACAGTGCGATTTTCCGCATTTATTCCATGACCAAGCCGATTACCTCAGTCGCCATTATGCAGCTTTATGAGCGCGGTCTGGTCATGCTGACCGACCCGATTACCAAGTTTATTCCGGCCTTTAAGGATGTGAAGGTTTTTGATAGTGGCACCGCCAGCGATTACACGACCCGTGACCCTGACCGGATGATTACGCTACATGATTTGCTGACCCATCAAGCGGGCTTTACCTATGATTTTTTATTGGAGCATCCGGTGGACGCGATTTATCGCAATAATAAGATTAATGGCGCGCGGTCTGAGAAAATGAATTTGGCGCAGCTTTGCGAGAAGCTGGCTGAAATGCCGCTTCTCTTTTCCCCCGGCACGGCTTGGAATTATTCCGTCGCCACTGATGTGTTGGGGCATATTGTCGAGTTGGTTTCCGGCCAGACGTTGGATGCTTATTTCAAGCAGCATATTTTCGACCCGCTCGGGATGCCGGATACGTTTTTCCATATCCCCGACGATAAGCGTCATCGGCTGATGCATAATTATAGCTTCGACCCGATTAAGCGCGTCACGTCATTGGCGGATAGTCCGGAAAAAACCATTTACGCGCCGGGGCGCGAGTTTCTATCCGGTGGCGGCGGGCTTTTGTCGACCATGGAAGACTATTTTAAATTTGCAGATATGTTGCGCCGTGGCGGCACAGGTGCCAATGGCGCGTATATTTTAAACCGCAAGACAGTGGCTAAAATGGGCAGCAATCAACTGCCGCATAATCGCACTTTGGAAGAGCATGGTTTTGGTATGTTCACCGAAGTGGCTTATCCGGGCACCGGTTTCGGTCTTGGCTTGTCAGTGACGATTGATGATGGTGTTACGGTTTCCACCACTTCCATGGGCAACACGTCTTGGGGTGGGCTGGCCAGTACTATTTTCTGGAATGATCCGGTAGAAGATATGACGGTTATTCTGATGACACAGCTTATGCCGGCTGCCACTTATCCGTTGCGCCCACAATTGGGGCAACTGGTATATGCGGCATTGAAATAGTCAAATTTGTCGCCTTGCCTTAGGCGGTAAAAGGGTTAATTTCTTCATCAGAAATTGGAGAGTTATTATGGCATTACCTGAAGTTCTGCAGAACAATCTGCGTATCCCCGTTGTTGGTTCACCACTATTTTTGGTCTCCGGACCGGAATTGGTGATTGCTCAATGTAAAGCCGGCATTGTGGGTTCTTTTCCGGCTTTGAATGCGCGCCCGTCTGAGGTTCTCGACGAATGGCTGACCCGCATCAATACCGAACTGGCTGAATATAAAGCCGCCAATCCTGATAAATATGTTGCGCCTTATGCGGTCAACCAGATTTGCCACGCATCAAATGATCGGCTGAAAACCGACATGGATATTTGCGTGAAGCATAAAGTGCCGATTATCATTACATCCCTGCGTCCGCCGGAGTTTATTGTAGAAGCTGCGCATAGCTATGGCGGTGTGGTGTTTCATGATGTCATCAGCGTTAAACACGCCAAAAAAGCTGCCGAACAAGGTGTTGACGGCCTGATTTTGGTCTGCGCCGGTGCCGGTGGTCATGCCGGTGCGCTGTCGCCTTTCGCTTTGGTGCGCGAAGTTAAAGAATGGTTTGATGGCACAATTTTGCTGTCCGGCGCTATGGGTGACGGCTATTGCGTCGCCTCAGCTTTGGCTATGGGCGCTGACTTGGCCTATATCGGCTCGCGCTTCATCGCCACTGAAGAAGCCAATGCCGACCAAGGCTATAAAGACATGCTGGTTGAAAGCGCCGCCGAAGATATTGTCTATTCATCGCTCTTTACCGGCGTTGACGGCAATTATCTGAAACCGTCTATCGCCAAAGCCGGTCTTGACCCAGACAATCTGCCTGATGCTGATAAATCGAAAATGGATTTCGGCTCCGGCGGCAATATGAAAACCAAAGCCTGGAAGGATATTTGGGGTTCAGGCCAAGGTATTGGTGGCATTGAAAAAGTGCAAACAATTGAAGACGTTGTTTCAGATATGGAACGCGATTATCGCGATGCCATTGACAGTCTGGTGCAACGCGCAAGCTAATATGCTTGATTCAACCCTACGCAAGCTCATTGACCCGCCGCTTAACGCGGTTGCCAATGTAGTTTCAGGTAAAATCTCCGCCAATAGTATTACTATTGGCGGTTTTTTTATTGGGATAGGGTGTTTTTATGCCATCACCCAAGGGCAATTTGGGTTGGCGCTCCTTCTTTTGGCCTTAAATCGCCTCGCTGATGGGCTTGATGGTGCTGTGGCACGGCGCAATGGTGCGACTGATCTGGGGGCTTACCTCGATATTGTCAGTGATTTTCTGCTTTGGGCGCTATTGCCGCTAGGGTTTGTGCTTTACGACACGCATAACGCATTTGCCGCCACAGTTTTGCTTTCCAGTTTCGCCATGTCGATGACAGGCTTTTTGGCCTTCGCCATCCAAGCGGAAAAACGCGGGAAAACCACTGACGCACAAGGCAAGAAGGGCCTATATTATTTAGCCGGACTGGCTGAAGGTACCGAAACCATTATGTTTTTCGCGTTGACCCTGCTCTATCCGGCTTATTTCGCGCAAGTCGCGCTGATATTCGCCGCTTTTGTCTATCTTTCCGTTTTGGGACGGATTATCGTTTCCATCCGGTCTTTACGATAAGCATAAATGGGGCAGCAAATGAGTGAGATTACCATCGACGAAACCGCTTGGGTGCATGACACGGCGCTGATTTTCGGCAAAGTGAGCATCGGGCCGGAAAGCTCGGTTTGGCCGCATGTTGTTATGCGCAGCGAGATGTATCATATCGAGATTGGCGCACGGACGAACATCCAAGACTTCGTCATGGTGCATGTCGGCGGCGGCACACCAACGATTGTCGGCGATGATTGCTCAATCACCCATCACGTCACCCTGCATGGCTGCACCATTGGCGATAAATGCCTTATCGGCATTAACGCAACGATTATGGATGGCGCAAAGATTGGCAATAATTGCATTGTCGCGGGTCATTCTATCGTCACGCAAGGCAGCGAGTTTCCCGATAATTCAATCATTGCGGGCAGCCCGGCCAAGCTGGTGAAAACCCGCGATAGCGGTGCCGCC
>CBFHPF010000091.1:0-5846 GCA_965657665.1 Alphaproteobacteria bacterium | reverse complement strand
CAGGCTGCCGACTATAATGTCGAGCGGGCGCAGCGCGGTATCGTTTATATTGATGAGGTCGATAAAATCAGCCGCAAAGCCGATAACCCGTCCATCACGCGTGATGTGTCAGGTGAAGGCGTGCAGCAGGCGCTTTTGAAAATTATGGAAGGCACGGTCGCTTCTGTGCCGCCGCAAGGTGGGCGCAAGCATCCGCAGCAAGAATTCCTGCAAGTTGATACGACAAATATCCTGTTTATTTGTGGTGGTGCATTTGCCGGACTTGAGCGGGTTATCTCGCGGCGCGGTAATGAGACATCCATCGGCTTTAACGCCCGTGTTGAAATGCCTGAAGAGCGCAATACCGGCGAATTGCTGAAAGAGCTTGAGCCGGAAGACCTACTCAAATTCGGTCTGATTCCTGAATTTGTTGGCCGTTTGCCTGTGCTGGCAACGCTGGAAGATTTGGATGAAAACGCTCTGGTAACGATTTTGAGCCAGCCGAAAAACGCGCTGGTCAAACAATATCAACGCCTGTTCGATATGGAAGACAGCAAGCTGACCTTCCAAGACGACGCGCTGCTGGCTGTCGCCCGCAAAGCGATTGAGCGGAAAACCGGCGCGCGCGGGTTGCGCTCGGTTATTGAGGGCATTTTGCTGGATACCATGTTTGAATTGCCGGGCATGGATGGCGTTGAAGAAGTGGTTATTAGCAAAGAAGTCGTCGAAGGCACAGCCAAGCCGCTTTATATCTACGCCAAAAAGGAAGAGGAAGCCGCGAGCGAGCCGGCAGCCTCTTAATTTAGCCGTTTTTAGTCATTGATTTGCGTACGCGGCTGTTTTGTCGCGGGTTCAATTGCGTCTGCACATTGAAAACCATGTGGATGATACCCACATCACTAACATATCGTTTTGACCACGCGATTGGAATCGCCGGTTAATTGATGAGTTAATGGAATCGTAACGCGACCAGTGGAAAGTGAAAAAAATGAGCACACAAGGCGAAGAGAATAAAGAAATTCCGGTAGTCCTACCGGTTCTGCCCCTGCGCAATATCGTTGTCTTTCCGGGCATGATTGTTCCGCTATTTGTCGGTCGCGAAAAATCCATTCGCGCGCTCGAAGATGTTATGGCGGATGACAAGGAAATGCTGCTGGTCAGCCAAAAAGATGGCGACCAAGATGACCCGTCGCCAAGCGATATGCACGGCATCGGCACAATCGGCACGGTGCTGCAAATGCTGAAGCTGCCCGACGGCACGGTGAAAGTGCTGGTCGAGGGACAAGCACGGGCGCAAATTCTAGAATATCTTCATAATGATAATTTCTTTGAAGCCAGCGCGCTGGCGTTGAACGAAGACGCTGTCGAAAATGACGAGGAAATCGTCGCGCTGATGCGTACGGCGATTAGCCAGTTTGATGGCTATGTGAAGTTGAATCGCAAAATCCCGCCGGAAGTGCAAACCAATGTCAATCAAATCGATGACCCGGTGAAGCTGGCCGACACCATTGCCGGTCATCTGAATATTTCACTTGATGAAAAGCAGGCATTGCTGGAAATCCTGTCTGTCACTGAACGCCTAGAGGCCATTCTCGGCCACATGGAAGGCGAGGTTGGCGTGTTGCAGGTTGAAAAGAAAATCCGTGGCCGTGTGAAACGGCAAATGGAGAAGACGCAGCGCGAGTACTATCTCAATGAGCAAATGAAAGCCATTCAGAAGGAATTGGGCGAGGGCGAAGAAGGCAGCGGCGAGTTGGCCGAATTGGAAGAGGCAATTGCCAACACCAAGCTGTCGAAAGAAGCGCGTGAAAAAGCCGATGCTGAGATGAAGAAGCTCAAATCCATGAGCCCGATGTCAGCCGAGGCGACCGTTGTTCGCAACTATCTTGATTGGCTGCTGGCCGTGCCGTGGGGCAAAAAAGGCCGTATCAAAAAAGACCTGACGCATGCCGAAAACGTGCTGAACTCTGACCATTATGGCTTGGAAAAAGTCAAAGAGCGCATTCTTGAGTATCTCGCTGTGCAGCAGCGTGCCAAGAAAATGCGTGGCCCGATTTTGTGCCTCGTCGGCCCACCCGGCGTTGGTAAAACCTCGCTCGGCAAATCAATTGCCAAGGCGACAGGTCGTGAATTCGTGCGCATGTCTTTGGGTGGCGTGCGCGATGAAAGCGAAATTCGCGGTCACCGTCGCACTTATATTGGCTCTATGCCGGGCAAAATCATTCAGTCGATGAAAAAGGTGAAAACCACCAATCCGCTCATTTTGCTGGATGAAATCGATAAGCTGGGCGCTGATTATCGTGGTGACCCGTCTTCGGCTTTGCTGGAGGTGTTGGATCCGGAACAAAACAACACATTCGCCGACCATTACATGGAGGTCGATTATGACCTGTCGAATGTGATGTTTGTCACGACAGCTAACAGCCTGAATATCCCCGGGCCGTTGCTTGACCGTATGGAAGTTATTCGCATCGCCGGTTACACCGAAGATGAGAAGATTGAAATCGCCAAGGAGCATTTGCTGCCACAAACAGTCGAAGAGCATGGCTTGCGGGTTGGCGAGTTTGCTCTTGATATTAGCGGTATCCGCAAAATCGTGCGCAATTATACGCGCGAGGCAGGGGTGCGCGGCCTGAAGCGTGAAATCGCGTCTTTGGCACGCAAGGCAACGACGAAAATCGTCAAGGGCGAAGAGGAAAGCGTCACCATTGATGAGGGCAATATCGGCGATTATGCCGGTGTTGAGAAATTCCGTTTCGGTTTGGCCGAGAAGGAAGACCAAATCGGTGCCGTTACCGGCTTGGCATGGACAGAGGTCGGCGGCGAGCTATTGACCATTGAAGGTGTCATGCTGCCGGGCAAAGGTCGGATGACCACGACCGGTAAATTGGGCGATGTGATGAAAGAATCAATCAACGCCGCATCGTCATATGTGCGCTCGCGCGCGACGGTTTTTGGCATTGAGCCCCCTCTTTTTGAAAGAAAAGATATCCACGTTCATGTGCCCGAAGGGGCGACCCCGAAGGATGGCCCGTCGGCCGGCACGGCAATGGCAACGGCAATCGTTTCCGTAATGACCGGTATTCCGGTGAGCAAAGAAGTGGCGATGACCGGCGAGGTGACTTTGCGCGGTCGGGTGCTGCCAATTGGCGGGTTGAAAGAAAAGCTTCTTGCTGCCTTGCGCGGGGGTATCTCTAAGGTATTGATTCCTATAGATAATGAGAAAGACCTTGCGGATGTTCCTGAGAATATTAAGGCCGGATTGGAAATTATTCCGGTCGAAAATATGGACCAGGTTTTGAAGCACGCGCTGGTATCTGCGCCGACGGCGATTGAATGGGATGAAGAAGCCTATTACGCCAGCCAGAAATTAAGCTCGAATTCGGGTGGTGAGGCTTCTCAACGGCACTGAAAAATTACCCACAATCAGCTGTAAAATTGATTTTAATCTGTCGATTTTACTTTGACGCGGGTCGGAATCGGCAGATAGGCTTTATTTGTGAAGATTCAGGTGCCAATTTAAGGAGGGTGAACCATGAATAAGAATGATCTGATTAGCCAAGTTGCTGACGACGCAGGTCTGTCAAAAGCCGACGCAACAAAAGCTGTTGACGCTGTCTTTGACAACATCGCAGGTACATTGAGCAAGAAAGGCGAAGTTCGCTTGGTCGGTTTCGGCACTTTCTCTGTATCGCACCGTAAAGCGACAACCGGTCGTAACCCGCGTACAGGTGAGACCATCCAGATTAAAGCTTCTAACCAGCCGAAATTTAAGGCCGGTAAAGCTCTGAAAGACGCCGTAAACTAAGCAGCGTCGCTTCAATTAGCATCGACCGTTCTTTTTTTGGGACGGTCGATGTTTTTTTTTGCTTTTTTCAGCGCGATGGGGTAAGTGCTTCATCCGTGGGGCGGTTAGCTCAGCTGGGAGAGCATCTCGTTTACACCGAGAGGGTCGGCGGTTCGATCCCGTCACCGCCCACCATTTCCCTCAAGTCGACTATGGCTTGACTTCGTGAACACTGCGATTTAATCAGTGGCTCACAACACCTCTTGCGGGGGTGTAGCTCAGATTGGTTAGAGCGCCGGCCTGTCACGCCGGAGGTCGCGGGTTCGAGTCCCGTCACTCCCGCCATTAATTTAGCAACACTACTCACAATAAATTGCAGTCGCGCAACGGCGAGCTTGCCTAGAATCAGCTTAATTTTTTAAGTCTGTATGGGTTGAGGTTTTTGCGTTGAAATCTGCTGTTCGCATAGTCGCGTCTTTCATGGCGTCCGCGGTTGTTTGGGCCACTTGGCCGAGCACGGCCTATGCGCAAGTGACGACAGATTTTGCCCTTGGCTATTGTGTGTTTGACGTTGATGGCGACGGCATTATGAACGCTGACGAAATCTTGCCGCTTACCTCTGCCGGCACAGTTACCGGCTTCTCATCTGACTTTGACGCCGAGACGCTCTACAGCATTACCGTTCAGTCTATTACAGGCGGCGCCGTATCGCGCACCGTCACCAATCTAGAAGGCGCGCCAAACATTATCAATAATGGCGGTGATAGCCATCAACCTTTCAACGGCCTGACCTTTGATGCGGATACCGGCGGTGGCATGCGTTTCGCATCAGGCAATAATTACACTTTTGATATTGATGGGCGCTGTGTCACCGGCTCAACACGGACCGATACCAACACTGTGCCGGACCCCGAAGAAACCGACACCCATACATCCGTCGTCGATTTTGAGCTTATTACCGGTTCAAACCAAGGTAACCCCGGCGCCGGTGTATCAGCAGATATTTCCTCGGTTGATATTGCGGGCTTTGAAATTGAAGGTGACATCGTGCTTGATATGACAGCCGATGTTGGCGGTAATATCGTGTTTAATGAAGCCGATGCCGGTGGTGTGGAAGCGGGCGACGTAACGCTGACCATCGGCGATGGCAGTGTGATTTACGGCGATGTTGTGTTTGGTGAGCGCAGTGCGCTGAATACCAATGCCGCGCATGATGTTGTTATGACCAATGCCGGTTCAGGCTTCGACTTGGATTTAAACTCAACCGACAATGTGTCCTTGACCAATACAGGCTCCATCGGCTCTGCCGGCGGCTATGGTGTTGATGCGACCAGTGTCGAAACCGGCCTGACCATCACCAATAATAGCGGCGGTAATATCACAAATATTGACGCGAGTGATACGGATCAATTGATCATCACCAATAATAGCGGCGCATCGATTGACGGCATTTTGCTGAATGATTCCGGTTCGGCCTCGACCAGCGATGTCAGTTCTACCATTGTCAATAATGGCACGCTTGGCCTGTTGACGGCAGACCGGGTCGGGCAGTTTTCGTTCACCAATAGCAGCACCGGCGTTATGACCTCGCCAACGGACTCGGCGCTTATCTTGTCCAATAGTGCGAGCTTGAACTTTACCAATGCCGGTTCGATTTCAGCCGGCTCAAGTGATACGATTGACCTGACCGCTTATTCAGGGTCCATGACGATGAATAATACCGGCACAATTTCTGCCTCGACCAATAATGTCATCAACGCTGATGACAGCACCGGCACATATGTCATCAATAATAACGGCACGATTTCCAACACCGCCAATCGCGGCGTGACCATGCAAGATGTCACCGGCGATGTGGTGTTCAACAATGCGTCTTCGGCGACTGCGACTGTTTCTTCAAATCAAACGGCTTTGGATTTCTCCGATACGGACGGCACACATAATATGGATGTGACCGTGACCAATGGCGCGCAGGGGACAATTTCTGCTTCTTTCGGCACGGCAATTGAGGCCGATAGCGTGGCTGAATTCAGCCTGACCAATAAGGGTACGATTTCTGCCGGTGTCAGTGATACGATTG